>NZ_JBFBLI010000010.1:0-148499 GCF_040702545.1 Citricoccus sp. NPDC079358
CCATCACCCGATTCTCCCAGCCCGCCAGGAGACAGCCCGGTCAATCCGCCGGCGTTTTAAAGATCGACCCCACGATTACTGACCCACGCACCTAGCCGTAGGTCTTGTGGGCTCCTCTGCGTAGGTCCCGCGATCCTGTGCCCCGGGCCTGGGCGCTTGACCTATGCTTTTCCTAGCTCCTGTCCGTCCGACCAGCCCGTGCGGCCCGGCGTTGACAGAGCCACCACCAGCTATGAGGGGACAGGACATGAACCGCCAGCACACCCGATTCCGTGCCACCACTCTGCCGGCGACCGTGGGCATCGGACTGCTCACCCTCTCCCTGGCCGCCTGCGGCGGCTCCGGGGACGAGGCAGAGTCCAGCGCTCCGGCCAGCAGCGAGGCCACGAACGAGGCCAGCGTGTCCGCCACGCCGTCAGCCACCGAAGACGCCACGGGCGGCGCCTCCGCCACCACGTCCCCGGACGCGTCGTCCACGGAGGACGCAGCGGCCGCCGGCGACGTCGAGGCAGCCCTGAAGGCCGTGCTCGGGGAGGGCACCCAGATCGTGACCGGCGCCCAGCTCGAGGAACTGCAGCAGTCCAGCCAGGGCCTGACCGAGGGCATCACCGTCACGCCGGCCGAATGCGGGCCCGAGGGACAGGACGCCGCCACCGGTGAGCTGCCGGAGGGCACGGAACTGACCGGCGGCGTGGTGGTGGAGACCACCGAGACCGGCGGGGCCAACTCGGACATGCTCAGCGTATCCGTGTACCCGGATGCCGCCGCGGCCACCGAGGGCATGGCCGCCTTCGAGAAGTTCGCCGCCGCCTGCCCGAGCTACTCCCTGGAGATGGGCGAGGGCCTCAACGCCGAGGCCACCATGACGGTGGAGGACATCGAGGCTGAGGGGGATGCCGCCCTGGCCATCACCATCGGCACCACCGTTGACATCGAAGGAGCCTCGCTGCCCGCCGGAGCCGGCAACAGCACCTCCACCACCGTGTACGTCCAGGACGGCGAGCGGCTGATCAGCTACGCCGGGACGGCGGCCGGCGGTGAGCCGAAGACGGCCGCCGAGGGCGTGGAGCTCATCGACGCCCTGCGCGCCGAGCTCGGCGGCTGAACCAGCCCCGGCCTCATCCTGGCAGCACCCCAGCCATCCAGCACCACCGATCGGAGCCCGAAGTGCCCCTGCGCATGTCCACCCTGTTCCTCCGCACCCTGCGAGACGACCCGGCCGACGCCGAGGTGGCCAGCCACAAGCTGCTGGTCCGCGCCGGGTACATCCGGCGTTCCGGCCCGGGGGCCTACACCTGGCTGCCGCTGGGGCTGCGCGTGAAGAACCGGGTCGAGCAGATCGTGCGCGAGGAGATGGACGCGATCGGCGGTCAGGAGGTCCAGTTCCCGGCACTGCTGCCCAAGGAGCCCTATGAGGCCACCGGCCGTTGGGAGGAGTACGGTGACGCCCTGTTCCGCGTCAAGGACCGCAAGGGAGCGGACTTCCTGCTGGCCCCCACGCATGAGGAGATGTTCACCCTCCTGGTCAAGGACCACTACTCCTCCTACAAGGATCTGCCGGCGTACCTGTACCAGATCCAGACCAAGTTCCGGGATGAGGCCCGGCCGCGCGCCGGCCTGCTGCGCGTGCGCGAGTTCATCATGAAGGACTCCTACTCCTTCACCGTGGACGACGCCGGGCTGGACCAGGCCTACGCCGACCACCGCGGGGCCTACCTGAGGATCTTCGACCGCCTGGGCCTGGCCGTCGTCCCCGTCCAGGCCCAGGCGGGGGCCATGGGCGGCTCACGCTCCGAGGAGTTCCTGCACCCCTCACCGATCGGTGAGGACACCTTCGTGGAGTCCGACGGCGGCTTCCGCGCCAACGTCGAGGCCGTCACCACCGTGGTCCCCGCGCCGTTGGACGAGGCGGCACTCGCCGACCTGCCGCCGGCCCAGGCGAGGGACACCCCGGACTCGACGACGATCGCCACCCTGGTGGAGGTCTCCAACCAGCTGATGCCCCGCGAGGGACGGCCCTGGGAGGCCGCGGACACCCTCAAGTGCGTCGTGCTCACGGCGGTGCTGGACGGCAACGACCGCCGCCAGTTCATCGTGGCCGTCCCCGGAGACCGGGACGTGGACCTCAAGCGCCTGGAGGCCGGCATCGGCGAGCTGCTCGAGGTGGCCGGGGAGCCCGGTGTCGAGCAGGCCACCGAGGCGGACCTGGCCCGGCATCCGTCCCTGGTCAAGGGCTACATCGGTCCCAACAACGAATCCGGCCTGCCGTTCTTCGTGGACCCGCGCATCGTCACCGGCACCGCCTGGATCACTGGCGCCAACGCCCTGCAACAGCATGTCTTCGGGCTGGTGGCCGGGCGTGACTTCCAGTGGGACGGCGTCATCGAGGCCACCGAGGTACGGGACGGCGATCCGGCCCCGGACGGCTCCGGCCCCCTGCACACGCGCCGCGGCATCGAGATGGGGCACATCTTCCAGCTCGGCCGCAAGTATGCCGAGGCCCTCGACCTCAAGGTCCTGGACCAGAACGGCAAACAGGTCGTGGTGACCATGGGCTCCTACGGCATCGGCGTCACCCGCGCCGTCGCCGCCCTGGCCGAGTCCCATCACGATGAGAAGGGTCTGGCGTGGCCGCGCGCCATTGCCCCCGCGGACGTGCACGTGGTGGCCACCGGCAAGGGTGAGGAGATCTTCGCCGCCGCCGAGCAGCTCGTCGGTGACCTCGAGGCCCAGGGACTGACCGTGCTCTACGACGACCGCAAGAAGGTCTCGGCCGGCGTGAAGTTCTCGGACGTCGAGCTCATCGGCATCCCGACCTCCGTGGTCGTCGGCCGCGGTCTCGCCGACGGCGTGGTCGAGGTCAAGGACCGGGCTACGGGCGAGGCACAGGACGTGGAGGTCTCCGGCGCCGCCGCCGTGATCACCGGCCTCGTCCGCCCCGCCTAGGCGCTCGGCAGCATGGAGACACGACCGTGCTGACCGGCCTCGAGGACATCACCGCGGCCACCCTCGTGATGGTCCTCGTGGCCGGTCTCGCCGCCGGCTGGATCGACGCGGTGGTGGGCGGGGGAGGGCTGCTCCAATTGCCCGTGTTGCTCATGGTCCCGGGCATCACCCCGGTCCAGGCGCTGGCCACGAACAAGCTGGGGTCCGTCTTCGGGACGACCACCAGCGCCATCACCTACTACCGGCGCATCCACCCGGACCTGAGCACCGCCCTGCCCATGGCGGTGGTCGCCCTGGGAGGCAGTTTCGGCGGGGCGATCGTCGCCACCCTGCTGCCGGCCGAGGTCATCAAGCCCGTGATCCTGCTGGCCCTGGTCGGCGTGGCCGTCTTCACGGCGGCCAGGCCCCAGCTGGGCCGTGACACGGGACTGCGGTACCAGGGCCGGCGTCACCTGGCCGTGGCGTTGCTCATCGGGGCCGTCATCGGCTTCTACGACGGGGTCCTGGGGCCGGGCACCGGGACCTTCCTGGTGATCTCGCTGGTGGCGATCCTCGGCTACACCTTCCTGCAGGGCTCGGCCCAGGCCAAGATCGTGAACCTGTTCACCAATCTCGGCGCCATCGCCTTCTTCCTGCCCTCCGGCCACATCCTCCTCGGCCTGGGCCTCGTCCTGGGGGTGGCGAACATGATCGGGGGCTACCTCGGGGCCCGCATGGCCATCCAGCGCGGCTCGGGCTTCATCCGGATTGTGTTCCTCGTGGTGGTGTTCCTCCTGATCGTCAAACTCGGTTACGACTTTGTTGCCGACTGGGCTTGAATGGACCCATGCACGACGCCACCGAACCTGCCACCGAACGCCCTGAACGCACCCCCCTGGCCGCCCTGGTCGCGCCCGCCGTGGAGTCCACCGGCCTGTACTTCGAGGCGGCCACGGTCGACGGCGAGCCGGGTCAGCTGATCCTGACGGTCGTCGTGGACCACGCCGACGGCACCGCCGGGCTGGATCTGGACGAGGTCGCCGAGGCGGCCCGGGCCATCTCCACCGCGCTCGATGCGGCGGGGACCGACCTGCCCGAGCTCGGTACCGAGCCGTACCAGCTCGAGGTGTCCTCCCCGGGCGTCGAGCGTCCCCTGACGGAGCCGCGGCACTGGCGCCGCAACGTCGGTCGGCTGGTCTCGGTCGAGGTCCGGCCCGACGACGGCTCCTCTCGGTCGCCGGACGCGTCGCCTGCTGCCTCGTCCGAGTCGTCCGCCCCGACGCCGACCGGTCGGCTGACCGGTCGCATCCAGGCCGCCGATGAGGCCGGCGTCGTCCTGGTGCCGGTCAAGCCGGGGGCAAAGAAGGGGATGCCCGCGAAGATCGGTGATCCGGTCCGGCACGACTACGGCCGCCTGGGACCGGCCACGGTGCAGGTAGAGTTGACCCGCGGCGGCGCAAGTGCTGCCGACGAAGAACTGAATTCGGAGGCCTGAGTGGACATCGACATGAGCGCCCTGCGGATGCTGGAGACCGAGCGTGAGATCCCACTGGACCGCCTCGTGCCCACCATCGAACAGGCTTTGGTGGTTGCGTACCACAAGTCACCCGGCGCCCTGTCCCGGGCCCGCGCGGAGATCGACCGCAAATCCGGCCACGTGACCATCTGGGCCACCGAGATCGACGAGGACGGCCAGGCCGTCGGCGAGTTCGACGACACCCCGCAGGGCTTCGGGCGGATCGCGGCGTCCACGGCCCGGCAGATCATCCTCCAGCGCCTGCGGGACGCCGAGGACGACAACATCCTGGGCCAGTTCAAGGGCCGCGAGGGTGAGATCATCTCCGGACTGATCCAGCAGGGCACCAACCCGCACATGATCCAGGTGAACCTGGGCTCGGTCGAGGCCGTCCTGCCGCCGCCGGAGCAGGTCCCCGGCGAAGACTACTCCCACGGTCAGCGCCTGCGCGCCTACGTGGTGGCCGTGAGCCGCGGACTCAAGGGCCCCTCGATCACCCTCTCGCGCTCGCACCCCGGGCTGGTCCGGAAGCTGTTCGAACTGGAGGTCCCCGAGATCGCCGACGGCTCCGTGGAGATCCTCGCCCTCGCCCGCGAGGCCGGGCACCGGACCAAGATGGCGGTCAAGGCCACCAAGGCCGGCATCAACGCCAAGGGTGCCTGCATCGGCGAGATGGGCTCCCGCGTCCGCGCCGTGATGAGCGAACTGAACGACGAGAAGATCGACATCGTCGACTTCAGCGAGAGCCCGGCAGCCTTCATCTCCTCCGCCCTGTCCCCGGCGCGGGTCAGCTCCGTGGAGATCGTGGACGAGGCCACCCGGTCGGCCCGCGTGGTCGTTCCGCGGGACGTGCTCTCGCTGGCCATCGGCAAGGAGGGGCAGAACGCCCGTCTGGCCGCCAAGCTGACCGGCTGGCGGATCGACATCTCCGGCGAAGAGGCCTGAACCCCGCCCGGTGCCGTCACCTGCTGGCCCACCGGACCGACTGAGGTAGACTGGCCAGGTCCATTTCCATTTCCTTGACGGAACAGGCTCCTCCATGCAGGCACACACCCCGGTGCGCACCTGCGTCGGGTGCCGGGGGAAAGAGGACCACACCAAGCTGGTGCGTCTGGCGCTGGAGGAGATCACGAGTCCCGGACTCGTGGTTCCCGACTGGCGCCGGCGCAAGCCGGGCCGAGGGGCCTGGATCCACCCGGATCACGCTTGCCTGCAGGCCGCCCTGAAGAGGGGCGCATTCAACCGGGCCTTCCGAGGCCGTGTGGATGCGACCTCCCTGGCCGGACTGTTCGCCGGGCATCCAGATGCCCCGGTGTTGAAGACCGAGAACGAAAGCGGGTCAGAGATCTGATGGAAACCCGATGAGCACCACACGATGAGTGCCCAACGATGAACACCACCCGTCATTACGGTCCGCTTGACACGGCCCGGGGGAGCTGAGGCTCCCCTCCAGGCCACGACGCGGACCAGAACAGGAGAACCGTGGCTAAGGTCCGCGTCCACGAGCTCGCCAAAGAGCTCGGCATTTCATCCAAGGAGGCCCTGAACAAGCTTCAGGACATGGGCGAATTCGTTCGTTCCGCCTCCTCGACCATCGAACCCCCGGTGGTCAAGAAGCTGCGATCCGCCTATGCGGACGCCGCACCGAAGACTCCCTCCAAGCCGGCCGCCGCCCAGCCAGCGGCAGCCACCCCGGCCCCGGCCGCCCCCGCGGCGGAGAAGCCGGCCACCCCGGCTCCGGCTCCGGCAGCGGAGAAGCCCGCCGCCCCGTCCGCCGCGAAGCCCGGCGCACCGGCTCCGGCACCGGCCGCCCCCGCGGCCGAGAAGCCGGCCACACCGGCTCCGGCACCGGCTGCGACTCCCGCGGCGCCGGCAGCCCCGGCTGCACCGGCTGCACCGGCTGCACCGGCGGAGGCTCCCGCCCCCGCCGCGTCGTCCACTCCGGACGCTCCGGCGGCTCCGGCCTCGCCCTCCGCGCCGAAGCCGGCCACCCCGGCCCGTCCGGGCGCCCCGAAGCCGGGCGGCACCAAGCCGGCCGCCCCGCGGCCCGGCAACAACCCGTTCACCTCCAAGCAGTCCGCGCCCCGCGCTGACGAGCGTGGCGGCGAACGCTCCGGTGGCCCGCGCCCCGGTGGCCCCCGCCCCGGCGGTCCGCGTCCGGGCAACAACCCCTTCGCACCCAAGCAGGGCATGCGATCGGGCCGTCCGGACGCCGGTGAGCGCGCCGGTGGTCCTCGCCCCGGTGGCCCCCGTCCGGCCGGTGCCGGCGCAGCCGCCGGTGGCCCGAAGCCGGGTGGCGCACGTCCCAGCCCGAACATGATGCCCGGCCACATCAACAAGCCGCAGCCGGCCTCCGCCCGTCCGGGTGGTGGCGGCCGTGGCCGTCCCGGTGGCGGCCCCGGTGGCACCGGTCCCGCCGGTGGTGGCGGTGGCCCGCGCGGCGGCCGTGGCGGACGCGGTGGCACCCAGGGTGCGTTCGGCCGCGGTGGTCCCGGTGGTCGCAAGCAGCGCAAGTCGAAGCGCGCGAAGCGTCAGGAGCTGGAGCAGAAGTCAGCACCGTCGGTCGGCGGCGTCTCCGTCCCGCGTGGTGACGGCAGCACCCAGCTCCGCCTGCGCCGCGGCTCGTCCCTGAGTGACTTCGCCGAGAAGATCAACGCGGATCCGGCGTCGCTGGTGACCGTGCTCTTCCACCTGGGCGAGATGGCGAACGCCAACCAGTCCCTGGACGAGGAGACGTTCCGCGTGCTCGGGGAGGAACTCGGCTACCAGATCGAGATCGTCTCCCCGGAGGACGAGGACAAGGAGCTCCTGGAGGCCTTCGACATCGACCTCGATGCCGAGGAAGAAGCGGAGACCGAGGACGACCTCGAGAAGCGTCCGGCCGTCGTGACCGTCATGGGCCACGTCGACCACGGCAAGACCCGCCTGCTGGATGCCATCCGCTCCACCAAGGTCATCGAGGGCGAGGCCGGCGGCATCACCCAGCACATCGGTGCCTACCAGGTGGACTTCCAGCACGGCGAGACGGAACGCAGCCTGACCTTCATCGACACCCCGGGCCACGAGGCGTTCACCGCCATGCGTGCCCGTGGTGCCAAGGTCACGGACATCGCGGTGCTCGTGGTGGCCGCTGATGACGGCGTCATGCCGCAGACCGTCGAGGCGTTGAACCACGCCAAGGCGGCCGGCGTGCCGATCGTGGTCGCGGTCAACAAGATCGACAAGCCCGAGGCCTCCCCGGAGAAGATCCGCGGTCAGCTCGCCGAGTACGGCCTGGTCCCCGAGGAGTACGGCGGCGACACGATGTTCGTGGACGTCTCCGCCCGGAACAACCTGAACATCGAGGAACTGCTCTCGGCCATCCTGCTCACCGCGGACGCCGCGCTGGAGCTCACCGCCAACCCGAACAAGGGGGCCCGCGGTGTGGCCATCGAGGCGAACCTGGACAAGGGCCGCGGCGCTGTCGTCACGGTGCTCGTGCAGTCCGGCACGCTCCGCGTCGGTGACACGATGGTGGTGGGCCACGGCCACGGCCGCGTCCGTGCCATGTTCGACGACGACGGCACCACCGTGACCGAGGCGCCGCCGTCGCGTCCGGTCCAGGTGCTGGGCCTGTCCTCCGTGCCGCGCGCCGGTGACACCTTCCTGGTGACCGAGGATGACCGCACCGCCCGCCAGATCGCTGAGAAGCGCGAGGCTGCCGATCGCAACGCCATGCTGGCCAAGCGCCGCAAGCGGATCTCCCTGGAGAACTTCGACCAGGCCGTGGCGGAAGGCAAGATCGACACCCTCAACCTCATCATCAAGGGCGACGCCTCGGGCGCCGTGGAGGCCCTCGAGGACTCCCTGCTCGAGATCGAGGTCGGTGCCGAGGTGCAGCTGCGCGTCATCCACCGTGGGGTGGGTGCCATCACGCAGAACGACGTCAACCTGGCCACCGTGGACAACGCCATCATCATCGGCTTCAACGTCCGCCCGGCCGAACGCGTCACCGATCTGGCCGACAAGGAGGGCGTGGACATGCGCTTCTACTCGGTGATCTACGACGCGCTCGACGACATCGAGAGCGCGCTCAAGGGCATGCTCAAGCCGGAGTACGAAGAGGTCCAGCTGGGTACCGCGGAGGTCCGCGAGGTCTTCCGGTCCTCCAAGTGGGGCAACATCGCCGGCACGTTGGTCCGGTCCGGGCTCATCCGCCGCAACGCCTCCGCCCGCCTCGTGCGGGACGGCAACGTGGTGGCGGACAAGCTCAAGATCGAGTCGCTGCGCCGGTTCAAGGACGACGCCACCGAGGTCCGCGAGGGCTACGAGTGCGGTATCGGCCTGGGCGGCTTCAACGACATCAAGGACGGGGACATCATCGAGACCTTCGAGATGCAGGAGAAGCCGCGCGTCTGAGTTGACGCGCCGGCCCATCCCCCCCAAGGAGAAAGGACGGTCCCATGGTGGATCAGGCACGTGCGGCCCGGTTGGCCCAACGGATCAAGGTCCTGGTCGCCGAGGCCTTGCGCAAGCGGGTCAAGGACGACCGGGCCGAGGCCATCACCCTCACCGAGGTGCGGGTGACCAACGACCTGCAGCACGCCACCGTGTACTACACGGTGCTCGGTGATGCCACGGCGGCCGAGGGCGCCCGGGAGGTCCTCGCGGCCCACCACGGCGCCATCCGGCACGAGGTCGGGCGCCAGCTCACCATTCGGCTGGTGCCCACCCTCGAGTTCGTGGCCGACGAGGTCCCGGAGGTCGCGGCGCACCTCGAGGAGGTGCTCGCCGAGGCCAAGGAGCGCGACGCCGAGCTGGCCCGGTTGCGGGAGAACGCCTCCTTCGCCGGTGAGTCCGACCCGTACAAGAAGGACGGCGAGGACGGCGGGAGCGAGGACACGGCACGTTGACCAGGTCTTCCAGGCAGTCCCGGGACCGGGAGCTGCCCGAGGGCGCTCCCGGTACCCAGTCCTCCGGCCTGGTGCTCGTGGACAAGCCAGCCGGCTGGACCTCCCATGACGTGGTCGGGAAGGTCCGCCGGCTGGCCGGCACCCGCAAGGTCGGTCATGCCGGAACGCTGGATCCGATGGCCACCGGCCTGCTGGTGGTGGGCTTCAACAAGGCCACCCGCCTGCTGACGGCGATCACGGGGACGGACAAGACGTACCTGGCGACCATCCGTCTCGGGGTCTCCACCGTCACGGACGACGCCGAGGGCGAGGTGCTCCAGACCCGGCTCGCGAACGCGGTCACCCCGGAACGGGTGGACGCCGCCGTGGCCGGCCTCACGGGTGAGATCCAGCAGGTCCCCTCGGCCGTGTCCGCCATCAAGGTGGACGGGCAGCGCGCCTACCATCGCGTGCGGGCCGGGGAGGACGTGCGCCTCGAGGCCCGCCCCGTCACGGTCCGCCGCTTCGAGGTCACCGGGTACCGGCGCGCCGAGGACGGCACCACCGTGGACCTGGACGTCGCGGTGGACTGCACCTCGGGGACCTACATCCGTGCTCTGGCCCGGGACGTGGGGGAGGCCCTCGAGACCGGAGGCCACCTGACCGCCTTGCGGCGCACCGCCGTCGGGCCGTTCTCCGTGGCCGAGGCGGTGACCCTCGAGGAGCTGGCAGTCAGCTTCACCTCCACCGAGCTCTCCGACGCCGCAGCCGGGCTGTTCCCTGTGCGCCGGCTGACCGGTGAGGAGGCCTCCGAGCTGTCCTTCGGGCGGCGCATCGAGGCCACCGGCACCGAGGGGATGGTGGCCGCACAGGCACCGGACGGCACCGTCGTCGCCCTGATCTCCGATCAGGAGCGCCAGGGCCGCCCGGAATCACTCTCGGCCAAGCCGGAGATCGTCTTCGCGCCAGCTCCATCGCCGGCCCCCTCACCAGCCTCGGCACCCGCCCAGGACGGTGAGCGGACGTGACCGAGGTGGCGACCGACGGCTGGTTCTGGGTCGGCACCGCGCTGTGTGCCGCCTCGCTGCTGATCTGCGTGGTGATGACCTTCCTCCGGACCTTCCCGGATGACCTCTCCATCCTCTCGGTGGCCGCGGTGGAGCTCTTCCTGATCGTCTACGGCGTGGGCGCGATCGTCCGCCAGGCCGGAGGCGAGCCCCTCCAGGGGGAGCTCTGGGAGTTCTGGGGCTATGTCCTGACGGCCCTCGTGGTCTCCCTGGTCGCCGTGGTGTGGGCCGTCACGGATAAGACGCGCTGGTCCAATCTGGTGATGGCCGCCGTGGGGCCGACGATTTTCGTGATGTTGTACAGACTGCAGGTGATTTGGTTTGGCTGAGGCGGAGACCCACGAGAGAAACAAGCCCCGGCGGAACCAGGGGCTTGGCCGCATCCTGGTGATGGTCTACGCCGTGTTCGCCCTGTCCTCCTTCGCGCGTTCGATCTTCCAGATCGCCACGCACTTCGAGCAGGCGCCGCTGGCCTACCTGCTCTCCGCATTCGCCGCCGCCGTCTACATCGTGGCCACCCTGTCCCTGGCTCGTTCCGGCCGGACGGCCTGGTACGTCTCGGTCGTGGCGGTGGGCATCGAGCTGGTGGGCGTGGTCGGGGTCGGGCTCTGGACGCTCCTGGACCCGCAGCTGTTCGCCGATGACACGGTGTGGAGCCGCTTCGGCGCCGGGTACGGGTACATCCCCCTGATCCTGCCGATCCTGGGCCTGGCCTGGCTGCTGGCTCACCGCCCCCGCGTCGGAGTGGAAAGCCGCCCCTGAGGGGGTGGATAATCGAGTGATGAGCCGGAGCGGAGGGACTGCATGCACTATTGGGACGGCCTAGCCGCCGTACCGGAGAATCCCGCACCCTCCGTGGTCACGATCGGGAACTTCGACGGCGTGCACCGCGGCCACCTCCAGGTCCTCGACCAGGTCGTCGCCGCCGCGCGTGGTTCCGGGGCGACCTCCGTGGCCATCACCTTCGACCCGCATCCCCGTGTGGTGCACCGGCCCAATGACCTCCAGGAGGCCATCACCGGCTACGAGGAGAAGGCCCGGCTGATCGAGCAGGCCGGGATCGACGCGATGCTGGTCATCCACTACACCCTCGAGTTCGCCCAGCAGAGTCCGGAGGAGTTCGTCCGCAACGTGATCGTGGACGCCGTGAACGCCACGGCGGTGGTGGTGGGCCGGGATGTCCGCTTCGGCTACCGGAACTCCGGTGACTTCGCCACCATGGTGGAACTCGGCCGCAGCTACGGCTTCGACGTCATCGACGTGGCCGACTTCGGCGAGGACCGCCGTTGCTCCTCCACCTGGATCCGCGAATCACTGCGGGAGGGCAATGTCCGTGAGGCGGCCGGAGTGCTGGGCCGCCACCACCGCGTGCGCGGCGAGGTCGTCCACGGCTTCGCCCGGGGCCGCGAGCTCGGCTTCCCCACCGCCAACCTCTCCGACGAGGTCCAGGGCATGATCCCCGCCGACGGCGTCTACGCCGGCTGGCTCGTCGACGAGGCCCGCCGGCGGTGGCCCGTGGCCATCTCCATCGGCTCGAACCCGACCTTCGAGGGAGTGTCCCGGGTGGTGGAGGCCCATGTCATCGACCGGCCGCAAGAACAGGTCGAGGACTTCGACCTGTACGGCCAATTCGTCACGGTCGAGTTCGTCGACCGGCTGCGCGGCATGGTCGCGTTCGAGGGCATCCCCAAGCTGGTCGAGCAGATGACCCAGGACGTCGACCGCACGCGCGAGGTCCTCGCCGCGGTTCCGGCGGACCCCCGTCCGTGACCGTCTGGTGACATTCCGGTGACACGTCCCGTCCCGAACCGCCCGGCTGGGGACCCCCGCCTCGACAGCTCCTCCCGCCAGAGCCTCGGGGCCGCCTTCGCCACCGGGGGAGAGCACTATCACGCGGTGCGGCCCTCGTACCCGGCGCCGAGCGTCGACTTCATGGTGCCGGCCGGCGCCCGCACCGCGGTGGACCTGGGCGCCGGCACCGGACTCTTCACCCGGCTGCTGGCGGACCGGGGGCTCGCGGTCACCGCTGTGGATCCCTCCGCCTCCATGCTGGAACCGCTGCGGCGCGCGGTGCCCTCCGCCGCCGTCGTGCAGGCCGCCGCTGAGCACACCGGACTGGAGTCCGGTGGCTTCGACCTGGTCACGAGCGCGCAGGCGTGGCACTGGATCGACCCGGACGCCGGCTCGGCGGAGGCTGCGCGGCTGCTGCGCCCCGGCGGGACGCTGGCCCTGGTGTGGAACCAGCTCGACACCTCCGTGCCCTGGGTGCACCGGCTCACCCGGATCATGCATGCGGGGGACGTCCATGTGTCCGGCTCCGGCCGGCCCCAGCGGCGCACGCGCGCGCCCTTCGGCGCGGAGGAGCACCACGAGGTGCGCTGGACGGACCGCACGACGCCGGCCGGCCTCCACGCGCTGATGGCATCCCGTTCGTATTGGCTCCGCTCGGGCGAGCACATCCACGCGAGGATGACCGCCAATCTCGAGTGGTACCTGCACGAACACCTGGGGTTCGGTCCGGAGGAGGACATCGTGCTGCCCTACCTCACGTTCGCGCTGCGCACGCGACGCGGCTGACGGCAACGGGACTGCTAGACTGGAATGCTGGTGCCCGCTGTAGTCCGCGGTGGCGGGATCCACCAATCATGATCGCGGCACAACTCATAAGGAGTTCGCGTGGCACTCGACCCCGCCGTCAAGCAGGACATCATCAAGGAATACGCCACCCACGAGGGCGACACCGGTTCCCCGGAAGTGCAGGTTGCTGTGCTCTCGCGTCGCATCTTGGACCTGACGGAACACCTGAAGTCCCACAAGCACGACCACCACACCCGCCGCGGCCTGATGGCCCTGGTCGGTCGCCGTCGTCGTATGCTCGGGTACCTTGAGCGCACTGACATCGAGCGCTACCGCTCGCTGATCGGACGCCTCGGCCTGCGTAAGTGACCTCATGACTGCAGGCGGCGTCCCGGGCGTGGGGGTTTTCCCCATTCGGGCCGCCGCCTCTAGTCTGGTCTGGGACGGCCACCCGATGTGACCGTCCCTGCTGTACACCAGTCTGCACACCCATCACGCCCGTCAGCGTCCATCCATTCGCGGTCCTCGACAGTGGCTTCCGGAACCTCTCGACCACCGTGTCCGAGCGTCCGGAGGCTTCGATCGAAGACCGGGTGGTGACGCGGCGGGCCGCGAAGAAAGGACACCCACCCATGGAGGGTCCCGAAATCAAGTTCGCCGAAGCCGTCATCGACAATGGCACCTACGGCCAGCGCGTTGTGCGCTTCGAAACCGGCCGTCTGGCCCAGCAGGCCGCCGGCGCGGCCATGGTCTACATCGACGAGGAGACCTCGATGCTGTCGGCCACGACCGTCGGCAAGTCCCCGCGTGAGGGCTTCGACTTCTTCCCGCTGACCGTGGACGTCGAGGAGCGCATGTACGCTGCCGGCCGTATCCCGGGCTCGTTCTTCCGCCGTGAGGGCCGCCCGTCCACGGACGCCGTCCTCACCTGCCGCCTGATCGACCGCCCGCTGCGCCCCGCCTTCACCAAGGGCATCCGCAACGAGGTCCAGGTCGTCGTGACCGTCACCTCGATCGCCCCCGACGAGGTCTACGACACGGTGGCCATCAACGCCGCCTCGATGTCCACCCAGCTCTCCGGTCTGCCGTTCTCCGGTCCGATCGGCGGCGTGCGCGTGGCCCTGATCGACGACGGGACCGGCAACCGCCAGTGGGTCGCCTTCCCGAAGCACTCCCAGCTCAAGGACGCCGTGTTCAACATGGCCGTGGCCGGCCGTGTGGCCGGTGACGACATCGCCGTGATGATGGTCGAGGCCGAGGCCACCCCGGACTCCTGGAACCTCATCAAGGAACAGGGCGCCACCGCTCCGACCGAGGAGGTCGTGGCCGAGGGCCTCGAGGCCGCCAAGCCCTTCATCAAGGCCCTCTGCGACGCCCAGGCCGACCTGGCCCAGCGCGCCGCCAAGGCCCCCGTCGAGATCCCGGTCTTCAAGGACTACGAGGACGACGCGTACGAGGCCGTGGAGCAGTTCGCCGGCGCCCGCCTGCAGGAGATCTACTCGATCGCCGACAAGCTGGAACGCCAGAACACCGATGACGCCTACCGTGCCGAGGTCGTCGAGGCCCTGACCGGTGAGGGCACCCAGTTCGAGCAGCGCCGCGGTGAGATCGCCAAGGCCTACGGTGCGGTGACCAAGAAGGCCGTGCGCCAGCAGATCCTGACCAACCAGGTCCGCATCGACGGCCGTGGCCTCACGGACATCCGCAAGCTGACCGCCGAGGTCGAGGTTCTGCCGCGCGTGCACGGTTCGGCCATCTTCGAGCGCGGCGAGACCCAGATCATGGGTGTCACCACGCTGAACATGCTGAAGATGGAACAGCAGATCGACTCGCTGGCCCCGGAGACGCGCAAGCGCTACCTGCACCACTACAACTTCCCGCCGTACTCCGTCGGCGAGACCGGCCGCGTGGGTTCGCCCAAGCGCCGCGAGATCGGCCACGGTGCCCTCGCCGAGCGCGCCATGGTCCCGGTGCTGCCGTCCCGTGAAGAGTTCCCCTACGCGATCCGCCAGGTCTCCGAGGCGCTGGGCTCCAACGGTTCCACCTCCATGGGCTCCGTCTGCGCCTCCACCCTGTCGATGCTGAACGCCGGTGTGCCCCTGAAGGCCGCCGTGGCCGGCATCGCCATGGGCCTGGTCTCGGACACCGTGGACGGTCAGACCCGCTACGCCGCCCTGACGGACATCCTCGGCGCCGAGGATGCCTTCGGCGACATGGACTTCAAGGTGGCCGGCACCTCCGAGTTCGTCACCGCGATCCAGCTGGACACCAAGCTCGACGGCATCCCGGCCTCCGTGCTGGCCGCCGCGCTGACCCAGGCCCGTGAGGCCCGCCTGCACATCCTGGGTGTCCTGAACGCCGCGATCGACGCCCCGGACGAGATGAGCCAGTACGCGCCGCGCATCATCGCGGTCAAGATCCCGGTGGACAAGATCGGTGCGGTCATCGGCCCCAAGGGCGCCATGATCAACCAGATCCAGGACGACACGGGTGCGGACATCTCCATCGAGGACGACGGCACCGTGCTGATTGGCGCCACCGAGGGATCGGCAGCCGAGGCCGCCCGTTCCGCGGTCAACGCCATCGCCAACCCGCAGGTCCCCGAGGTCGGTGAGCGCTACCTCGGCACCGTGGTGAAGCTGACCACCTTCGGCGCGTTCGTGTCCCTCACCCCGGGCAAGGACGGCCTGCTGCACATCTCCGAGCTGCGCAAGATCAACGAGGGCAAGCGCGTCGAGGACGTCGAGGACGTCGTCGAGGTCGGCCAGAAGATCCAGGTCGAGATCACCAAGATCGACGACCGCGGCAAGCTGTCCCTGGCCCCCGTGGTCGCGGGCGGCGAGTCCGAGGACAACGAGTCGGATGCCGAAGGTGGCGCCGAGGAGTCCGAGGAGAACTGATCTCCCGCTGATCCACTGAAGGAGCTGATCCCTCAGCTCCTCCGGCCCGTGGCCCGCACTTCGGTGCGGGCCACGGGTGTTTCAGGCCCCGGTGGGGCCGGTCATGGCCGCGCTGGTAGTTTCGGAGACATGAGTCCTACGCTGCCGATCCCCGCTGATTTCACCGGAACCATCCAGGACGCCGGCCACGGCTCCGTGGTTCGGCGTTCCGTGCTGCCCGGCGGCGTCCGGGTCCTGACCGAGGCGATGCCGGACCAGCGCTCGGTCACCATCGGCTTCTGGATCGCCGTGGGCTCCCGCGACGAGGCGGAGGGCGGGTTCGGCTCCACCCACTTCCTGGAGCACCTGCTCTTCAAGGGCACCCCCACCCGCTCGGCCATGGACATCGCCACGGCCTTCGATCGCGTCGGCGGGGAGTCCAACGCCTCCACGGCCAAGGAGTCCACGTGCTACCACGCCAGGGTGCTGGACAGCGACCTGCCGATGGCCATCGACGTGATCACGGACATGGTCACCTCCGCCCTGATCGAGCCGGACGAACTCGAGACGGAACGCGGGGTGATCCTCGAGGAACTGGCCATGGACGCCGACGATCCCATCGACACCGCGCACGAGGCCCTGGCCGCGGCCCTGCTGGACGGACATGACCTGGGCCGTCCCATCGGCGGCACCGCCGAGACCATCAACGCCGTGACCCGCGAGCGCGTGCTGGAGCACTACCGCCAGTGGTACCGCCCGGATGAGCTGGTGGTGACCGCCGCCGGTGGCCTGGACCATGACGAGGTGTGCCGGCTCGTGGTCGAGGCACTGGACCGTTCGGGCTGGGACCTGCCGATCGGTGCCGCCCCGGCCCCGCGGCGCAGCCACGTGGACACCGGGGCGGGGATCGCTGAGGGCCTGCACCGGATCGTCCGGCCGGTGGAGCAGTCCTCGATTCTGGTGGGCGGGCGCTCGGTCCACTCCCTGGATCCCGACCGGTTCGCGCTGGCCCTGATGAACTCCACCCTGGGCGGAGGCATGAGCTCGCGCCTGTTCCAGGAGATCCGGGAGAAACGTGGCCTGGCCTACAACACCTACTCCTTCTCCGCCGCGTATTCGGACGTCGGCTACTTCGGCCTCTACGCCGGTTGTTCCCCTCAGAAGGCCGCCTCCGTGGCCGAACTGATGGTCTCGGAGCTGGAGCGCCTGGCCGAGCACGGCATCACGGACGAGGAACTGGAACGCGCCCGCGGCCAGCTCTCCGGCGGCACCGTGCTCGGGCTGGAGGACACCGGCTCCCGGATGTCCCGCCTGGGCCGGGCCGAATTGGTCACGGGCGAGTTCGTGGACCTGGACGGTGCCCTGGACCGGCTCGGGGCCGTGACGGCCGGCCAGGTGCAGTCGGTGGCCCAGCGGCTGGCCGCCTCCCCGCGGGCCACGGTCATGGTCGGACCGGACGTGTCGGTGGACTGACTCTCCGGCAGCTGGGTGTGTCCAGGACATTTCCCTGCGCGTGTCCTCCGGAGAGTCGCTTGACTCTGCTGTGGTGTGTGCAACATTCTGGACGGATCGGCCTCCCACCGGCCGATCCGTCGCCCGAGGGGTCGGGCATCGCACCTCGGACAGAAGGACCGGTTCACCGTCATGGAACAACTGCAAACTGTGCTGGACAACATCGGCTCGTTCGTCTGGGGTCCGTTCTTCCTCATCCCCCTGCTGCTGGGCACCGGCCTCTACCTGACCATCCGGCTGGGCTTCCTGCAGTTCCACAAGCTTCTCCCCGCCCTGAACCTGGGCATCATCCGCCGCAGGGATCCGGACACCGAGGGGGACATCTCCCAGTTCCAAGCGCTGACCACCGCGCTGGCGGCCACGGTCGGCACCGGGAACATCGTGGGCGTGGCCACGGCGATCGGCATCGGCGGACCGGGCGCCCTGTTCTGGATGTGGGTCACCGGCCTGCTCGGGATGGCGTCGAAGTACTCGGAGGCCTATCTCGGGGTCCGCTTCCGCACCACGGATGAGGCGGGAGAGAAATCGGGGGGGCCGCAGTACTACCTGCAGAAGGCCATCAAGGGACCGTTCGGCAAGATCCTCGCCCTGTCCTTCGCCGTCTTCGCCTTCCTGGCGTCCTTCGGCATCGGCAACATGACTCAGGGCAACTCGATCGCCGCCAATGTGGAGGAGTCGTTCGGCGTGATGCCGTGGGTGACCGGCATCATCCTCACCGTCCTGACCATCCTCGTCCTGGTGGGCGGCATCAAGTCCATCGGCAAGGTCACGTCCGCCTTCGTGCCGATCATGATCGTCTTCTACGTGGCCGCCGCGATCTTCATCCTGGCCGTCAACATCGCCGAGGTGCCAGCGGCCTTCGCCCTGATCTTCACCGACGCCTTCACCGGCACCGCCGCGGTCGGCGGCTTCACCGGCTCCATCCTCATCATCGCCATCCAGTACGGCGTGGCCCGCGGCATGTTCTCCAATGAATCCGGGTTGGGCTCCGCGGCGATCGCGGCGGCGGCGGCCCAGACCTCCCACCCGGTCCGCCAGGGCCTGGTGTCCATGACGCAGACCTTCATCGACACGATCATCGTGGTGTCCTTCACCGGACTCGTCATCGTCACCACCGGGACCTGGAACCACACCGACGAGAATGGTGAGCAGATCTCCGCGGCCCTGATGACCGGCGAGGCCTTCTCGAGTGGACTGCCCGGCGAATGGGGTCACTGGATCGTCACCATCGGCCTGATCATGTTCGCGTTCTCCACCATCCTCGGCTGGTCCTACTACGGTGAGCGCAACGTGGAACGCCTCTTCGGTCAGCGGCTCGTGATGCCCTACCGCGTGGTGTTCTCCCTCGTGGTGTTCGTCGGCTGCACCGTGCCGCTGGCCATCGTCTGGAGCTTCTCCGACATCATGAACGGCCTGATGGCGCTGCCGAACCTCATCGGTCTGCTCATCCTCTCCGGCCTGATCGCCCGGGAGACGAAGCACTACCTCAAGCACGATCCGAAGCTGGTGGCCAGCACGGCCGAGATCGAGGCCTTCATGGTGGACCGGCCCGGCTGGGCGGACTGGAAGTCCGGGAACGTGGTCGGTTCCTCTCGCACGCACACCGGGCGGGCGCCGGTGAAACCTGCCGGGGAACGGAATTAGCACCATCCCTGCGGTGACCCCACGGGCGGCGGCGCCGGGGACCTCCACCGGCGCCTAAACTGGAGTACATGACTGCGCCCGAGACCGAACCCCGCACCGCACCCCGCACCGCACCCTCCACCGACCTCGGCGGCGCACCGATCCGGGTCGCCATCCTCGGGGCCACCGGCAAGATGGGCCGCTACGCGGTGGCGGCCGTGGGCGGAGCCCCGGACCTCGAGCTGGTAGCCGAGCTCGGCTCCCGGGACCCCCTCTCAGCCGCCCTCGACGCCGGCGCGAGCCACCTGCTGGACCTCACCGTGCCGCAGATCTCCCCGGACCACGTCGCCTTCGCCGTGGAGCACGGGCTGCACGCCGTTGTCGGGACCTCCGGCTGGTCCGCCGAGCGCCGCGAGGCGCTCGCCCGGCAGCTGGCGGCGCACCCGGAGGTGGGCGTGCTGATCGCCCCGAACTTCTCGGTCGGCTCCGTCCTGGCCAGCGCCTTCGCCGCGAAGGCCGCCCGCCACTTCCCCTCGGTGGAGATCGTCGAGATGCACCACCCGGACAAGGTCGATGCCCCGTCGGGTACCGCGGTGCGCACCGCGGGACTGATCGCGGACGCCCGCCAGGCGGCCGGCGTCGGCCCGTCCCCGGACGCGACCACCCATGATCCGGACGGCGCCCGCGGGGCCCTGGTGGACGGGATCCGCGTGCACGCCGTGCGACTGCGCGGGCTGGAGGCCCACCAGGAGGTCCTGATGGGCGGGCCGGGGGAGCAGCTCGTGCTCCGCCACGACGCCTTCGACCGCGGGGCGTACATGCCCGGCGTCCTGCTGGGGCTGCGGACCGTGGCCTCCCGGCCCGGCCTGGCCTACGGCCTGGACGCCTACCTGGACCTCGACTGAGCTGGAGCGGACGACGATGAGAACCAAGATCGGAGTGGTGGCGATCGCCGCCCTCATGCTGTTGTTCGCGGTGGTGGCCATCGTGTCCGCCGTGGGCTTCCTGCAGGCACCGCAGCCCATCGCCAAGATCCTCGGGGTGGCGGTGCTCTGCGTGGTCGCCGTGGGCGTGTGGACGCTGTGGCGCGAACTGCGCTTCGGCCTGACAATGGAGAAGATGGGCCGCACCCTGGAGGCCGAGGGCGGGCTGCCCGAGGACAACCTGCCCCGCTCGGACGCCGGGCGCATCGACCGCGCCGCCGCGGACGTCCAGTTCGAGACCTTCCGTGCCGAGGCCGAGGCCGCCCCGCAGGACTGGCGCTCCTGGTACCGGCTCTCCCTCGGCTATGACGCCTCTGGGGACCGCTCGCGGGCGCGCAAGGCCATGCGGGACGCGATCGGGCTGTACTCCGCCCGGTCCGGGGGCTGAGGACCCGGCCCTGATCGGGCCGTTCTCACCGGGCCGCGGGTGTGGCCAGGCGGTCCGTCCCCTCGGTACTGTGTGCGCAGCAGCACCGCACACTGCCGGCCAGGGAGGGCCTTTGGAACACGTCGCAGCACACCATCCGGACCATGAGTCACCGCACACCGCAGAGCACGTCCCGGAGCAGGGCATCACCCTCCGGATCGACGGTACCGACCACGCGCTGACCGTGGACACCCGCACCACCCTGCTGGACGCCCTGCGTGAACGGGCCGGCAACACCTCGCCCAAGAAGGGCTGCGATCACGGTCAGTGCGGCTCCTGCACGGTCCTGCTGGACGGGCGCCGCCACCTGACCTGCCTGGCCCTGGCCGTCGCCTATGACGGCGCCGAGATCGTGACGGCGGCGGGACTGGCCGGGCCGGGAGAGGAGGGGGACCTCCACCCGGTCCAGCAGGCGTTCATCACGCACGACGGATTCCAGTGCGGTTACTGCACACCGGGTCAGGTGTGCTCCGCCGTCGGGATGCTCGAGGAGGCCGGCCGGGGAGCTCCCAGCCACGTGACCGCTGACCTCGAGGCGGACGTGGAGCTCACCGACGAGGAGATCCGCGAGCGCATGAGCGGCAACCTGTGCCGCTGCGGCGCCTACGCCGGCATCCTCGGCGCGATCCGGGAGTCGGCGGGCCGATGAGACCTCTGACCTACGCAGCCCCCGCCACCGCGGCGGAAGCCGTCAGCGCCGTCAGCGGGGATCCCCAGTCCCGGTTCCTGGGCGGCGGAACGAACCTGGTGGACCACCTCAAGCTCGGGGTCAGCACGCCCGGACGGCTGGTGGACATCAGCCGGCTGCCGCTGGACACCGTCGAGCAGACCGAGGCGGGGGTGCGGATCGGCACCAACGTGCGCAACAGCGACCTCGCCGCACATCCGCTCCTGCGCAGCGGCTGGCCCGGCGTCAGCCGGGCCCTGCTGGCCGGGGCCAGCGGCCAGATCCGCAACCAGGCCACCACCGGCGGCAACCTGCTGCAGCGTACCCGGTGCGTGTATTTCCAGGACGTCACCACCCCGTGCAACAAGCGGGAACCGGGCAGTGGCTGCTCGGCGCTCGAGGGGTACGGGCGGTACAACGCGGTCCTCGGGGCCAGCGAGGCCTGCGTGGCCACCCACCCCTCGGACCTCGCCGTCGCCCTGACCGCCCTGGACGCCGTCGTCGTGGTCCTGGGACCCGAGGGCGAGCGGCGGGTCCCGATGGCGGACTTGCACACCCTGCCCGGGCATCACCCCGAGATCGAGACCACGCTCTCCCACGGTGAGCTGATCACCGCGGTCGAGCTCCCGGCCACGCCGCTGGCCCGGCAGTCGACCTACGTCAAGACCCGGGACCGGGCCTCCTACGCCTTCGCCCTCGTCTCGGTCGCCGCCGCCCTGACCCTCGACGACGACGGCACGGTCGCGGACATCGCGCTCGCCTGGGGCGGGGTCGCCCACAAACCGTGGCGGGCCACCCGGGCCGAGGCAGGGCTGCGGGGACGCAGGCCGGACGAGCCGGCGATCGCCGCGGCCGTGGAAGACGAGCTGCAGGGGGCGGCCTTCGCCCCGGACACCGAGTACAAGCGCCCGCTGCTGCGGGGCGCCACCACGGCGGCCCTGTCCCGGCTCCTCGGCGGTCTGGACGGGACCCCATACGGGACCCCGGACGGGAGACCGGGTGGCACGCCAGGCGGGACCTCGGCAGGGGAGGAGTCACGATGACCGCGCACCCCGTCCGGGCCGTGGCCATGGGCACGGCGATGGAGCGGGTCGATGGCCGGGAGAAGGTCACGGGCCGCGCGACCTACGCCATGGAGAACGACGCCGAGCTGGGCCAGTCACCCCTGCATGGCTGGATGGTGACCTCGAGGACGGCCCGGGGGCGGGTGCTGCGCGTGGATGCGAGCGATGCCCTGGAGCACCCGGGGGTGGTGACCGTCCTGGACCACACCACGGCACCGCGGCTCGCCTCCACCGAGGACCGCGAACTGGCCGTGTTGCAGGACGACCGGATCGGGTTCCGTGGCCAGATCGTGGCCCTGGTGCTCGCCGAGACGCCCGAGTCCGCGCGGGAGGGGGCCCGGCTGGTCCGGGTGCACGAACACGCCGAGCCGTTCTCGGCCACCCTGGAGGGCGCCGAGACCTACCGGCCCGATCGATCCAGTGTGGGCTCCGAGACCGACACCGAGCAGGGCGATGTGGACGCGGCGCTGGCGGCGGCACCGGTCCGGATCGAGCACACCTACACCACCCCGCACGAGCACAACAATCCCCTGGAACCGCACGCCGCCACCGCACTGTGGCAGGGCGGGACGCTGACGATGTGGGACTCCACCCAGGGGGTCCACCGGGTGGCCGCGACCCTGGCGCCGATGCTGGGCATCGAGCCCGAACGGCTCCGGGTGCGGGCGCCGTACGTCGGCGGCGGCTTCGGCAGCAAGGGCCCGCCCCACGGCCCGGAGGTGGCCGTGGCCCTGGCCGCGATGTGGGCCGAGGGACGGCCGGTGAAGCTGGCCGTGACCCGGCAGCAGATGTTCCCGCTGACCGGGTATCGGACCCAGACCGTCTCCGACCTGCGCCTCGGGGCGGAGCCGGACGGCCGGATCATCGCGCTGGAGCATGCCGTCACCGTCCAGACCTCCGCCATCAAGGAGTTCGTGGAGCACGCCGCCGTCCCGGCCCGGATGATGTACGCGGGTGAGCACCGGCGGACCAGCCACCGGGTGGCCTCGCTCGACGTCCCCGTGCCGTCCTGGATGCGGGCCCCCGGGGAGATGCCCGGGATGCACGCCCTGGAGGTGGCGATGGACGAGCTGGCCGTGGCCGCCGGCGTCGACCCGGTCGAGCTCCGCGTGCGGAACGAGCCCGCGGTGGACCCGGGCAGCGGCAATCCGTTCAGCAACCGGCGCCTGGTCGACTGCCTGTACCGCGGCGCGGAGCTGTTCGGCTGGGCGGACCGGCCCGCTGCACCCCGTGCCACCCTCGACGGCGACTGGTGGGTGGGGACCGGTGTCGCCTCCGCCACCTATCCCGCCAATTTCTTCCCCGGCAACGTCGCACGTGTCACGGCCCTGGAGCGGGGGCGCTATGCCGTCGCCATCGGTGCCGTGGACATCGGCACGGGTGCCCGGACCGCGCTGCTGCAGATCGCGGCCGACGCCCTGGGGGTGGGCGTGGCCGAGATCGACCTGGCGATCGGTGACACGGATCTGCCGTTCGCCACCGTGGCCGGCGGCTCCTCCGGCACCGGGTCCTGGGGCACCGCCATCACCCAGGCCGCACAGCAGTTCCGGGCCGACCACGGCGAGGACCCGGACCCCGGGGTCCAGACCACCTCGACCGCCGAGTCCTACCCCGACACGGAGCATCTGGCGATGCACTCCTTCGGCGCGGTGTTCACCGAGGCGAGGGTGCACCGCTGGACCGGCGAGGTACGGGTCCCGCGGATGCTGGGCGTCTACTCGGTCGGCCGGGTGATCAACCCGACCACCGCCCGCTCGCAGTTCCTGGGCGGGCTCGTGATGGGACTCTCGGCGGCCCTCTTCGAAGAGTCGGTGCGGGACCCCCGCTTCGGGCACTTCGTGACCCAGGACCTGGCGTCGTATCACGTGGCCTCGCACGCGGACATCGGTGACCTGCGCGTCGAATGGCTCGACGACGTGGACGAGCGGGCCACCCCCATGGGCTCCCGGGGGATCGGGGAGATCGGCATCGTCGGGACCTCGGCCGCCGTGGTCAACGCCGCCTACCACGCCACCGGTGTCCGGGTGCGGAACCTGCCCGCGACCGCCGACGCCTTCCTGTGAGCCCCACCCGCCCTCCGGTGGTGGGCGTGCTGCTGGCCGCCGGCGCGGGCCGCCGCCTGGGCCGAGGGCCCAAGGCCCTGCTGTCCCTGGACGGGACGTCCCAGGTGGTCCGGATGACGCGTGCCCTGCTGCGCGGCGGCTGTGACGCGGTGGTGGTGGTCGTCGGCGCCGCGGGTGAGGAGGTGCGCCTGCTGCTGGAGAGGTCGCTGGCGGGGACCGCCGAGGGCCGGCGGGTGCGGATCGTGGTGAACCCGGACTGGGAGTCGGGTATGGGCTCGTCCTTCCGGACGGGGATCGACGCCGCCGATCGACTGCTCGCCCCCTCCGGTCCCTCGGCCGGCTCGATCGTGGTGGCACTGGTGGACCAGCCCGACGTCGACGAGGCCGTGGTGCGGTGCCTGCTGGACTCCGCCACGTCCACGCCCGTCGGCCCGCGGGTGATCGCCGCCGGGTACCCGGAGGCCCGGGGGCGGCTGGTCCGCGGCCATCCCCTGGTCTTCCCCCGGACCTGGGCCCGGGAGGCGGCCACCCTGGCGGCGGGAGACGCGGCCGGCCGGGTCTGGCTGCGCAAGCACCCGGAGGCGGTGGACGTCGTGGATGTGGGGCACCTGGCCACGGGCCGGGACGTGGACACCCCGCAGGACCTCGACAGGCTCAGGCGAGGAACGGAGGCCGATGTCCGAGCGTGACGACCTCTGGCAGGGGATGGCCCCGGTCCTCGACGGTGACACCGGCTTCGTGCTGGCCACGGTGGTCTCCACGTCCTCCAGTGCGCCGAGACCGGCGGGGACACAGATGGCCGTCTTGGACGACGGCACGGTCATCGGCAGCCTGTCCGGGGGATGCATCGAGGCGGACGTCCACGCCCACGCCCAGGAGGTGGCGACCACGGGCCGGGCGCTGGTCCGGGACTACGGGTACAGCGACGGAGCGGCCCTCGACGTCGGGCTGACCTGTGGTGGCTCGCTCCGGGTGTTCCTCGAACGCGTCGACTCGGCGGACCTGGACTTCTTCCGTGTCCTCGCCGAGGCGGTGCGCTCCGGTGAGCCGATCGCCACCGTCACGGCGCTGCCGGGGCCGGACGCGGGGTGGCGCGGTCTCGTGAGAGCAACCGAGTCCACCACCGAGCCCGCATCGGCGTCCGAGGCAGCACCCGACCGACGCCTCGACGAGGCCGCCGCCCTCCTGCGGGAGTCTCGCTCCGGCGTCGTGACCGTCCCGGGTCCCGCCGGCGGCCCACCCGCTGACTATGCCGTCCGCAGCTTCACGGCCCCGGCGCACCTCGTGGTCTTCGGCTCGAACGCCTTCGCGGTGTCCCTGGCCCGGCTGGCCGCCGAGGTGGGGTACCGGGTGACCGTCTGCGACGCCCGGGCGGCATTCGCCACCCGCGAGCGGTTCCCCGAGGCGGTGCAGGTCGTCGTGCGGTGGCCCCACGAGTACCTGGATGAGCTTCACATCGATCACCGCACGGTCCTCTGCGCGCTCACGCATGACCCGAAGTTCGACGACCCGCTGCTGGCGAAGGCCCTGCGCTCGCCGGCCGCCTTCGTCGGGGCCATGGGATCGCGGCGCACCAGCCGGGAACGGCAGGAGCGCCTGCGGGACCTGGGACTGGGCGAGGACGAACTGGCGCGGCTGCACACGCCCTTGGGCCTGGACCTCGGGGCCGGAACCCCGCAGGAAACCGCGGTGTCCATGATGGCCGAGATCATCTCGGACCGGCGGTCCGGAACGAACCTGCCCCTGGCCCACGTGCGTGGTCCGCTGCATCGCCAGCGGTGAATCCCGGGCACCGGCCCGTCGGCCCGTCGGGGCCGCGGCGCCTCAGGGCCGCGGTCCGGCCAGCGTGCCCGAGACGGTCGCGACCAGCCACTCCAACGGGCCCCTCCAGCCGAATCCGCGCCAGAGGGTTCCGGCGACGAGGCAACCCACCCAGTAGGTCAGGAGCAGGCCCAGACGGGGCCAGTCCGCCGTGGCCGTCTCGAACACGTCCAGCGCCACCAGGTGCCCCACGTACAGCGTGAGCGGCAGGGTGCCGGCACCGATCAGCGGCATCAGTGGCCAGACGAGGACCCCACGGGCGACCTGGGTCAAAAGCAGACAGACGCCGAGCACGAGGGCGGAGGTGCCGCAGGTCAGCAGCAGGTCCAGCGGTGCCCCGGAGTGAGGCGTCGCGAGCGTGAACCACACCGCCAGGTGCTGGACCGACTCGGTGGACAGGCTGGCACCGGTCAGCAGCTCGGCCTCGAGGGTACGCGAGCCGGCTCCCGTCCCGGTGGCCAGCGCCGAGGCCACCCCGGGCCACTGCTGGAGTCCACGGGACACCAGGAAGGCGGCCGTGGCCAGCGCGGCACCACCGACGGCCACGACCGCCGCCACCCGCATCCGGTCCAGCCGCAGCCGGCCGAGGAAGAGGCCGAAGAGCACATAGCCGAACCACTGCAGCACGGGGTAGTAGCCCGAGACCAGCAGGTCCCAGGCCAGCAGCCCGGGCTGGGACACGAGATCGATGAGGGTCGGGTTGGACCACAGCCGCCAGCCGTCCACATAGGCCGCCGACCCCACCGCCGACTGCATCGCCGCGGACAGCAGGCTCGCGACCACGGGGGAGAGCAGCACCCAGCCGATCGCCCAGACGGCCAGGGTGCGGGCACCCAGGTGCAGGAACGGCAACGCGACCAGGAACAGCAAGGCGTACTGGGCCAGGATGATGGCGACGTTGATGTCCAGGGAACCGCAGGCGAGTCCGAGGACGAACAGCAGCAGCGCGCGCACCGCCACCCGGCGGCGGTCCCAGCCGAGCAGCGGGCCACGGTGGGGTGCGCCGGTCCGGCCCGCGCCGCCGGTGAGCAGGGCCAGGCCGACGCCGGCCAGCGTGGCGAACAGCGCCGAGGACTTCCCGGCGAACACCAGCCCGACGACGGTCGGCTCCGTCCCGTCCGTGGACACCAACAGGAGCAGGTGGGTGGCGATCATGCCCAGCAGGGCCAGGCCCCGGGCCGCGTCCACACCGGGGATGCGCCGCTGCACTGCCGTGGTTGCCGCCATGGGCCACTCCTTGTTCGTGGTTCGTCGTTCCTGGCTCGTCCGAGGTCCGCTTGTGGTGTCAGCCCAGACTCTCGCCCTCCGGCTACCTGCCGCAGGCCATTCTCGCAGGTAGGCTGGCAGCCATGATCGAGACCCCTGCCGCGCGCTCCGCGAACACCTTCGGCACCGTTGTCCCCGCCATGGTCACTCCCTTCACGGAGGACGGCGGCCTGGACCTGGACTCGGCCCAGAAACTGGCGAACCACCTCGTGGACGAGGGCGCCGACGGGCTGGTCATCACCGGCACCACCGGGGAGACCTCGACCCTGCTGGACGAGGAGAACGTGGCCATGTTCGAGGCCGTGGTGGAGGCGGTGGGCGGCCGTGCCAAGGTCATCGCCGGCACCGGCATGAATGACACAGGGCACTCGGTGCACCTGTCCCAGCTGGCCGCCAAGACCGGCGTCGACGGCCTGCTGCTGGTCACGCCGTACTACAACAAGCCCAACCAGGCCGGCATCCGGGCGCACTTCGAGACCATCGCCTCCGCCACCGACCTTCCGGTCATGCTCTACGACATCCCCGGGCGCTCGGTCATGCCGATCAACCCGGACACCATCATCGCGCTGGCCCAGCACCCGAACATCGTGGCCCTCAAGGACGCCAAAGGCGACTTCCAGTCCACCACCCTGGTGGCGGCGAACACGGACCTGGACATCTACTCGGGCGAGGACTCCCTGACCATGCCGCTCATGACCCTGGGCGCCGTGGGCGTGGTCTCCGTGACGGCCCATGTGGCCACGCGGCTGTACCGCCGGATGGTGGACGCCATGCTCGTCGGTGACCTGGCGGCGGCCCAGGCGCTGCACTTCGAGCTGGACCCGTACCAGCGGGCGGTGATGACCCACATCCAGGGAGCGGTCTCCGCCAAGACGATCCTGAACTGGCAGGGCATCCTGCCGAACTCGGTGGTCCGCCTCCCCCTCGTGGAGGCCACCGAGGACGAGAAGACCATCATCCGTGCCGACCTCGCGGAGGCCGGACTCACCTTCTAGAAGGGACCGAACCCCATGGCACCAGGCTCCCGCCTGTCCACCCCACCCGCGCTGAAGCCCGGCACCTGCCGCATCGTCCCCCTCGGCGGCCTCGGCGAGGTGGGCCGCAACATGACCGTCTTCGAACTGGACGGCAAGATCCTGATCGTCGACTGCGGCGTGCTCTTCCCCGAAGAGCACCAGCCCGGCGTGGACCTGATCCTGCCAGACTTCAGCTATATCGAGGACCGCCTCGACGACGTGGTCGGCGTGGTGCTGACCCACGGCCACGAAGACCACATCGGCGCCGTGCCGTACCTGTTGCGCCTGAAGGCGGACATCCCCCTGATCGGCTCCACCCTGACCCTGGCCCTGATCGAGGCCAAGCTCGAGGAGCACCGGATCCGCCCGCTCACCCTCACCGTCACGGAGGGGGACACCGAGCATCTCGGCCCCTTCGAGTGCGAGTTCGTGGCGGTCAACCACTCGATCCCGGACGCCCTCGCGGTGGCCATCAAGACGCAGGCCGGCACCATCCTGCACACCGGCGACTTCAAGATGGACCAGTTGCCGCTGGACGGCCGCATCACCGACCTGCGGGCCTTCGCCCGCCTGGGGGAGGACGGCGTGGACCTGTTCCTCACCGACTCGACCAATGCGGAGGTCCCCGGGTTCACCACCACGGAGAAGGAGATCGGAACCGTCCTCGAGGGTCTGATGGCCCGGGCCGACCAGCGCGTGATCGTCGCCTCGTTCGCGTCCCACGTGCACCGCATCCAGCAGGTCCTGAACGCCGCCCACCAGCATGGCCGCAAGGTCTGCTTCGTGGGACGCTCCATGGTCCGCAACATGGGCATCGCGGCCAAGCTGGGCTACCTCACGGTGCCGGAGGGCATCCTGGTGGACCTCAAGCAGGTCGACCAGTTGCCGGATGACCGGGTGGTGCTGATGTGCACCGGCTCCCAGGGCGAGCCCATGGCCGCGTTGTCCCGGATGGCCAACGGGGACCACCGTATCCAGCTCAACGCCGGCGACCTCGTCATCCTGGCCTCGTCCCTGATCCCGGGCAACGAGACCTCGGTGTTCCGGGTGGTCAACGGCCTGATGAAGCTCGGTGCGGAGGTGGTCCACAAGGGCATGGCGAAGGTCCACGTCTCCGGGCACGCGTCCCAGGGCGAGTTGCTCTACTGCTACAACATCGTCAAGCCGACCCACGTGATGCCGGTCCACGGGGAGACCCGACACCTGATCGCCAACGGCAAGATCGCCGAGTCGACCGGGGTGCCGAGCGAGAATGTCCTGCTCACCGAGGACGGTTCCGTGGTGGACCTCACGGACGGCGTGGCACGCGTGACCGGACAGGTGGAGTGCGGATTCGTCTACGTGGACGGTTCCTCGATCGGCGAGATCACCGATTCCGACCTCAAGGACCGCCAGGTGCTCGGCGAGGAGGGGTTCATCTCGATCATCTCGGTGGTCAACCGCCAGACCGGCACCATCGTGTCCGGCCCGGACATCCACGCCCGCGGCGTGGCGGAGGACGATTCGGTGTTCGACGAGGTCAAGCTCAAGATCGCCCGCGCCCTCGAGGAGGCCGTGCAGTCCAACGCGGACCACACCACGCACCAGCTCCAGCAGGTGGTCCGCCGCGTCATCGGCACCTGGGTCAACCGCAAGCTGCGCCGCCGGCCGATGATCGTCCCGGTGGTCCTGGAGGCCTGAGGCGCGGGCCCGCTGGCCCTGCACGAGGACCTGGCGCGTCCGCCTGTCCGGCCGGACCCGTCGCCGGAACCCTGTGTTGGTCACGGACAGCCCACGGGGACGCCGGTACCCTACGTAGCATGGCGACCCGTACTTCCCCGACGCGTTCGCAGTCCAGCCGGTCCTCGACCTCCACCGCCCGCAAGGGTGTGGAGCCGAAGTCGGCGAAGTCGTCTGCGCGCCCGTCCGGCACCACCCAGCGCAACCGCAGCGCGCCCGAACCCGTCCCGCAGCCGGCGGGTAACCTGTTCGTCCGCGCGGCGCGCGGGTTCTGGATGGCCCTGGCCACGCCGATCGGCGCCGGCGTGCGCAAGGTCGGCCGCGACGCCAGGATCGACCCCGAAGACCGCCGCGACGGCACCGGTTTCTTCCTCGTGGTCCTCGCCCTCGTCATCGGCTCGGTGGAATGGTGGGGCCTGCGCGGCACCCCGGGCTACGGCACCGTGGTCCACAACGTGGCCGCCGGCACCCTCGGCTGGGCCACCCTGCTCTTCCCGGCCGTGCTGCTCATCATCGCGGTCCGGTACTTCCGCACGCCCCAGGAGCACCGGGACAACGGCCGCATCTCGATCGGTCTGCTGGTCATGCTGGTCGGCGCCGCCGGGATCGCCCACCTCGTGGCGGGCCTGCCCGCCGTGGCCGATTCCTTCGAGAACCTCCTGGCCGGGGGAGGGCTGGTCGGCTACCTCGCCACCACCCCGCTGGCCTCCCTGCTGACGCCGTGGCCCGTGTGGGCCCTGATGGTGGTCCTCGTCCTCTTCGGACTGCTGATCGTCACCGCCACCCCGGTGGGCCAGATCCCGCAGCGCACCCGGGACGCCTATGCCTGGCTCACCGGCCAGCCCGACGGCGGCGCGGCCACCGAGCGCCCGGACCGCACCGCCCGCGGTGCCCGCGAGAGCCGGGCCGACCGGGACGGTGAGGACTCCCATGACCAGTCCTACCTGACGCAGCACGACCGGGACCACGCCGGCAAGCCGGGACAGCGAGACAAACTCAGCAAGAAGAAGCGCAAGGGCACCCGGCTCTTCGGGCGTGACGAGGAACAGCCGACCGCGGTCCTGGACCAGAACGGTGATCCGGTCACCACCACGGAGGCCTACGAGACCGCCGTGATCGGCGACGCCGACGCCGACCCTGACAGGCACCACGAGGCAGACTCGGCGGCGACCCCCGCCGAGGCTGAGTCCTCCGGGCCGGCCGTGCCACCGGGCGTCCGGCGGCCGACCGCCGGGGAACTGGCCATCGCCCGCGTCAAGGAAGCGGCCGGCGTCGGGCCCGATGCCCCCGCCGGGCCGGCGACCGAACCGATCGGCACCGTGCCGCCGGCAGCGCCGACAGCAGCACCGGCTGCGGTCGTGAAGGCGACCCCGGTGGCCCGGCCGGCCGAGCTGCCGCCCATGCCGGCACGTTCCGAGCAGTTGCACCTGGGCGGGGACATCACCTACACCCTGCCGGACTCGGCCCTGCTGCCGGCCGGCCCGCCGCACAAGGACCGCACCGAGGCCAACGACGCCGTGGTGGCCGCCCTGACCTCGACCCTGGAACAGTTCAAGGTCGACGCCGAGGTCACCGGGTTCTCCCGCGGCCCCACGGTCACGCGCTATGAGATCGAACTCGCACCGGGCACCAAGGTGGAGAAGGTCACGGCACTGTCCAAGAACATCTCCTACGCCGTGGCGTCCTCCGACGTGCGCATCCTCTCGCCGATCCCGGGCAAGTCCGCCATCGGCATCGAGATCCCGAATGCGGACAAGGAGGTCGTCGCCCTGGGCGACGTGCTGCGTTCCAACGCCGCGCGCAAGACGGACCACCCGATGGTGATGGGCGTCGGCAAGGACGTCGAGGGTGGCTTCGTCATGGCCAATCTCGCCAAGATGCCGCACATGCTCGTGGCCGGCGCCACCGGTGCCGGCAAGTCCTCGTTCGTGAACTCGATGATCACCTCGATCCTGATGCGGTCCACCCCGGACGAGGTCCGCATGGTCATGGTGGATCCGAAGCGCGTGGAGCTCACCGCGTACGAAGGCGTCCCGCACCTGGTCACCCCGATCATCACGAGCCCGAAGAAGGCGGCGGAGGCCCTGCAGTGGGTCGTGCGTGAGATGGACACCCGCTATGACGATCTGGCGGCCTTCGGCTACAAGCACGTGGACGACTTCAACAAGGCGATCCGGGCCGGCAAGGTCAACCTCCCGCCGGACTCCAAGCGCGTGCTCAAGCCCTACCCGTACCTGCTGGTGATCGTGGACGAGCTCGCCGACCTGATGATGGTCGCTCCGCGGGACGTCGAGGATGCGATCGTCCGCATCACCCAGCTCGCCCGTGCGGCCGGCATCCACCTGGTGCTGGCCACCCAGCGGCCCTCGGTGGACGTGGTCACCGGCCTCATCAAGGCCAACGTGCCCTCCCGCATGGCCTTCGCCACCTCCTCCGTCACGGACTCACGCGTGGTCCTGGACCAGCCCGGTGCGGAGAAGCTGCTCGGCCAAGGTGACGCCCTGTTCCTGCCGATGGGCAAGTCCAAGCCGATGCGCGTCCAGGGGGCCTGGGTCAACGAATCCGAGATCCACGCCGTCGTGGAGCACGTCAAGACGCAGATGACCGCGCAGTACCGCCAGGATGTGGTTCCGGAGAAGGTCGAGAAGGTCATCGACGAGGACATCGGCGACGACATGGACCTGCTGCTGCAGGCCACCGAGCTCGTGGTCACCACGCAGTTCGGTTCCACCTCCATGCTGCAGCGCAAGTTGCGCGTCGGCTTCGCCAAGGCCGGGCGCCTCATGGACCTGATGGAGTCCCGCGGCGTCGTCGGCGCCTCGGAGGGTTCCAAGGCCCGGGACGTGCTGGTGAAGCCCGATGACCTGGCCGACCTGCTGGCCACCATCCGTGGCGACGGCCCGCCGGCCGCGGCGCCGAGCGAGGATGCCCCCGAGGCCTATGCCGAGGACGTGGTGCACGCGGATCCCGCCGACGGCATGGATGCCTCGGGGGGCTTCGCCCGTGAGGACCACGTCGGCGGCTCCGGCGGTTCCGGTCCGGCGGGCGCGGCGTACCCGGAGATGCCCCAGCGCTCCGGCCAGGCCCCCTCGGACCAGGAACTGGTGCGCGGCTCCCTGCCGGCGGAGACCGTGGATCACCACGCTCCCGACTACGGGCGTGACCTGGTGGCGGACGATCTCGCCTCCCGTCCCGCGGCGGACGACTGGTACGACGAGGACGGTGGCGAGGACGGCGAGGGCTCCGAGGACGCGTGGCACCTCACCGGCCGGTGAGATCCGTAGACTGCACGCATGAGTGAGAACTGGAACCTACCCAACCTCCTGACGGCCGTCAGGATCGTCATGGTCCCGTTCTTCATCTGGACGCTCGTGGCCGGGGGCCCCTCGGGTGAGGACTCGATGGCCCTGCGCTGGGTGGCCTTCGCCCTGTTCGCCGTGGCCATCTACACCGACAAGCTGGACGGGGACATCGCCCGGGCCCGCGGCCTGGTCACCAGCTTCGGCAAGATCGCCGATCCCATCGCGGACAAGCTCCTGACCGGGTCCGCCTTCGTCGTGCTCTCCCTGCTGGGCGAGCTCTGGTGGTGGGTGACCGTGCTGATCCTCGTGCGCGAATGGGGGATCACGGTGATGCGCCTGATGGTGCTGAAGTACGGCGTGATGCCGGCCTCCAGGGGCGGCAAGCTCAAGACCGTGCTCCAGGCCGCCGCCCTGCTGTGGCTGTTGGCCCCGCTGGGCCCGGTGCTGGGGGACTGGTGGTTGTGGGCCGGCTGGACGCTGATGGCCGCTGCCCTCGCGGTCACCCTCATCACCGGAGTCGACTACGTCGTCAAGGGCCTGCGGCTGCGCCGGGACTCCCTCGCCGGCCAGTCCAGCAAGTCCAGCCTTGATTGACCGCGTGGAACGGGACGAGCCGATGGGTCCGGTCACACTGGCCGATGCGGAGCGCCTGCCGACCGCCGTCGTGCAGTTGTTGATCCGCCGCGGCCTGACGGTCGCCACCGCGGAATCCCTGACCGCCGGACTGCTGGCCGCCACCCTGGCCGAGGTGCCCGGAGCCTCCGGGACGCTGCAGGGTGGAGTGGTGGCCTACCAGAACCACGTCAAGGAGCGGCTGCTCGGCGTGGACCCGGGCCTGCTCGCCCGGGCCGGCGCCGTGGACGCCGAGGTGGCCCGGCAGATGGCCGAGGGTGCCCGCCGCGTGGCGGGGGCCGACATCGGGATCGCCACGACCGGCGTGGCCGGACCGGAGGCGCACCAGGGCAAGCCGGTGGGCACGGTCTACCTGGGGCTGGCCGGGATACCGGACCACGCGGAGCCGGAGGCCGTGCTGCTGCACCTCGACGGCGATCGGGAGGCGATCCGGCGGGGCACGGTCCGCCGGGCGCTGCAGATGGTGCAGGCGCGTCTGAGCCGATCAGCATGACATTTGCGTCACGGAAAGGCCCGGATGCGTCGGCAGGCTTGCCTCCGGGTCCGGGGTTGTCGGTAGGCTGGGAGCACGCCGCGCAGTCAGCTGGGAATCGGCTGGGAATCCAGAGGATGGGCGGCCGGAGCGGGAACAAATACCGGCCCGGTCACCGTTGTACCCACCAGTTGGCCTGATCGGCCATTCCCAGTACCCACTCAGGAGAAGACAGTAGACATGATGAAGCATCCGGTAACCATCAACGGCATCACCCGTTGGCTGGAGACCGGTGAAAACGTCCCCACCGACTCCCTCGAGACCAAGGAGCACGCCGTGCCAGTCCTTCGCCAGGAAATCGGAGACGTCCTGCGTGACGTCCGCCAGCGCCAGCGCCGCACGCTCCGCGAGGTCTCCCACCATGCGCGGGTCTCCCTCGGTTACCTGTCCGAGGTCGAGCGCGGACAGAAGGAAGCCTCCTCGGAGTTGCTGTCCTCCATCTGCAGCGCCCTGAACGTGCCCATGTCCCTGATGCTGCGCGAGGTCTCGGACCGCATCGCCCTCCAAGAGGGAGTGCACATCCCGGACACCGTGCCCGTGGACCTCGAGAGCGGCTTCGCCCCCGAGGAGTTCGGTGCCCGCATCCCGGACGAGGTCCCGGACGACTTCGGCCAGCTCGCCGGCAGCCACTGACCACGACCGCAGCGCAGGACCGCAGCCCCTCGGGGTTGCGGTCCTGTTGCCGTGAGGGGACGGAAGGGTCCAGAGATGAAGCACAGTGAGTTCCGCCGGCTGATGGACGACGAATTCGGTCCCGGCAACGCCGGCGTGATCGCCGCGACCCTGGTCCTGCCGTCCCTCCTGGAGACCGCGGACCGGGCCCTCGACGCCGGCGTGGACCCGCGGCGCGTGTGGCTCGACGTCTGCGACCTCCAGGGCGTCCCCGAGGGGCGCCGCTTCGGGCGCGATCTCCCGGTGCGGGACCGCGACGGGGGCTGAGCCGTGGGCTGAGCCCGGACGGCGTCGAGGACACGCCGGGACCGGACTCTTCGAAAACATCTTCGAACGGCGGTAAGCTCTTCCACAGGACATGAACCGGGCTCTGCCCCGGGCATGTCATCCACAGCACCAGCGGCGTTCCGCTAACCCGTCCGGGCGATCCAGTAGGTTCGTCAGCAGTACAGGGGAACGGCTCGAAGGCCGCCCGCCACCAGCACACGTAGGGGTGAATCATGGCGTCAGCCACTGACCGCGACAAGGCTCTGGAAGCCGCACTGGCCCAGATCGACAAGCAGTACGGCAAGGGCTCGGTGATGCGCCTGGGTGACGAGGTCCGGGCCCCGATGGAGGTCATCCCCACCGGTTCCGTGGGCCTGGATGTGGCCCTGGGCATCGGCGGCCTGCCGCGCGGCCGCGTGGTGGAGATCTACGGTCCGGAATCCTCCGGCAAGACCACGGTCGCCCTGCACGCCGTGGCCAACGCCCAGCGCAACGGCGGCATCGCCGCCTTCATTGACGCCGAGCACGCCCTGGACCCGGAATACGCCAAGAAGCTTGGCGTGGACACGGACGCCCTGTTGGTCTCGCAGCCGGACACCGGTGAGCAGGCCCTCGAGATCATGGACATGCTGATCGGCTCGGGCTCGTTGGACATCGTCGTCATCGACTCGGTGGCCGCGCTGGTGCCCCGCGCCGAGATCGAGGGCGAGATGGGTGACAGCCACGTGGGCCTGCAGGCCCGGTTGATGTCCCAGGCCCTGCGCAAGATCACCGGCCGCCTGGCCCAGAGCAAGACCACCGCCATCTTCATCAACCAGCTGCGTGAGAAGATCGGCGTGTTCTTCGGCAGCCCCGAGACCACCACCGGCGGCAAGGCCCTGAAGTTCTACGCCTCCGTCCGGATCGACGTGCGCCGGATCGAGACCTTGAAAGAGGGCGGGAACCCTGTCGGCAACCGCACCCGTGCCAAGATCGTCAAGAACAAGATGGCCCCGCCCTTCAAGCAGGCCGAGTTCGACATCATCTACGGCGAGGGCATCTCCCGCCAGGGCTCCCTGATCGACATGGGCGTGGACGAGGGCATCGTGAAGAAGTCCGGCGCCTGGTACACCTACGACGGCGATCAGCTGGGCCAGGGCAAGGAGAACTCCCGCCGCTTCCTCAAGGACAACCCCGACCTCGCCGACGAGATCGAGACCCGCATCCTGGAGAAGCTCGGCATCGGCGTGACGGCCGAGGACGAGACCGCGGGCGAGCCGCAGCTGCGCGCCGTCTCGGGTCAGTCCCCGGCCTGATGACACGTCGCCACCTCCGTGCGGTACCGGACGTCCCCGAGCACCTCACGGACGATCCGGAGCCGGCCGCCACGGAGGTGGCGCGGACCATCGTGCTGCGCCAGCTCGCCGCCTCGCCGAAGTCGCGGAAACAGTTGGAGGAGAAGCTCGCCGAGCGGGATGTCCCCGAGGACGTGGCCGCCGCCGTGCTGGACCGCCTCGAGGATGTCCGGCTCGTGGATGACACCGCCTATGCGGAGAACTTCGTCCGCACCCGCCAACGCTCCAAAGGCCTCGCCCGCGGTGCTCTGCGCCGGGAGCTCCAGCAGAAGGGCGTCTCCGGGGAAGCCGCCGAACAGGCCCTCGAGACGATCAGTGAGGACGCCGAACGTGAGGCCGCCGTCGAACTCGTCCAGCGAAAGATCCGCGGGCGCCAGCTCCCGCACGGAGACTCGGCTGAGGACCGGGCGGAGCGGGACAAGACCGTCCGGCGCCTGGCCGCCATGCTCGCCCGCAAGGGATACCCGCCGGGCATGGCACTGGGCATCGTCAAGGACGTCCTCGGTGGCCTCGAGGATGAGGCGGATGCTTTCGCCCTGGACGACGACTAGAATACTGCGGTGACTTCCACCCCCCGTCTCGATGAGCGCACATACCAGGTCCGCACCTTCGGCTGCCAGATGAACGTGCACGATTCCGAGCGCATCTCCGGCCTGCTGGAGGACGCCGGTTATGCCCCGGTCGAGGGGACGACGGAACCCGACCTCGTCGTGTTCAACACCTGTGCCGTCCGGGAGAATGCGGACAACAAGCTCTATGGGAACCTCGGCAACCTGCGCGCCGTCAAGGACAACCACCCCGGCATGCAGATCGCCGTCGGCGGCTGCCTGGCCCAGAAGGACCAGAAGACCATCATCGACAAGGCCCCATGGGTCGACGTCGTGTTCGGCACCCACAACATCGGTTCGCTGCCCACCCTGTTGGAGCGGTCCCGTCACAACCAGCAGGCCGAGCTCGAGATCCTGGAATCGCTGGAGACCTTCCCCTCCACCCTGCCGACCAAGCGCGACTCGACCTATTCCGGGTGGGTCTCCATCTCGGTGGGCTGCAACAACACCTGCACCTTCTGCATCGTCCCGGCCCTGCGCGGCAAGGAGAAGGACCGCCGTCCCGGTGAGATCCTCGCCGAGGTCCAGGCCCTCGTGGATGCCGGCGCCGTGGAGGTGACCCTGCTCGGCCAGAACGTGAACACCTACGGAGTCGAGTTCGGCGACCGCGGTGCCTTCGCGAAGCTGCTGCGCGCGTGCGGCTCGATCGAGGGACTGGAGCGGGTCCGCTTCACCAGCCCCCATCCGGCCTCCTTCACCGACGACGTCATCGATGCCATGGCCGAGACCCCCAACGTCATGCCGCAGTTGCACATGCCGCTGCAGTCCGGCTCGGACCGAATCCTCAAGGAGATGCGCCGCTCCTACCGGTCCAAGAAGTTCCTCGGCATCCTGGACAAGGTCCGGGAACGGATCCCGCACGCCGCCGTGACCACGGACATCATCGTCGGATTCCCCGGGGAGACCGAGCAGGACTTCCAGGACACCCTGGACGTGGTGGAGGCCTCCCGTTTCTCTTCGGCCTTCACCTTCCAGTACTCCATCCGCCCGGGAACCCCCGCCGGGGAGATGGAGAACCAGGTCCCCAAGGCGGTCGTCCAGGAACGCTTCGAGCGGCTGACTGCCCTGCAGGACCGCATCAGCGCCGAGGAGACGGCGAAGCTCGTGGGCACCCGCCAGGAGCTGCTGGTGACGAACCACTCCGGCTCCAAGGACGCAGCGACCGGTCGCTTGGCCGGCCGTGCCCCGGACAACCGGCTCGTGCACTTCAGCGTCCCGGAGGGCGCCGAGGTCCCGCGGCCCGGTGATGTCGTCACGGTGACGGTGACGGCATCCCACCCCTACTTCCTGATCGCGGACCCCACAGCGGACGATCCGGACGGCTACGCCCTGCGCCGGTCCCGTGCCGGCGACGCCTGGGACCTTGCCCAGGCTGCCTCCTGCGGTGTGCCCTCACCCGGCGCGGGAGCAGCAGGCGCCGAGGGTGCTGCCGGCTCTGCCGGCGTGAGCCTGGGCATGCCCACCCTGCGCCCCGCATGACCGACGACGGCCGCGCGCCGATCGTGGCCGTCGTCGGGCCGACGGGCACCGGGAAGTCAGAGCTGGCTCTGGACCTGGCCGAACGGCTGGGTGGGGAGATCGTCAACAGTGACGCCCTGCAGTTCTACCGCGGCATGGACATCGGCACGGCCAAGCTCCCGGTCTCCGAACGGCGGGGGATACCCCACCACCTGCTCGACGTGCTGGACGTGACCGATGAGGCCTCGGTGGCCCGTTTCCAGTCCGAGGCGCGGGAGGTGGTCGACGGGATCCGGGCCCGGGGCAGGGTGCCGGTGCTCGTCGGTGGGTCGGGGCTGTACGTGCGGGCCGCGCTGGACGAGCTCGAGTTCCCGCCGACCGATCCGGACGTCCGCGCGCGGATCGAGGCGGAGGGCCGGGAGATCGGTCTGGAGGGCCTGCGAAAACGCCTGCAAGCAGTGGATCCGGACAGTGCTGCACGCCTGGGGGACACCCGGCGGATGGTCCGTGCCCTGGAGGTCTTCGAGCTCACCGGGCGCACCTTCACCTCGTTCATGCCGCAGCGGACCTACCTGCGGCCGACGGTGCAGGTTGGGCTGGACCTGGACCGGCCGCGGTTGCATGAGCGGCTGCACGCCCGCGTGGCCGCCATGGCCGAGGCAGGCCTGCTGGACGAGGTCCGGGCCCTGGACGCCCTCGGGCTGCGGCGGAGCAGGACGGCGTCGCGGGCGATCGGCTACGCGCAGTTCCTCGCCGTCCTGGACGGACAGGCGGACACCGCCTGGGCCATCGAGGACACCGCCACGGCGACCCGCCGCTTCGCCCGCCGCCAGATCACCTGGTTCCGGGCAGACCCGCGCGTCACGTGGTTCGATCCCACCCGTGCCGGCTTGCTCGAGGACGTGCTGGGACACCTGGCCCGGTCGACGGGCCCGTCAACGGGCCCGCAGGCCGCCACCTAGACTGAGACCATGACCCTGCCGATCGCCCAGGACCCCGACCGCCTGCGGACCGCCCTCGACCAATTGGCCGGTCTGGCCTTCACGAAGGGGCACGGCACCGGCAACGACTTCATCCTCGTCCCCGACCTGAGCGGGGAGAGCGAACTCGCCCCGGACCACGTGGAGGCCCTCTGTGACCGCCACTTCGGGGTCGGCGCCGACGGGCTGATCCGCGTCGTCGAGTCCACGCACCTCATCGAGGGGCGGGACTTGCTGGAGGACCACCCCGAGGCCACCTGGTTCATGGACTACCGCAATGCCGACGGCTCCGTCTCCGAGATGTGCGGCAACGGGGTGCGCGTCTTCGTGCACTATCTCGCCACCCGTGGCCTGGTGGACCTGGAGATCGGGCAACAGCTGCAGATCGGCACCCGCGCCGGCCTCCGCACCGTCACCCGGATCGGCGAGGAACAGTACTCGACCGACATGGGTCCGTGGAGCTACATCGACCCCGAACTGGCCGAGGAGCGGGCCTCGGACTCCCTGGTGCTCGCCGCCGGGCTGGCCGACCCCCGCCCGGCCCTGAGCATCTCGATGGGCAACCCGCACACTGTCGTCGCGCTGGCCGAGGACGCGGATCTGGCGGATCTGGACCTGGCGAAGCAGCCCAACGTGGAACCGGTCCCGCCGAACGGAACCAATGTGGAGTTCGTGGTGGCCGCCGACCCGCTCTTCCTGAACGGCGTCGGCCGACTGGAGCTGCGCGTTCACGAGCGGGGAGTGGGGGAGACCCTCTCCTGCGGCACGGGAGCCTGTGCCGCCGCCACGGCCGTCCGCATCTGGGCCGGAGACCGTGACGCCCTGGCCTGGGAGGTCGGCGTCCCGGGCGGCATTGTGGGCGTCGAGTTCATCCCCCAGTCTGACGGCACCGAACGCGTCATCCTGTCCGGGCCCGCCACACTCATCTTCGACGGAACGGTGGCGTGAACGGGCCTCACGGGGCCTGACCGGCGGCTGTCAGGCCCGGTCCACCTGCAGGATCCGGAAGCCCTTCTCGCTGCCGAAGCGTGACGCCGTGAATTGCCCCGGAAACCGTTCGTCCAGGGCCGCGGCCATCCACGGCAGCAGCGAATCGGCCCCGAGGTTCTTCTGCACCACCAACAGGGCACGGCCCCCGGGGGCCAGTCGGGGCAGCCACTGCATCAGGATCGAATGCAGTGCCTCCTTGCCCACCCGGATCGGCGGATTGGACCAGATCAGGTCGAAGGTCCGCTCGGCGGGGACCCCGTCTGGCCGGTAGACGGAGACGTTGTCCAGGCCGAGGGCGGCGACATTGTCCCGGCACAACTGCGCGGCACGGTCATTGACCTCCACCCCCGTCACCTGGGCGTCGGGGCTGGACAGCGCCAGCGTGAGGGTGAGCGGCCCCCAGCCGGTACCGATGTCCAGGAACGAGCCCGACGACGGAGGGCCCGGTACCGTACGCAGCATCGCCGCGGTGCCCTTGTCCAGTCCGTCGGGGGAGAAGATGCCGCCCGCCGTCTCGACGGTGACGTCCCGGCCGGCCAAGGTGAGGCTGAGCCGTCGTCGTTGTTCCGGGCCGGCCGGCTCGGCGGAGAAGTAGTGTGCGGAATCCATCACGGCCGATGCTACCTCTGCTTGACAGCGTCCCTATACTGGATGGCATGTGGATTTACCTGCGTTGAGCCGGACGTGCCTCTGCGGCACCGACGCTCCGGACCCCGATCTCCCCGCTGTGCAGCGGGTTGAGACACCGTCCGTGATGGCACCCACTTTCCCTTGAGCCTGCGTGACCCGACTGCCCGGGTCCTGGTCTGCTGCGATTCCTCGCGCCGATCCCACGCCGGCCCGACCCGTGAAGGAGGCCCTGGTGGCCCCGAAAACCCCCATCCACAGCGGCGACCCGAACACTCTCGGCGTCCCCGACAGCGACTACCCTAGAGACCACAACTCTTCCAAGGAGACCATGACCGAGACCACCCCACAGGGGAACGAACAGCCCGCGAACGAGCAGCACGGGAACGAGTCCGAGATCCGTGACGTGATCGACCGGATCCTTGCGGCTGATGCCGCCAGTGCCGCCAAGAACGCCCCCGAATCTGGCCGAGCCCTCGCGCTGTCCAAGGGCGGTGACGGGCACACCGAGGCCGACGGTGAGCAGTTCGACCTGGCCGAACGCCAGGCCCTGCGGCGAGTCAGCGGACTGTCCACCGAGCTCGAGGACATGAGTGAGGTCGAGTACCGCCAACTGCGCCTGGAGCGGGTCGTTCTCGCCGGCCTCTGGTCCGAGGGGACCGCGGAGGACGCCGAGAACTCCCTGCGCGAGCTTGCGGCCCTGGCCGAGACCGCGGGGTCCGAGGTCCTGGACGGTCTGATCCAGCGCCGGCACCTGCCGGATCCGGCCACCTTCCTGGGCAAGGGCAAGGCCGAGGAGCTGCGCGGCATCGTGGCGATGACCGGTGCGGACACCGTCGTCGTGGACTCGGAGCTGGCTCCCTCCCAGCGTCGTGCCCTGGAGGACATCGTCCGCGTCAAGGTCATCGACCGTACGGCGCTGATCCTGGACATCTTCGCTCAGCACGCCCAGTCCCGTGAGGGCCGCGCCCAAGTGGAACTGGCGCAGCTCGAGTACCTGTTGCCGCGCCTGCGCGGTTGGGGCGAGTCCATGTCCCGCCAGGCCGGTGGCCGTGCCGCCGGCGGTGAGGGCATCGGCTCCCGTGGCCCCGGTGAGACCAAGATCGAGCTGGATCGCCGCCGTATCCGCACCCGCATGGCCAAGCTGCGCCGGGAGATCACTGCGATGAAACCGGCGCGCGAGACCAAGCGGGCCAACCGGCGTCGCAACCGGGTGCCGTCCGTGGCGATCGCCGGGTATACGAATGCCGGCAAGTCCTCCCTACTCAACCGCCTCACGCATGCCGGCGTCCTCGTAGAGAACGCCCTGTTCGCCACCCTGGATCCGACGGTGCGCAAGTCCGTCACACCGGACGGCATCGGCTACACGCTCTCGGACACGGTCGGCTTCGTCCGCTCGTTGCCGACACAGCTGGTCGAGGCTTTCCGCTCCACCCTGGAGGAGGTGGCCGACGCGGACGTGATCCTGCACGTCGTCGACGCCTCGCACCCGGACCCCGAGGGGCAGATCGCCGCCGTGCGAGCCGTGCTGGCCGAGGTGGACGCCCGGCAGATCCCGGAGATCATCGTGCTGAACAAGGCCGATGCCGCCGACCCGGTGGTGGTGGCCCGGCTGCGTCAGAAGGAACTGCGGTCGGTGGTCGTCTCCGCCAGGACCGGGGAGGGGATCGAGGAACTTGAGCGCGCCGTCTCGGACGCGATCCCGCGCCCGAATGTGGCCCTGGACCTGTTGATCCCGTTCACCGACGGGGACGTGGTCTCGCGCCTGCACTCGCCGGACGCGGACATCATCTCGGAGACCTACGAGGCCGAGGGCACGCGGCTCCGGGTGCTGGTCCGCGAGGACATTGCCGAGGACCTGCGCTGTTATGCCGCCGAGAGGTCCGCGGACGGTCAGGAGCGCGCCGGAGCATGACAGAGACGGTCGAGGAGGCTGCGCCGGCTGCTGTAGCGGAGCCCGCCGCCGAGCCCCGTACTGACGCCGAGCGTGAGGCCCTGCGGTTGCTGGACGCCGCCGTCACAGCCACCGGGGGACAGCGCCGCGAAGGGCAGCGGCGCATGGTCGTGGAGGTGGCCCGGTCCCTGGAGACTGGGCAGCACCTGCTGGTGCAGGCGGGCACCGGCACCGGGAAGTCGTTGGCGTACCTGGTGCCGGCGCTCCAGCACGCCCTGGAGGCCGAGAACCCGGTGGTGGTGGCCACCGCCACCCTGGCTTTGCAGTCCCAGATCATGCGGCGGGATGCGCCCAAGCTGCTGGAAGCCCTGCGGGACGAGCTTCCCCGTCCCATGAACATCGCCCTGGTCAAAGGCCGGTCCAACTACCTGTGCAGGCACAAGCTGGAGGGCGGCTTTCCGGAGGAGGACGGCCAGGCACTGTTCGGCATGGCCGACGACGGCGAGTTGCTGTCCGGATCTGACGGCGGCCCGACCAGCCCCCTGGGCCGCGAGGTCCTGCGCCTGCGGGAATGGTCCGAGGAGACGGACACGGGGGACCGGGATGACCTCGATCCGGGTGTCACCGATCGCGCGTGGCGCCAGGTCTCGGTGTCCGCGGTGGACTGCCTGGGCGCCCAGAAGTGCCCGATGGCGGCCGAGTGCTTCTCGGAGCGGGCGCGCGCGGACGCCGGAGAGGCGGACGTGGTGGTCACCAATCACGCCATGCTCGCGATCGCCGCCTTCGAGGGACTCGCGGTGCTGCCCGAGTTCGAGGCGGTGGTGGTGGACGAGGCCCACGAACTCCAGGACCGGGTGACCGGGGCGGTGACCGGACAGCTCTCCGGCGCCATCGTGCAGGCCGCGGCCTCCTCGGCCCGCAAGCATACGGCCATCGCCGTGGAGGACTTGGTGCAGGCTGGCGCCGGCCTCGACGCTGCCTTCACAGCGACCCCAACGGGTCTGATATCGCGTGGGCCGGACGAGGTCCAGCAAAATGCCCTGAGGGCCGTCCGCGATGCGGCCCGCCAGGGCCTGAGTGATTCCAAGCCGAGCGGGGGAGGTGCCGACTCCTCGGCCGACGGCGGGCGTCAGATGGCTCGGTCCCGGATGCAGGATGTCCTGGACGTGGCCGAGAGGATGCTGGAGACCACCCCGGAGACCAGTCATCCCGAGGTGCTCTGGGCCTCCCGTCCGGGCCACTTCGAGCCCGGCACCGGGTGGATCCCCGGGGACGAGTCCGCGGCACCGATGCTCTACGTGGCCCCGCTGTCCGTAGCCGGCAAACTCCGCGAAGGTCTCTTCGGTCAGGCCACGGCCGTGTTGACCTCGGCCACGTTGGCCATCGGGGAATCGTTCAACCCGGTGGCTGGCTCTCTCGGCCTGATGGGCGAGGGGGCGCCGGTCTGGACCGGTCTGGACGTGGGAAGTCCCTTTGACTATCCGAGGCAGGGTGTGCTCTACGTGGCGCGGCACCTGCCGAAGCCGGGCCGGTTCGCCGCCCCCGAGAGCTATGACGAATTGGAGGCACTGCTCCGGGCGTCCGGCGGCGGTGCCCTGTGCCTGTTCTCCTCCAAGCGGGCCGCCGAGGACGCCGCCACCGAGATGCGCACCCGGCTCGGGCCGAAGCCCACGATCCTGTGCCAGGGCGACACCACGCTGACCGCCTTGGTGCGGCAGTTCGCCACGGAGGAGGACACGTGCCTGTTCGGGACCATGAGCCTGTGGCAGGGCGTGGACGTGCCCGGCGAGTCCTGTCGGCTGGTGGTCATCGACCGAATCCCGTTCCCGCGACCGGACGATCCTCTCTCCACGGCGCGGTCCAGGGACATCAGCCGCCATGGCGGCAACGGTTTCATGGCGGTCTCCGCCTCCCACGCGGCGGTCCGCCTGGCGCAGGGTGCCGGCCGACTCATCAGAACCGCGACGGACCGCGGTGTCGTGGCTGTCCTCGACTCGAGGCTGGCGACGGAACGGTATGGGTCGTTCCTGCGCTCGACCCTGCCGGACTTCTGGCCCACGGCCGATCCCTCGGTGGTGCGGGGCGTCCTGGAACGGCTCCGTCCCGGTGACTAGCGGATCAGCATCTCCAGGGCGCCGACCGTGCGAATAGCCCGCCATTCGAGGCCGGGGGCCGGGCTCCAGGCGGGCCAATCCACCGACCATCCGCCGTCGGGGTCCTGGGCGGAAGCCAGCCACCGCCGGTCCCGTGACAGCACGGCCGCCGGGACCAGCCCGCCGAGAAGATCGGACGGGAAGGGAACGGTCCACGGATCATGGACCAGGTCGACCGCGTGGAGGCTCTCGTCCTCGGCGCCGCCCTCCACGGGAAGGGAGCCGTCGGCCGAGAGCCGCTCACGGAGCACCGTCAGGACCGGGCTGTCCGCCGAGCCCGCGGGGAGGCCGTCCGCGGCAAGGAACCTCAGTGCGTACTTGGTCTCGTAGGCGGCCAGTCCGCCGTCCGTCGACCCCTGGGACAATCGCAGGCGGCACCAATCGGAAGCGGCCTCGGCCCACCCGCCCGAGAACCCGGTCAGCAGTGCCGCGGCGGCGAAGCCGAAGGTCAGATGCGAACCGCCCGGAACCGGCTGGACCCACGGTGCATGGGGCCACTCGAGAGAGGCCTCGGTGACGAACGGCACGGAACCATCCACCCCGGAGGTCGAGGCCACGTATTCCAGTCCAGAGCGCACCCAGGGGTGCTCGGCCAGATCCCAGCCGGCCAGGAGATCCAGGGCCGTCAGGGTGGAGAGCGCCTCACTCCTCGGTGATCGCACATCGGGTTCGAGGCCGTGGCCGAAACCACCGTCCGGATTGCGGTATGCCCCCAGGGCGGCCAGGACGCCCTCGGGTCCGCCCCCATGGAGCAGCAGGTCCACCCGACGGCGTTCGAGCAGCCGCCCGTGTGTATAAACGAACTCCTCGGCATCCGCCACGCGGACGCCGGGCGGCAGGGGCCGATGGTTCATGGGGCTCAGAGCGCCCGGAGTACCGTGACGACCTTGCCCATGACCGTCGCCTCGTCGCCGAGGATGGGCTCATACGCAGAGTTCTGTGGCAGCAGCCAGGTGTGGCCGTCTCGCTGCCGGAAGGTCTTCACCGTGGCCTCGTCGTCGAGCAGGGCGGCGACGATGTCCCCGTTCAGTGCGTTGTTCTGCTGGCGCACGACCACCCAGTCGCCGTCGCAGATGGCGGCATCGACCATGGAATCCCCGGAGACCTTCAGCATGAACAGCTCGCCTTCGCCAGTCAGCTGGCGCGGCAGGGTCATGACGTCCTCGACCTGCTGATCGGCGAGGATCGGCCCACCGGCGGCAATCCTGCCCACCAGCGGAACCGGTACGGCATCACCCTCGGCGGCCCCGGTGTGCAGGGTCCTCACCGTCCCCACCGGCGTGGCGGTCGAATCGGGGGCCGCGGCAGCCGACTCCGTCGAAAGAGCTCGGCCGTTCTCGTCCAGCAGGACCTCCATGGCACGCGGGCGGCCCGGATCCTTGCGGAGGTAGCCCAGTTTCTCGAGTTGACCCAGCTGATGGGTGACCGAGGAGAGGGATGCCAGGCCGGCGGCATCCCCGATCTCCCGCATGGACGGCGGGTAGCCGTGCGCGGCAATAGCCGAACGGATGGATCCGAGGATGATCCGCTGACGATCGGTGAGGGGCCGGACGCTGGGAACGCGGTGCGGGTCCGGGGCGGGAGTGGAAATCCGGGGGGCCATTCGACCATCCGTTCTTATCGTGTCCGTCGGTCTTGGTGAGGTGTCTCGTGCTGGGTCGCTGGCTTTGACGATACCGGAGTCACAGCCTCGATTCAAAGATATGTTCGAAGTTTTCTTGGCATGTTTCGAACAGGCGTGCTAGACATGACGTCGAAGCAGTCGAACACACGTTCTAGACGGCCCGGGGATCCGGGAGGAGAGGCAGAAGAGCATGAGCACTGCAGCATCGGTCCAGACCCGCACGACCGGCTCCGCCGGATTCCACCTGAACCGCCGTGGTCGTTTCCTCTTCGTGGGGTTCCCCGTCATCCTCCTGTCAGTCCTGGCCGCCGCGGCCGCTGTCTTCTTCGGCGCCCACGGGGTGGCCCCGGCGTCCGCGTCGGCCGACGAGTCGGCGGCAGCCGTGGAGACCCTCACGGTGAACTACGGCGACACCCTGTGGGCCATCGCCGGGCGCACCGCCCCGGAATCGCCCCGTCATGAAGCCATCCTGCGCATCGGCGAACTGAATGACCTCGACGGTGGTGAGCTACAGCCCGGCCAGGTGTTGTTCGTGCCCGCCGGGGCCTGAGCCCCGGCTGGACCTGGCTGCGGCGCCGAGGATTCGATACCCTCCGACCGGCCGGTAGGATGGCCTCGGTCCGTGGTGGGGCGGATCCATTGCTGATGACGGGGCACGCATGGGGAACAAGCGCAAGCAGATGAAGTCTGTGGCGACCCCGGTGGCCTTTTCCGCCATCGGTGCGCTGGTGGCCACCGGCGCCTTGCTCTATCCCGGCTTCGACACCGCTGACCTCGAACTGCATGATGCAGGCATCTGGGTCACCCACAACAGCGGGGGATACGTCGGCCACCTGAACCACGAGTCCGCCATCCTGGACGGTGGTTTCCGGCCCCCGATGGAGGGCGTCGAGCTCCATCAGGAGGATGTCACCGCCCTCATGCTGGATCCGGCATCCGGTGCCCTGACGTCCATTGACACGACTGCGATGGCCGCCGGTGATCAGGTCATGCTGCCGGCCACCCAGGACTTCGCGCTCGGGGCGGGCATCATCTCCGCCAGCAACCCCGCGGAAGGGGCCGTATACGCCGGGACGGTGGACCCGACGCCCCAGATCTCCGGGGACGAGCCACTCTACGAGGCTGAGGGGACCGTGACGTCGACGACGACGGTGGGCGGTGAGGTGTTCGTGGCCGACCTCGGTCAGGCCACCGTGATCCGCTTCGGGCGTGAGGATGAGTCGTCCGGGGCCCTGGTGGAGACCGGCCGGGACCGCGTCGACGGCCTGTCCGGCATGCAGGAACCGCAGTTGGTGGCCGTGGGTGACGTTCCCGTGGTGGTGGATTCCTCCTCCGGCACCCTGTCCTGGCCCGGTCACGTCGTGGAGGATGAGCGACTGGTGGGTGCGGTGCCGCAGCCGTCCGGTCCAGAGGCAGACCAACTGGCCTTGTCCACGGAGCGGGAACTGCTCACCGTGGGACTGTCCAGCGGTGAGATCCGGTCCCTGAGCATCGTCCCGCCCACGGACCCCTCCGCCGGATCGACCACGGCCGCCGGTGCCGCGGGCAGTGTGGCGGCGACGGCGCCCGTCCGGGTCGCCGGGTGCCTGCATGCCGCCTCGGCCGTCACCGGACACTACCTGCAGGACTGTGAGGGTGAAGAGCAGGATCAGGTGGTGCCCGTCCCGGACCTGCAGGCCGGCGCGGAGCTGGTCTTCCGGGTGAACCGTGATGCCGTCGTCCTCAATGACACGACGTCCGGGACCAACTGGATGGTCCTGGATCAGATGAAGGTCGTCGCCAATTGGGACGACCTCGAGCCGCCCCAGGGTGAGGGCGAGGAGACGGAAGAGGAATCCGACGAGGTCACCCAGGAGACCGCCCTGCCGGAACGGCAGGAGGAGAACAGGCCGCCGGTGGCAGAGGATGACAGTTTCGGCGTGCGTGCCGGGCGCACCACATCGTTGCCCGTCCTGTTCAATGACTCCGATCCCGATGGTGACGTCCTGACGGCCTCCCTCGAGGGCGATCAGCCTCCGGTGGGGACGGTGCAGGAGATCATCGACGGTATCGGCATGCAGATCGTCGTCCCCGAATCCGCGAGCGGCCGGGCCGAGGTGACCTATGTGGCCGATGACGGGCGTGGCGGCACGGACACGGCACAGGTGTCCCTGCGGGTGGTGCCGGACAGTGAGAACCGGGGGCCCACGCAGGAACGCAAGGCGGTGCTGCGCGTGCCAGCTGGGGAATCGGTGACGAGCCAGGTCCTGACCGACTGGATCGACCCGGACGGCGACGACCTCCAGCTCGTGGGCGCCCTCGCCGAGGAGCCGGATACCGTCCGGACCCGTCCGGACGGCCAGCTCACGTTCCAGGACAACACCGGCGAGGCCGGACGCCGTGACCTCCAGGTCTCCGTGTCCGATGGGCGCGAGACCTCCACGGGCACCGTGCAGATCGAGGTCCTCGAACGCGGTTCGATCCATCCGCCGATCACCCAGGCCGACCACGTCACCGTCCAGGCGGGTCAGGAGATCACGTTCTACCCGCTCGAGAACGACACCGACCCCCTCGGGGGCCCACTGCGCCTCGCCCACGTGGCTGCTACCGAGAATGCGGAGATCTGCTACTCGGCTGCGGGAGGTTCGGTGCAGTGGTCCTCGGAGGTCGCTGACACCTACTACGTCGAGTACCTGGCGGCGAACGAGTACGATTCCGCGCCGGGACTGATCCGGGTGGATGTCGTGGAGGGCGAGGAGAGTTCCGGTCTGCCGGTGGCTGTGCGTGACATCGCACTGTTGCCGGCGGGCGGCCAGGCCCTCGTCAATGTCCTCGGCAATGACACCGATCCGACCGGTGGCGTGCTGGTGGTACAGGGGGTCCAGGATGCCACGACCGAGTCCGGGGCACCCGCCCCGTTGAAACTGGCCGTCGAGGACTTCAACCACGTCCGGGTCGTGGACACCGGAGGCCTGACCGGCCCGGCCACGTTCTCCTATTCGGTGTCGAATGCCCAGGGCACCTCCCAGGGCGAGGTCACCGTGGTGCCGCTGCCAGAACCGGAGGTCATGCAACCGCCCATCGCCGTCGCGGATGCGGCGAACGTCCGCGTCGGAGACGTGGTCACGATCGACGTCCTGGCCAATGACACCCACCCCAACCAGGAAGAGCTGACCCTGGTGCCCGAACTCGACCGCCAGGTCGCCGAGGACCTCGGGATCGGTTTCGTGTCCGACGGAAAGGTCCGGTTCCGCGCGGGCAGTGAGCCAGGGCGGGCCACTCTGGCCTACACGGTGCGAGCCCCGGACGGGCAGCAGGCCTCGGCGACCGTGGAAGTCTCCATGGTGCCGATGGATCGCGAGTCCAATAATCCGCCGGTGCCCCTCTCGGTGTCCGCCCGGGTGCTCTCGGGAGAATCTGTGGCGGTGCCGATCCCGTTGGACGGGATCGATCCGGACGGCGACTCCGTGACCTTGGAGGGCGTGCAGTCACCACCCACCCAGGGATCCGTGCGCATGGAGAAGGGCCGGTTGGTCTACACCGCGTCCAGTGCCGCCACGGGTTCCGATGTCTTCACCTACTCCGCCGTGGACCGGCTGGGTGCCCGCGCCACCGGCACCGTGACCGTCGGCATCGCCCAGCCGCTCAGTACGAACAACCCGCCGGTGGCCTTGGACGACTCGGTCGAGGTCCGGCCCGGGCGCACCTTCACCACGAACGTCCTGGCCAACGACGCCGATCCCGACGGCGATCAGGTCACGCTGGTGCAAGATCGATTCGCCCCCAGTCAGCCCGAGGTGCCGGTGGAGATCGTGGATGGACGGGTCCGCGTCGTCACCCCGGAGACCGAGGGTTTCCTCAATATCGGCTACACCATCGCCGACCCGGCCGGTGCCACTGATTCCGCCAACCTCTCCATCAGCGTGGATGAGGAGGCCCCCCTGATGCCGCCCGTCGCCCGCGACGACCTCGTCGGGGTCGAGGAGATCGACGGCCGGGAGCAGATCTCCGTCTCGGTCCTGGACAACGACGAGGATCCGGACGGAGCCGTGGAGGAACTCGAACTCGGCGTGGACGAGGCCGCCCAGACGGCCGGTGCCCGGGTGGAGGGAACCTCTGTGGTCGTCCCCGTGCAACCGGAGGCACAGGTCATCATGTACACGGTGACGGACGTGGACGGCGGGGTGGGCCGAGCCTTCGTCCTGGTGCCGGGCAATGACCATCGTGCGCCGTGGCTGACCACCACCGGACCAGTGCGTGTGGTGGCCGGTGAGGAAGTCCGGGTGGACCTGACCGACCACATCGGCGTCCGCGACGGCCGCACGCCACGGCTGACCGATGACAGCTCGGCGTCCGCCACCCCCGCGTCCGCCGCCTTCACCGTGGGATCGGCCACCGAGGTCCGATTCACCGCCCCGGCCGACTACGCCGGTGGCGCGTCGGTCAACGTGACGGTGACGGATGGCGAGGACGGCTCGGACCCGAATGGGCTGGTGTCCACGCTGTCCATCCCCATCACTGTCGAACCGCGTCCGGACGAGAACAATCCTCCGACGGTGCAGTCCAGCTCGCTGCAAGTCGAGCAGGGTGGCGACCCGGTGACCCTGGACCTCAGCCCGCTGGCCTCGGATCCCGACGGTGACGAGCTGGACTTCTCCCGCGGTCAGGTCAGCGGTGAGTTCGCTGCCGAACTCGAGGGGACCGAGCTGAGGGTGACGCCTTCCTCCAACGCCGACCGGGGCACGACGGGCACCGTGGCGTTCTCGGTGTCCGACGGCGAGGCCGAGCCCGTCACGGCAGAGATCACCGTCGACGTGGTGGGCACCTCGCGGGAGCTCCCGCGCGCCCTCGATGACGAGATCCCGGAGGCCCGGTCCGGCGAAACCGTCGTGGTCAACGTGCTGGAGAACGACATCAACCCGTTCGAGGGTGAGGCGCCGCTGACCGTGACCGCGGCCCAGGTAGTGACGGGCGAGGGTACCGCCGCGACGGACGGCTCCACGGTGACCGTCACCCCTGGGCAGGACTACTCGGGCCGGATGCAGGTGACCTACACGATCCAGGATCTGACGGCCGACCCGACCCGGGAGGTCCAGGGCAACATCACCGTGATCGTCAAGGGCAGGCCGGACGCCCCCGGTGTTCCCCGGATCGAGTCCGTGGACGACCAGACGGTGGAGCTGTCCTGGGCCGCCCCGCCGGACCACGGCGATCCGATCACCGGATACACGGTGACGGACACGACCACGGGTTCCACCCAGCAGTGCTCCTCCACCGCGTGTTCCATCTCCGGCCTGGAGAATGCCGTGGAACACCGCTTCACGGTGACGGCCACCAACGGCGTGGGCGAATCGGACGCCTCGGGTCTCTCGGCGCCCGCGATTCCGGACGTTCGTCCCGAGCAGCCGGCCCCACCCACCGTGGACGCCGGTGACGGTCTCGTCACCGTCCAGTGGACGCCGCCGGTCAACCGTGGTTCGGCCATCACGGACTATCGCGTGCAATTGAGCCCGGCACCGCCCGGTGGCGGCCTGCGCTCGGCCGGTGCCGGGACGTCCTTGAACTGGGACGGCCTCACCAACGGCGTGGACTATCAATTCCGCATCCAGGCTGTGAACCAGGCCGACGAGCCGTCCGAGTGGTCGGGCTGGTCGGTGGCCGCGACGCCGGCCGGCAAGCCCTTCGCCCCCGGGGCCCCGTCGGCGGTCCGGGACACCTCGGCCGTCGACGGCGGCGTGGTCCGGTTGTCCTGGTCCGCCGCGGACGACAACGGCGCTGCCCTCCAGGGGTACACCGTGACGGCACATTCCGGCAGTTCGAGTGTGTCCCGTGACGTGGCCTCGGGAACCACATCGATGGACTGGTCCGGACTGGACCGGTCCACCTCCTATACCTTCTCCGTCGTGGCACGGAACGCCGAAGGATCCTCCCCGCCTTCCGGACGCTCCGCGGCGGTCACCCCCTACGGGCTGCCCGGTGCCGTGAGCGGGCTGACCACCTCACCGACCGGAGCCAACCGCCAACTGGACCTCTCCTTCTCCGGGGCGGCGAGCAACGGCTCACCGGTCTCCTACGAATACTCCCTCGGCAGCGGCTGGTCGTCCCTCGGGACGTCGACGTCCTCGACCATCGACGTGCCGGCCAACGGGTCCACCTACCAACTGAGTGTCCGCGCCACGAACGCCGCCGGCGTCGGTGATTCGCGGACCGTCTCCACGCAGGTGGCCTACGGCCCCTTCACCATGCCCACCCTCCGCGCCACATCCCAGGTCGGCTCCGTGAAGTTCACCTGGAGCCCGACGAACACCACCACCATCGGCAATGGCCGGTCCGTGACCGTCACGCCGAAGATCGATTCCACCACCGTGGAGAACAACGGCTCCTTCACCACGGCGCGGACGCGGGCGGCCACGTCCTCCACGATGACCATCCAGGTCTGCGTCACCGGGACCACCACCTGCAAAACCGTGACCGAGTCGGGGACGTCCCAGGCCATCCCGGATCCCTCCGTCAGCATCTCCCGCGGTGGCAGCGCGGCGAGTTTCGGCCAGTGTCAATCCGGTGAATACACGGACTGCTGGCGGACCGACAAGACCTTCTCCAACTTCGATCCGGGCACCACCATCGAGTACACGTGCACCGCGATCGGCTCGTCCTCCACGGACAAACCCGGGAGAGTCTTCACATTCGGCGATTACTCCGTCACCGTGGACGCGAACGGCAACGCCACGCAGAACAACACGAACTGCATCGCCCATGACGGCCACCGGCAGATCTGGCTGGACCTGACGAGCCACGGCATCGAGTCGAACCGCCTTCAAGCACCCGGTGACTGAGGACTCTGCGCGGGTCTCCGCGCGGGTCTCTGCGCGACATGCGCCGGCCGCTGACCCTGCCGAGGCTTAGGCTGTCTCAGGTGAGCAATTCGGATACCCAGTCCACCCCGGAGGCCCTGGCCGCCCTGCCGCTGCGCGAGAACCTGCGGGGCTTGAGCCCCTATGGCGCCCCGCAGCTGGAGGTGCCCGTCACGTTGAACACCAACGAGAACACGCATCCGGTGCCGGACGAGGTGGTGCGGGCCATCGCCGCGTCGGTGGCCGAGGCCGCCGTGACCTTGAACCGTTACCCGGACCGCGAGTTCACCGAGCTGCGCAAGCGGCTGGCCGAGTACCTGGGCCACGGGCTGTCCGAGACGCAGCTGTGGGCCGCCAACGGCTCCAACGAGATTCTGCAGCAGGTGCTCCAGGCCTTCGGCGGCCCCGGACGCACGGTGATGGGCTTCCCGCCCACCTACTCCATGTACCCGTTGCTGGCCGCGGGGACGGACACCGGTTACCTGGCCGGTGTGCGCGGGGAGAACTTCTCGCTGTCAGCCGCCTCAGCCGCACAGCAGGTGGCGGAGCGCCAGCCGAACGTCGTGTTGCTGTGCTCGCCGAACAATCCCACCGGCACGGCCCTCGGCCTGGAGGTGGTCGAGGCTGTCTACGAGGCCGCCGCGGCACACCAGGGCATGGTCGTCGTGGATGAGGCGTACGCCGAGTTCGCCCTCGCCGGCACCGAATCGGCGCTGTCCTTGTTGCCGGGCCGGCCACGGCTCGTGGTGACGCGCACCATGTCCAAGGCCTTCGCCCTGGCCGGCGCCCGGCTCGGCTACCTGGCCGCCGCACCCGAGGTCACTGACGCGCTGCGCCTGGTGCGACTGCCCTACCACCTCTCCGCGGTGGCCCAGGCGACGGCCAACGCCGCACTGCAGCACTACGGGGTGCTGCTGGAGACCGTCGAGGACATCAAGCGTCAGCGGGACCGGATCGTCGAGGGCCTGCGCGACCTGGGCCTCGATCCGGCCGTCTCGGACTCCAACTTCGTGTTCTTCGGCGGACTCGGGGACGCCCATGCCGTCTGGCAGGGGCTGCTGGACCGCGGCGTGCTGGTGCGCGACGTCGGCATCGCCCACCATCTGCGCGTCACCGCCGGTACCGAGGCCGAGACCACGGCCTTCCTGGAGGCGCTGGGCGAGGTGCTGGCCGGCGCCTGACCAGGGACGGTGCGTAGAGGACACGGCACCTATACTGATGCGGGTGACCGGCTTCGGGCACACGTGACTCGAATCTGACGGGGAGTACGGTGGCGCGCAGGGGCTGGACGTCGATCAAGGCACCGGTGACGTTCTCCGCAGTGGGCGCCGTGGTGGCCACCGGCGCCTTCCTCTATCCCGGCTTCGAGACCGCGGAACTCGATCTGCATGACGGTGGTATCTGGGTCACCTATGACGAGGGAGGCTACGTCGGCCACCTGAATTACGAGTCCACCACTCTGGACGGCGGCCTGAAACCGCCGGTCGACCACTTCGACCTGTATCAGCAGGACGGGACGGTCCTGATGCTGGACCCCGCGTCGGGTGCCCTCACCGGCATCGACCCTTCCGCGATGGCCGTCGGAGACCAGGTCATGATGCCCGCGACCGACGGGTTCGCCCTCGGTGGCGGAGTCATCTCCGCGAGCAATCCGGACGAGGGCACGGTGTTCGCCGGCACGGCGGACCCGTCTCCCCAGATCTCCGGTGAGGAGCCCCTGTTCGAGGGTGAGGGCGCCGTGGCCTCCACCACCACCCTGGAGGGTCAGGTGTTGATCGCGGACCTGCACGAGGGGACGGTGCACCGCTATGAGAAGCCGGACACCGCCGGTGCCGCGTTCGAGGAGACCGACCAGAACGGCGTCGACGGCCTGGGCGAGATGTCCGCGCCGGCCATGACCGCCGTCGGGGACGTGCCCGTGGTGGTGGACTCCACCGCCGGCCGGCTGTCCTGGCCCGGGCACTCGATCCAGGACGACCGCCTCATCGGGGCACTGCCGCAGCCGGCCGGTCCCGCTTCGGACCACCTGGCCCTGTCCACCGGCCGCAGCCTGCTCTCCGTAGATCTGGGCAGTGGCGAGGTGACCTCGCTGCCGCTGACCGATCCGGCGGATACGGGGGCCGGCTCGGCGCAGCCCGGCGGAAGCACCGGCACCGGAGGCGTCACGGCGCCGGTACAGGTCAACGGCTGCACTCACGCTGCCTCGGCGCAGACCGGCCAGTACTTACGTGATTGTGACGGTGAGGCGCAGGACGAGATCGTCCCCATCCCCGAGTTCCAGGCGGGATCCGAGCTGGTGTTCCGGGTGAACCGGGACCGGGTGGTGCTCAATGACACGGGTGCCGGAACCGCCTGGATGGTCCTGGAGCAGATGAAGGTGGTCTCCAACTGGGACGACCTGGAACCACCGAAGGGTGAGGGCTCCGAAGAGGACGAGGAATCGGACGAGGTCACACAGCAGACCGTCCTTCCGGACCGGCAGGACGAGAACCGGCCGCCCGTGGCCACGGACGACTCCTTCGGCGTCCGGGCCGGCCGGACCACGCAGCTGCCGGTGTTGTTCAACGACTCGGACCCTGACGGCGACGTCCTGACGGCCAGGCTGGACGGTGACCAGCCCGGCGTCGGAACGGTGCAGCGCATCCTGGATGGCGTGGGGATGCAGATCGTGGTCCTGGAGTCCGCCAGCGGCTCGGAGGCGATCACCTACATCGCCGACGACGGCCGGCAGGGGACGGATACCGCCCAGGTCAACCTGCGCGTGGTGCCGGATTCGGAGAACAGTGCCCCGACGCAGGAACGGGTGCCGGTGTTGCGCGTGCCGGCCGGTGAGTCCGTGACCGCCCAGGTGTTGACCGACTGGCTGGATCCGGATGGCGATGACCTGCAGCTCACCGGTGCCGCAGCCGATGACCCGGACTCGGTCCGGACCCGTCCGGACGGTCAGCTGACCTTCCAGGACAACACGGGGGACCCCGGCACCCGCGAGATCCAGGTGACCGTCTCCGATGGGCGTGAGACCACCACCGGGACCGCCCAGATCGAGGTGCTGGAACGGGGCGGCATCCAACCCCCGGTCACCCAGGCCGACCATGTCACGGTCCAGGCCGGACAGGACGGCACCCTGCAACCGCTGGAGAATGACGAGGACCCGCTCGGCGGCCAGCTGCGCCTGGCTTACGTGAGCACGCTGCCGGAACTGGAGGTCTCCTACAGCACCACGGCGGGGACCGTGCAGATCGCCGGGGCCGCCCCGGGCACCTACTACCTCGAATACGTGGCCGCCAACGAGTTCGATTCCGCACCGGGGCTGATCCGCGTAGACGTGTTACCCGAGGGGGAGGACGGCGGCTTGCCGGTGGCCGTCCGGGACACTGCGCTGCTGCCCGCCGGCGGGGACGTGCTGGTCAACGTGCTCGGCAATGACACCGATCCGGCCGGAGGCCTGCTGGTCGTCCAGGGGGTCGAGGGCCTCAGCGGTGCCGAAGGCGATGCCTCACCCATCACGGTGGTGGTCGAGGACTTCAACCACGTCCGGGTGGTGGACAGTGGCGGACTGAGCGGGCCCATCACGTTCACGTACCGGGTGGCCAACGCCCGGGGCACGTCCACGGGGGAGGTGACCGTGGTTCCCCTGCCGTCCCCGGAGGTCCTCCAGCCTCCCGTGGCCACGGCGGACTCGGCGACGGTGCGGGCGGGGGACATCGTCACCGTAGACGTGCTGGCGAACGATTCGCATCCCAACCATGGCGACCTCACGCTGGAACCGGACCTGGTGGAGGAACCGGGCGAGGGGAGGGGACAGGCCTTCGTCTCCGGTGGCATGCTGCGGTACCGGGCCGGCAACGAGGCCGGCCGAGTCAACGTCTCCTATGAGGTCGGCGGTCCCGATGGCCAGAAAGCCTCTGCCCCGGTGGAGTTCACCGTGACGCCCATGGACCGCGCCGCGAACAATCCGCCCGTGCCACCGTCGGTCCAAGCCCGGGTCCTGACCGGCAACGCCGTGACCGTGCCGGTCAACCTCAACGGCACCGACCCGGACGGAGATTCGGTGACCCTGGTGGGCGTGCAGTCCCCGCCGACCCAGGGGTCGGTGCGGATGGAGGAGGGGAGACTCATCTACACGGCGACCGAGTCCGCTGCGGGCACGGACACGTTCACCTATCAGGTCGTCGACCGGCTGGGGGCCATCGCCACCGGCACCGTGTCGGTGGGCATCGCCCAGCCCCCGACCGTGAACCACCCTCCCGTGGCCCTGGGCGATTCCGTGCAGGTCCGGCCGGGCCGCACCTTCACCACCAATGTGCTGGTCAACGACGCCGACCCGGATGGGGACCCGGTCGCCCTGGTCGAGGGCGGGTTCCAGTCCTCGGTGCCGGACACGGCCGTGGAGATCGTCGACGGCCTGGTGCGGGTCACCGCCCCGGACCAGGCCGGACACCTGAACCTGCAGTACACGATCGCGGATCCGGCCGGCGCCACGGACACCGGCAACCTGTCCATCGGGATCGACCCCGATGCGCCGCTCATGCCGCCGATCGCCCGCGATGATGCGGTCGGTGTGGAGCAGATCGCCGATCAGCAGCAGGTGGCCGTCCCCGTGCTGACCAACGACGAGGACCCGGACGGCGACGTCGGGGACCTGGAGATCTCCCTCGATCCCGCCGCAGAGGCCGCGGGGGCCAGGGTCCAGGCGAACGAGGTGGTGGTGCCCGTCGCCCAGGACGCCCAGACCCTGATGTACACGGTCACCGACGTGGACGGCGGCACCGGCCACGCCTTCATCCTGATTCCCGGCCAGGATGCCCGGGCTCCCTGGCTGACCTTCGAGAAGCCCCTGAAGGTGATGGCCGGGGACCCGCTCCGGGTGGACCTGACGGACCACATCGGGGTTCGGGACGGTCGCACTCCGCAGTTGACCGGTGATGACGCCGCGGCCGCCGCACCGGCGTCCGCCCGCCTTGACATCGACTCGGCCACCGAGGTCACCTTCACGTCGGATCCCGGATATGCGGGCAGCGCCTCAATCAACGTGTCCGTCACGGACGGCGAAGGCGGCGGCGACCCCAACGGTCTGGTCTCCACGCTCTCCCTCCCGATCTCCGTGGTGCCCCGCCCGGACCAGAACAACCCGCCCACGGTCCAGTCCAGCTCCCTGGAGGTGGAACAGGGCGGAGACCCGGCCACCCTGGACCTGGCCCCGCTGGCCCGTGATCCCGACGGCGACGACCTCACCCTCGCGCTCGGCACAGTCTCCGGCGAGATCGCCGCCGAGTTGACCGGCACGGTCTTGACCGTGACTCCCTCCTCGAACGCCGAGCGAGGAACGTCCGGTTCCGTCGGGTTCACGGTGTCCGATGGTGAAACGGATCCGGTCCCGGCGGAGATCTCCGTGCAGGTCGTGGGGACCTCCCGGCCGGCGCCGCTGGCGCTGGACGACGAGGTGCCGGACGGGCGGGCGGGCGAGCCCGTCACCGTCGACGTGCTGGCCAATGACGTGAACCCCTTCGCCGACGAGGGGCCGCTGACCGTGATCTCCGCGACGGTGACCACGGGCTCGGGCACCGCCGCGACGGACGGCACCACCGTCACCATCACCCCGGACGCGGACTACTCCGGGCGGATGCAGGTCACCTATGGCATCGAGGACATCACCGGGGACTCCGCCCGCCAGGCACAGGGCACGGTCACCGTGGTGGTCAAGGGAGCCCCGGGCGCTCCCGGTGTCCCGCGCATAGAGGGTGTGGAGGACAGCGAGGTCTCGTTGTCCTGGGCCGCGCCCCCGGACAACGGGGCACCCATCACCGGCTACACCGTGACCGATACGACGACGGGTGTCACCCAAGCGTGCGCGGCCACGGCGTGCACCATCACGGGACTGACCAACGCAGTGGAGCATCGGTTCTCGGTGACCGCCACCAACGAGGTGGGGGAGTCGGAAGCCTCCGGACCTTCGGCCCCCGCCGTCCCCGATGTGCGCCCGGAGATGCCCGCTGCGCCCGCCCCCGTAGCCGGCGACGGCGCGGTGGACCTGACCTGGACGGTGCCGGAGAACCGCGGCTCGGCGATCACCTCCTACCGGGTGCAGGTCTCACCGGCGCTCAGTGGGTCCGCGACCCGCAGCACCGGAGCCGGGACGTCCCTGCGCTGGGACGGCCTGGGCAACGGGGTGCCCTACCGGTTCCGGCTCCAGGCGGTCAATCAGGCCGAGGAGCCCTCCGAGTGGTCCGCGTGGTCCACCGATGCCGTCCCGGCTGGCAAGCCGTTCGCCCCGGGCACCCCCTCGGCAGTCAAGGACGAGTCCGTGGTGCACGGCGGCGTGGTGCGGGTGGCCTGGTCGGCGGCTGATGACAACGGTGCGGCCCTTGAGGGATACACCGTGCGGGCCCATGCCGGCGGTTCGGTGGTCGGGACCAAGCCGGTCGGACCCGGAACCACGTCCCTGGACTGGTCCGGGCTAGACAAGTCCACGGCGTACTCCTTCTCCGTGGTGGCTACAAACGGGGAAGGCGACTCGCCGGCGTCGGGCCAATCGGCATCCGTGACGCCGTTCGGGCGGCCTGGACCGATCTCCGGACTGACGACCTCGGCCACCGGGGCCGACCGGAAACTGGATATCTCCTTCTCTGGGGCGGCGAGCAACGGTTCGCCGGTGAGCTATGAGTACTCCCTCGGCAGCGGCTGGTCCAGCCTTGGTACCGCGACCTCGAGCACCGTCACCGTCCCGGCCAACGGGTCCAGCTATTCCCTGACGGTCCGGGCGAAGAACGCCGCCGGGGTGGGTACCTCCCAGAAGGTCTCCACCGCCACGGCTTACGGGCCGCTCAAGCCGCCGGAGATCATGCCTGTGGTTGCTGAAGGTCTCGTCCAGTTCCACTGGGGAACCGACACGAACACGGCCGGCAACGGCCGTAACGCCACCATGAGCGCCACGGTCAACGGCAGCCGGGTGCAGAACAGCGGCCGGTACGCCTCCGAGTGGGTCCGCGAATCCACCCGATACACCCTCAAGGTGACCGTCTGCGCGGACGGGGACTGCGCCTCCTCGGAGAGCACCGTCTCCTCCATCACAGTCCCTCCGCCGAGCATTCAGTTCTCCCTCGGCGCACCCTTCGGGGACCCGGAGGCCTGCGGAGCGGGTTCGGCCTACAAGAACTGCCACTACACCAAGGTGAATGCCAGCGGTTTCGAGCCGAACCAGTACGTCTCGGGCGGTACCTGCTACGGGATCCGGTCGGACAATGGACAGGTCGGCACGTGGGAACAGGGGAACGTCGATTTCACCGTGGACGGCCAGGGGAAGTTGATCGACGGCAATGTGGGCTGCTGGCCCCACGACCTGTACCGCGAGACGTGGATCGAAATCGCCGGACTCGAGTCCAACCACATCCGTGGTCCCTGGTAGGAAGGCGGACCCCGTAGGCGCAGTTGTTCCCGAAACGCCATGAACGGATCAGCGCTCCACGGCGTCCTAGACTGGTGAGCCGAGGACATCGCATTACCGCCATACCCTGACCAGCAAGGAGCTGAGCCGCCATGGGCGCAGAGCTGATATCCGGACGCAAGTCCCGGATCCAGCGGACCACTTCCGAGTCCGACGTCTACGTCGAGATGGACCTGGACGGAACCGGGACCTCGGAGATCTCCACGTCCGTGCCGTTCTACGACCACATGCTGACGGCACTGGCCAAGCATTCCCAGGTCGATCTGACGGTGCGGGCCACGGGGGACACCCACATCGACGTGCACCACACCGTGGAGGACGTGGCGATCTCCCTCGGCGAGGTCCTGAAGACCGCACTGGGGGACAAATCAGGCATCCGCCGCTTCGGTGAGGCCTCGGTGCCGCTGGACGAGGCGCTGGCACGCGCCGTCGTCGACGTCTCCGGGCGCCCCTACCTGGTGCACGAGGGCGAGCCGGAAGGCCAGCAGTACCACCTGATCGGCGGACACTTCACCGGGTCCATGACCCGCCACGTCTTCGAGGCCATCACGTACCACGCGTCGATCTGCCTGCACATGGACGTCGTCCGCGGACGGGACCCCCACCACATCGTGGAAGCGCAGTTCAAGGCGTTCGCCCGGGCCCTGCGCGCCGCGGTGGAGGACGACCCGCGGGTGACCGGGGTGCCGTCCACGAAGGGTGCGCTATGACCGGAACCCGCTCCGGAACTCGACCGACGGTAGCCGTCCTCGACTACGGCTCCGGCAACACCCACTCCGCCGTGCGCGCCCTCCAGCGGGCCGGGGCGGACGCCGAATTGACGGCGGACGCGGACACCGTGATGAACGCGGACGGGCTCGTGGTCCCCGGCGTGGGCGCCTTCCAGTCCGTCATGGAGGCCCTCCGGGCCACCGGAGCCACCCGGTGGATCGGCCGCCGCGTGGCCGGCGGCCGGCCCGTGCTCGGCATCTGCGTGGGCCACCAGATCCTGTTCGACGCCGGCGTGGAGCACGGCGTGCGCACCGAAGGCATGGCCGAGTGGCCCGGCGTGGTGGAGGCGTTGCCCGCCCCGATCGTGCCGCACATGGGCTGGAACACCGTGCGGCCGCCCGCCGGCTCGGACCTGTTCCGGGGCATCGAGGACGAGCGCTTCTACTTCGTGCACTCCTACGGGGTGCTGGACTGGACCTTCGACCAGACCCATCAGGCGATGAACCCGCCGCGGGTGACCTGGTCGAACCACGGGGCCGACTTCATCGCCGCGGTGGAGAACGGGCCGCTGGCCGCCACCCAGTTCCACCCGGAGAAGTCCGGGGACGCCGGCATGCAGTTGCTCACCAACTGGCTGGGAACCCTCTGATGCCGTACTGGACCACCCTGCTCATCGCCCTGGGCGGCCTGCTGCTGGGCGGGGCCTACTCGCTGCGCAAGCAGGAGTTCCCGGTGTGGCTGCAGATCGGCTTTGTGGTCTGCGCCGTGATGGCGATCGTGGCCGGATTCCTGCTGCTCCCGTAGGTGGCCGGCCCCGCGGCCTCACGGATGCGACCGATGCGCTCCCTGATTCTGCTGTTGCACTGCCTGATGTCTCTACTCCCGTTGTCTCTATTTCCGCATTCCCGAGAGGATCCACGTTGACCGAGAAGAAGCTTGAACTGCTGCCCGCCGTGGACGTCCAGGACGGTCAGGCCGTCAGGCTCGTCCAGGGCGAGGCCGGTACCGCCACCGGGTACGGCGAACCTCTGGAGGCCGCTCTGGCCTTCCAGCAGGCCGGTGCCGAGTGGATCCACCTGGTGGACCTGGACGCCGCTTTCGGTCGCGGGGACAACCGCGAGGTCATGTCCCGCGTGGTCACGGAACTGGGCGTGAAGATCGAGCTCTCCGGCGGCATCCGGGACGATGCCTCGCTGGAGAATGCCCTGGAGATGGGCGCCACCCGCGTCAACCTCGGCACCGCCGCGCTGGAGGATCCCGCGTGGACGGCGCGGGTCATCGAGCGCTTCGGTGACCAGATCGCCGTCGGGCTGGACGTGCGCGGGACCACCCTGGCCGCCCGCGGCTGGACGAAGGAGGGCGGGGACCTTTGGGAGGTGCTGGCGCGCCTCGAGGAGGCCGGCTGCGCCCGCTATGTGGTCACCGACGTCACCAAGGACGGCACCCTGAAGGGCCCGAACACCGAACTGCTGGCCGAGGTCGCCACGAGGACCGCCCAGCCCGTGGTGGCCTCCGGTGGCATCTCCTCGCTCGAGGACATCGCCGCGCTCTACGCGATGGTGGGTGTGGGGACCGCCGGCCCGGGAGCAGGCGTCGAGGGCGCCATCATGGGCAAGGCCCTCTACGCCGGCCGCTTCACGCTCGAGCAGGCGCTCGCCGTCGCCTCCGGTGCCACCCTCGAGGCGGCGGTGGCGGAGCACCCCACCCTGTGACCGGTCCCGACTCCGGCCCTCACCTCCCCGGGCACATCCAGGCCGCCGTCCAGCGGAATCTGGAGCGCCAGCACCGGGACGACGCCGGCCGCCCCGCCGACTCGGCCGGCCTCGCCTGGGAGGGCCGGGACCTCTCCGGAGACGGGATCGACGGCTCGGCCAACCCGCTGCATGCCTTCGACACGGATGACGGCACCGCGGACCCTGCCTGGGCGCCGGCACTGGACCGGTTGGCGGCCGGGGAGGCCGGGGAGGACACCGTGGTGGTCACGCTGTCCCGGATGCGCGTGTTCGCTGCCGTGCTGCCTACCGTTGTTGAGATGGCTGAGGAGATGGCCGAGGACCACCACGGGCATGATCACGCCGACGTCCACCAGCACGGGGACAAAGAGTCGGACATCGCCCTGGTGACACTGAAGGCCCCCGACGGCCGGACGGCGCTGCCCGTCTTCACAAACGTCCCCGCCCTGACGGCGTGGCACCCGCTAGCCCGTCCCGTGGCCACGTGGATGCCGCGCGCGTGCCTATCCGCCGTGGACGAGGGGGCCGAACTGGTCGTGGTGGATCCGGCGGCCGAGCGCACCTTCGTGGTGCGCCGTCCCGCCGTGTGGGCGCTGGCCCAGCAACGTGACTGGACGCCGTCGTACGCGGATGAAGCACTGGCCGGTGAGCTGGCGTCCGTCGTGGACCTGGTGCCCGGGCTGGAACGGATCGCCCTGGCGCCGGGCTCCGGGGTGGCCTCCCGGACCGCCTCCGGAGCCGTGCTGCCCGGTGGCGGATCCGGTCCGGAACTGCGGCTGGTGGCCTACCCGGACTCTGCGCTGAGTGCGGCCCAGGACGAGGCCGGGTTGCGGCTGATGGCCGCGACCCTGCAGCAGGTGCTCGGCGAGGTGCCCTCCTTGGCGGAGAAGGCCGACTCGGTGGAAATCACGGTCGGGCGACTCCCAAGATCCAAGCCCCCACTTTAGATTGCGCTTATCAGAAGTGTGCCCGAGGGAACGGCTAGGGAGCTTGGCTCTACTCACCAGGATCCGGTTTGTACGCGAAACGCTAATTCCCATATTCGACGATCATCTTATCGCGATGAGGAGGGGAATATTGTGAAGATGGAGAATCGACGAGTCCGAACCTTCACGTTTATGGAGTCGTTTGCTGTTGCAGGGGTCAAGAGATCCAGATCATCCGCCGAGGGGCTCAGAACAGTACTTGCTCTTGCCTTCGCGGCAGTCATCGCTGTTGTTGGAGTCTTCGAGACTCCATTGATGTGGGGTTTGGTTATCCCTCTCGCAATAGTCGCTGTTGCTACAGCTTTCTACTACCAGCGAGCCATCGACTGGGAAGGTGGCGATTCTCGGCCGATGTATCTAGGGATGTTTCTCGTTCTACCTTCCGTTGGCGCAATCTGGTCAGAGGGGCGGAATCGGCCGCTCTCATTGCGCCGCTCTTGTCCGTCGCCGGTGGCATCCTTGCGTGGATCGGACTGCGGTGGTGTGAACGCTCCCCGCGCCAGACTGCGAACAGATCAAGCTGAGCTACGGCTTGATCCTGAGCGGTCGAGACGAGTTGATCCGAGAAGCCAAGACGCCGGCAGAGTCCGGAGCCTTGGCTTCTCGCGGTACGGTGCTTTTTCCGAGGTGTTGGTGCGGCAGCCCGATTCGATGGAGATCACCGTAGGTCGGTGAGCGTGCCGGGCTCCCCGCCTTCCAAGGTCCGGCCCAGGCGGGAGAACACCCGGAGCAGTGTCTCGGCCTCGCCGTCCTCGAGGCGGTCCAGGAACAGGTCCTGGACCTGGCGCGAGTGCACGGCCGCGGCCTTGCGGAAGAGGTGCCTGCCGGCGTCGCTGATCACGGCCTCCGCCCCGCGCCGGTCCGTGGCCGCGGCACACCGCTCCACCAGGCCGCGCTGTTCCAGGGTCTTGACCTGGTAGGTCACCCGGGAGGGGGAGAAGACCATGAGCCGGGCCAGCTCACCCATCCGCAGCCGTCCCCCCGGGGCCTCGGAGAGCAACAACAGCAGGTTGTAGTCGGCCAGGTGGAGCTCGGCCGACTCCTTCAGGGTCCGGTCGAGGCGGTCCTGCAGCAGGGCCGTGGCCTCGAAGTAGGCCCGCCAGGCCTGACGCGGTACCCCCGTCTCGATCTGTCCCGGAACGGCCGTCCGGGACCAGGCATCAGTTGCCGCGGAGGAGTTGCTCAAAAGGGATCACCTCCAGTGGTTTGGCCTCGCCGGTGGCCCGGCGCGGGCGGGCCGGCAGCCGCCCGACCACCGAAGCCAGGTCCTCGCCGGCGGCGTCGATCCGGTGCTGCAGCGGCGTGGTGCGCGCCGACCCCTGGCCGCCGGTGACCTCGCCCCAGTCGTCCGAGGCGGCGAACACCGAGGAGGACAGGACCTTGGAGCGCAGGTAGCTGAACAGCGGCCGCAGCGCGGTGTCGATCATCAGCGAATGGCGGGGCGTGCCGCCGGTGGCGCCGAGCAGCACGGGGACGCCACGCAGGGCATCGTTGTCCACCAAGTCCCAGAAGGCCTTGAACAGGCCCGAGTAGCTGGCCTTGAAGGTGGGGGACACGGTGACGATGCCGTCGGCCTGCTCCACCTGGTCCAACGCTGCCTGCAGGGCTGCCGACCGGGACGGGTTGACGGTGGCCTCGGCGATCTCCGTGGCCAGCAGCCGGATCTCCACCACGTGCACCTCCGGCACGATGCCCTCGGCCGAGAGATGGTCCGCCGCGGCCGTGGCCATCCGGTTCGCCAGCATCAGCGAGGAGGACGGATCGCCCAGTCCGCCGGAGACCACCACGAGGTGACGGGCCTGCGGCGTGAAGGGATCCGCGCCGGCGGGGGAGCCGAGGTCCGGGGTGTCCTCCATGACTTAGTTCTCCTTCGTGCTGGTGCTCGCGCTGGTGCTGGCGCTCGAGGTGGCGTCAGCGGTGGACGCAGCGGCCTGGGCGGCGCGCTCCTGCGCGTCCTTCCGGGCCGGTGAGCCCTCCTTGCCGCCGGGAACGGGGGCCTCGCCGCGGCGGGCGCGCTCCACGAGGAACTCGTGGGTCGGTGCCTCGGGAACGTCCGCGGGCTTGAGCTTGGCGAACTCCTGGCGGAGCACCGGCAGGACCTCCTCGCCCAGGAGGTCGAGCTGCTCCAGCACCACGTCGGTCGGCAGTCCGGCGTGGTCCATCAGGAACATCTGGCGCTGGTAGTCGCCCACCCAGTCACGGAACTCGAGCGTGCGCTCGATGACCTGCTGCGGAGAACCCACGGTCAGCGGGGTCATCTTGGTGAACTGCTCCAGGGACGGGCCGTGGCCGTACACCGGGGCGTTGTCGAAGTACGGGCGGAACTGCTTCACGGCGTCCTGCGAGTTCTTGGCCATGAAGGCCTGCCCGCCCAGGCCCACGTAGGCCTGGTGTGCCTGGCCGTGGCCGTAGTACTCGTAGCGCTGGCGGTAGAGCTGCACCATCTGGATGATGTGCTCCTTGTTCCAGAAGATGTTGTTGTGGAAGAACCCGTCACCGTAGTAGGCGGCCTGCTCCGCGATCTCCGCGGAACGGATCGAGCCGTGCCAGACGAACGGTGCGACGCCGTCCAGCGGCTGCGGGGTCAGGGTGAAATCCTGCAGCGGCGTGCGGAAGCGGCCCTGCCAGTCGATGTTCTCCTCGTGCCACAGGCGGTAGAGCAGGTGGTAGTTCTCCACGGCCAGCGGGATGCCCTGGCGGATGTCCTTGCCGAACCAGGGGTACACCGGACCGGTGTTGCCGCGCCCCATGGTCAGGTCCACCCGTCCCTCGGCCAGGTGCTGCAGGTAGGAGTAGTCCTCGGCCAGGCGCACCGGGTCCATGGTGGTGATCAGCGTGGTGGCCGTGGAGAGGACGAGCTTCTCGGTCTGCGCGGCCAGGAACGCCAGCAGCGTGGGCGGGTTGCCCGGGGCCACGAAGGGCGGGTTGTGGTGCTGACCGGTGGCGAAGACGTCAAAGCCGGCCTGTTCGGCGTGCTTCGCGATCCTCACGGTGTCCTTGATCCGCTGGTGCTCGGTGGGGGTGGTGCCGTTGGTGGGGTCCGTGGTGATGTCGCCGATGGTGAAGATGCCGAACTGCATGGTTTCTCCTTGCTGGCTTCCGGGGGTAGTCGCCGGTGGGCCTCGTGCTGAGTATTGCAAATTTGAATCATCTGGTCCAACGGTGGAGGGCCGCCGACTATTCCCTGCTCTGTGCCCTGGTCTTCGCCGGCCCTCAGCGCGCGTCCGGTTGGACCGTACAGCGGGGCAGAGGAGACTAAGCCCATGAGCCCCACGAGCAGCTTGAGCGGCCAGAACTTGCTGGTGATGCAGCAGGTCACCGGCTTTTTGTCCAACGACTTCGCGATCGAGAACGGCGAGGGGCACGTGGTCGCCCACGGTCACACACGCGGCTCGGCGGCCTCGCGGATGTTCCGCGGCAACCGCCGGTTCGAGATCCAGGACCTGAACGGCACCCCGCTGTTCCGCGTGGAGGACCCCATGACCCTCGGCCGGGACCGGTACCGGGTCACCGGCCCCCAGGGGGAGCCGATTGCCGAGATCGTCCAGCGGATCTCCTTCTTCCGCACCTCCGTGGCGATCTCCGTGGTGGACGGCACGGACCTGCAGTTGGACGGTTCGCTGTCCGGGTTCTCCTTCCGCCTGATGGCGGGGCAGGCGCCGGTGGCCAGCGTGGACCGGAAGTGGGCCGGGTTCGGCCAGGCCATGCTGGGCCGCAGTCGCTATGCGGTGGAGCTGGATCCCGGCATGCCGGAGGTGGTGGGCTACGCCGTCATCGGCAGCGTGATCGCCCTGGACCTGATCCGGGACAAGGCCAGCAACAACTCCTGAGCCGTGCCCGTCCGGCTACGCCCGGGTAGCCTGATGCCGTGAACTTCGCCGCCTACGGGCACCTGCTGCGGGACGTGCGCATCCGCCGTGTCCTGGGCGTGGGCTTCATCGCCCGATTCCCCAATGCCGCCACGGGCATCATCCTGACCCTGCACGTGGCGGTGACGATGGACCTGGGCTACGGGGCGGCCGGCCTGGCCGTGGCCGCCATGACACTGGGCATGGCCGTGGGCTCGCCGTGGCGCGGCCGGCTGGTGGACCGGCTAGGACTGCGCCGGGCGCTGGTGCCCTCCGTGGTCACGCTGGGAGCGGTGTGGACGGCCGTGCCCTTCCTGCCGTTCCCCTGGCTGCTGTTCGGCGCCTTCCTGGGTGGACTGTTCGCCCTGCCTGTCTTCTCCGTGGTGCGCCAGTCCATCGGCGTGCTCACCCACGGTCCGCGGCGTGAGACCGCGTTCGCCCTGGACTCGATCATCACGGAGACCATCTTCATGGTCGGCCCCGCGCTGGGTGCCGTGGTGGCCACCAGCTGGTCCAGTGCCTGGGGGCTGGCGATCATCGGCTGGTCCGCCGTGGCCGCCGGGCTCTACCTGATGTGGTTCAACCCGCCCACGCGCTCCTCCCAGCTCGGGACCTTCCTGGCCCGGCCCGGCACCGAGCGTGAGTACTCCGCCGAGGAGGACCTGCGGCGGGCCGTGGACGGCTCCGTGCAGGGGGCGCCAGCGCACCTGGATCTCACCGCCACCGAGCTGGCCACCGGCGCCCTGCCGGTGATCCGCTCCACACCCCAGCACGACGCCGGCCCGCACCCGGATGCCCACGCTCACTTCGGTTCCGGTGCGGATTCCCGTCCAGACTCGCCAGCCGCGGCCCGGCCCGGTCCGCTGGCCCGTCTGCGCACCACTTTCGGCTGGCTCAGCGGCACCGCGCTCGCGGTGCTGGCGGTGTCCCTGGGTTCCGGGATGCTGATGTCCGGCACCGAGGTGGCGATCGTCGCGGAACTGGAACGCTCCGGCCAGGCCGCCCAGGCCGGCGTCGTGATCGCCTTCTGGTGTGGCGCCTCGGCGGTCGGCGGCATTCTCTACGGGGCCCTGGGCCGGCGGATCTCCCCGTTGCTGCTGCTCGCACTCTTCGCCCTGGGCACGCTGCCGCTGGCGCTCGTGGACGGCATGTGGGCCCTCGCGCTGGTGTCCCTCATCTCGGGGCTGTTTACGGCCCCGACCCTGGCGGCCGCCTCCGCCCTGATGTCCGCCGTGGTGACCGAGGAGCGGCGCGGTGAGGCCCTGGGCTACTACGGTTCGGCCATGACCGCCGGTGCCGCGCTGGGCGCCCCGGTCTCCGGTGCTTTCATCGACGGCATCTCGCCGGAGGCGGGCTACCTGTTCGCCGGGCTGATCGCCCTGGCCATGGTCGGCCTCGCCGTCCTGGCCCGAGCTCTGGTGCGGCGGCGGCGCCGCGCGGCGCTGACCCGCTTCCCGGTATGAGCCGGCTTCTGGTTCGACCCTGAGGCTCAGCCCGAGACGCGCTCCAGCGTGGCGAGCGTGCGTGCCAGGACCAGGTCCGTGGCGGTGGGGTCGAAGTCCGGGTGTCCGTGCTCGGTGAACAGATGCTGATCGCCCGGGTACTCGTAGAGCTCGGCGACGTCCCCGGCCAACCTCCAGGCCACCGGGCGGTCGTCCTCTCCCCACGGGTCGCTGCTCTTGAGGTGCAGGTCCAGCCCGACGCCGTCCGGCCACTGCGGGGCGAATTGGTCCACCGGCAGCGCCGCGGAGACCGCGATGCAGGCGCGGGCTGACGGCCGGGTCTGGGCGAGCCGGTAGGCCGGCATGGCACCCAGGGAGATGCCGAGGAAGCCCGTCGCCCCCGGGTGGGCGGCGGCCGCCTCGTCCGCCCGCTGCAGGATGCCGTCCACGCCCACGTCCTGCTCGGCGTGAGCCACCCCGTCCCCGATGGTGCCGAAGGTCCTCCCGGCGAAGAGGTCCGGGGTGTGCACTGTGTGGCCGGCGTCGGTGAGGCGCCCGTCCAGCCAGCGGACGCCGTCGATCAGCCCCAAGGCATGGTGGAACAGCAGGATCTCGGTCATGGTGAGGATTATTCGCCGACCGAGGCGCGCGCGGTACCGCTGGTGGCCGCAGCGGAGCCTCGGCGGTCGACCAGGGCGTCGACCCCTGGATCCCCTTGGCGTGGTGCCTCGGGTTCATGGTGATCGCCAGCTGGCTCATCGCCGTGGTGTTCCCGCGGAAGACGGCCCGGTGACGGGTTCCGCGTCAGTCCGTCGCCGCCAGCTGAACGGCGACGCCGGGAGCCGGACGGTCCGGTGAGATCATGACCGCCCGCCCCGGCACCTCCTTCACCCGCTGCAACGTCGGCCATACCATCCGGTGCTCTGGCGTGGAGCCTGCCGGAAGGTAGAAACGCGTGGGAACCAGCCCCAGGATGCGGCCGCCGGCCAGTTCCCGGGCTCCGAACAACGCGGCGGCCAGCACGTCCGGGCCATGGTCTCGCAGGAGGGTGGCCAGTTGCTCCTCCACGGTCTCGTAGCCCGTCCCGACGCGTTGAGCCGACCACCGTCCCCATGAGGTCACCATGAGATGGACGCGGTGACGCTCTGCCAGCCGTCCCTTCACCCGCTCCAGGAGCTGCGCCAGGTCCTGCGGCGTGGCCCGATCTGCGGCGAGCACACTCCAGGAATCCGGCACCCCGAGCGAATCCGCCACGCCATTGCCGTCCAGCACGAAGGTCGGGACGGCGGGGTCCAGGCGCGCGAGGTGGTCGAGGACGGACCGGGCTGCCGCGTCAACGCCGGCGGCCGTCGTGCCGATCCAGGCCACCGGGCCGTCCCGTCCCGGCAACCAGCGCACGGGGCGCTGCTCCCTCTCGTGGTGAAGATCGGCCAGCCCCACGATGACGGCGTCCGGCAGCACGGACCGGTCTTCCGGCGTCGGGGTCCACTTTTCAGGGAGTGCGGGCATAACGGCCTGTGTGGGAACCGGCAGGGCGCGGGAGGCGGCCTCGGCGCCGATCCGGACCGTCAGGTCCCGCCAGGGGGCCGGATCGGCATCGGGCGCACCGTCGGTCCACCGGACCAGGGCCGGCGGGCCGGTCGCCACCGAGAACTGACCTGCCTGGAAGGGCCGTGGCGGTCCGCCGCCGTGCCGCAGATAGGCGCGTCCCGGGGAATCGGGGGGGATCGTCACCGCGTCGGCAGTGCCCAACAGGTCCCACGATTCTTGCTCGGTGGCCGTGCGCAGACAGATCACGGTGCCCAGATTGGAGCGGACATCGGGACCGACGGCGCCCTGTGCCCGCTGCGTGGCCAGGACGAGGTGGAATCCCAGTGAGCGGCCCGTGGCGGCCAGCCTGGCCAGCAGCGCGGCGGCCTGAGGATGGTCGTCGACGAGAACACGGAGCTCATCGATGGCCACCACCAGGCGTGGCAGGTCCGCGTTCGGATGGGCATGCCGGTAGGCGCGGAAATCCGCTGCGCCGGCGGCCAGGAACAGTTCTTCCCGGCGGCGTAGCTCGGCAGAGAGGGCATCGAAGGTGCGCAGCGACTCCGCTTCCGTGAGATTGGTCTCCACCGACATGGTGTGGGGTAGCCCGGCCAGGACCGCAAAGGATGATCCGCCCTTGAAGTCCATCAGGACGAAGGACACCTCGGTGGGTGGATGGGCGGCGGCGAGGCCCGTCAACAAGGTCAGCAGCAGCTCGGATTTGCCCGAGCCGGTGGTGCCGGCGACGAGCAGGTGCGGCCCGTGGGCGACGAGGTCAATGGTCATGGGGTCTTCGCCGGGCGATAGTTCCGCCCGGAGGGACTCGACCCCCGGTTGTTCCATCAGGGGCTGGGGCAGGACCAACCGGACCGGTTCCTGGTCCACCGCCGGTCGTTGTACTGCGCCCATCTCGTCCAGCAACCAGGCTGCAGTCCGGGTGGTCATGCCATGCCACCGCAGAGCCGTGTAGTCCAGGCCTGCGAGCGATGCGACCCCTTGGTCCGCGTCCACTCGGTCCTCATGGCCGGGCGTGCCGGCCATGGCCTCAGGATGCTGTTCTCGCCCTGCATCACAGAGCAGCACACGGTGCCATCCGGCAGGAAGGTCCCGGGCAGAGGTCCCGGGCCAGCAAACGATGGTGCCGGCTGAGGCCCTGGTCGCACCACTCCACGGGGTGTCACCCTGAGCCGTCCGCATCACCACGCCTCGGCCTGAGGTGATGGCATCACGGCACAACTGCACGTGCAGCCAGTGTCCCATGGCCTGCAAAGTGGAGGGCTGGCCCGTGACGACCGTGGTCCGTCCGGGGAACAACACTGAGCTGGCGGGCAGATCCACTGTGGACCAGCGGGCCCACTGGTCGCCCTCTTTCGAGTTCTCCACCCGGAGGCGGGCGGTCCCGGTGCCCCAGCGGATGACCGGACCGTCCGTTGGAACACCGTCCACGCCGAAGCGATCCACGGAGTCGGCCCGCGCGGCCAGGGCGAGACGCCCCGGGGTGGGCGCCAGTTCATCGAGCCGACCGCTGACCCGCTCAGCACCATCCCGGATCCGCCGGCCGTGGCGCCGAGACGCAGCTCGGTGCTGGAACCACATGACTGCCACCACGGCCACCGAGACGAGACTGAACAACAGGAAATACCACAGGCCGGTGACCACGGCCATGACCACTCCGATGACCAGTGGCCCGGCAGCCATGAAGGCTTGGAGCACCGCATTCGGCCGAGCTGGTTCGGGCCCTGGGTCCACGACCGGGTCCGGGATCGACCGGATGGGTGACAGGGGGTCCGGCCGGCCGCGGACCAGGCGGAAGGTCGAGCTGCCGGCGGTGTAGGGCTGGTTCCCGGTCCAGAGCAGCTGTGCAGGACGCTGATCGGCATCCGCTCTGGTGACGAGAACACCTTCCGCGTCGACCTCCAGCCGGAAATGCGGGGCGGACAGAAAGGGGTCGGTGACGAGCCATTCGGCGTGATTCCGGCCCACGGTGAGGCCGGAACGGGGCAGCGGGGCCAAGCGGCCGGCGTCGGGACCGTCTTCGGCCACCACCGTGACGTCCGGCCCGGGACCGCGGTTATTCGCGCTGCCTCCGGGGCGGGCGACCACGGTCAGATAATTCTGAGTGGGTTGTCGCCCGTCAGTAGACCGACCAGGCCTGCCGGCGTCTCCGTTGACGCCCGAGAAGCGGTATCCGGGGAATCGTTCGCGTAATAAACCGTCAACCATGCCGACGGAGTCAGGACCGGCGGTTGGTGGACCATTGACCACCTTCCACCATTGGCCTTCCGCCGCCGGCAGTCCCAGTATTCTCAACCACACGCCAGGTTGACCTCCCGTAGTGCCGATGTTCCTCACGCCAGGATGCCGCGATGGCAGATGGCCTGGGGAGCCGGGTCGGCGAGAGTGTGGACAACACGCGCGAGGCATGGATATCCACAGGTCACAGAGGAGGCGGTGGGCCGCTGGTCCAGAACTCTGTACGCTCAGACCCAGGTCGAGGCCCGTCCGGGTCGTCATGGAGGGGAAACCATGGAAGCCATCCGCATTCTCGAGGACGAGGTCCGCGAGCTGATCCGCCGACGGGGCATGGATCCGCAGCGCGAGCCGGAGGAGATGCGCCGTCTGGTGCAGGCCGCGACGGCGGACTATGACGCGCGCTCATTGATCGGTTCGCTGCCGCTACTCCCGGACCGCGACGATGCTGAGAAGACCGTCTTCGACTCCGTGGCCGGTTTCGGCGTGCTCCAGCCCCTACTGGACGACGATACGGTCGAAGAAATCTGGATCAACTCGCCCACGGCCGTGTTCTGCGCCCGGGGTGGCGTGTCCGAGCTGACCAACATCTCGTTGACCGAGGAGAATGTCCGGGATCTGGTCGAGCGCATGCTGAAGTCCTCGGGCCGCCGCCTGGACCTGTCGTCCCCCTTCGTGGACGCGGCACTGCCGGACGGTTCACGCCTGCACGTGGTCATCCCGGATATCACCCGCAGGCACTGGTCCGTCAATATCCGGAAATTCGTGGTCCGAGCCCATCGTGTCGAGGACCTGGTGCGGTCCGGATCCCTGAGCGCGGATGCCGCGCGATTCCTGGATGCCAGTGTGGACGCCGGGTTGAACATCCTGGTCTCCGGCGCCACCCAGTCCGGCAAGACCACCATGCTCAATTGCCTGTCGGCCTCCATCGGCAGCCGGGAGCGCGTGGTGACGGTCGAGGAGATCTTCGAACTCAAGCTGCCGCTGCGCGATGTGGTCCAGATGCAGTGTCGCCAGCCGAACCTGGAGGGCCACGGCGAGATCCCCCTGCGCCGGCTCGTGAAGGAGGCGCTACGCATGCGCCCGGACCGGCTGATCGTGGGGGAGGTCCGAGAGGCCGAGAGCCTGGACATGTTGGTCGCTTTGAATTCAGGACTGCCCGGCATGTGCACGTTGCATGCCAACAGTGCGTCCGACGCCCTGACGAAGATTTGCACGCTGCCCCTGATGGCCGGCGAGAACATCTCCCGGAACTTCGTGGTCCCGACGGTGGCGTCCTGTTTCGACCTCGTGGTGCATTGCGCGCGGGACCGCCACGGCCGCCGGTACGTGGAGGAGATCCTGTCCGTCGGCACCCGGGTGGAGGAAGGGATCATCGAGTCCTCGACCGTCTTCCACCGCGTTGACGGCCAACTGGTTCTCAGCCCCTCGGCCATGTTGGAGAACCGCAAACTCGAATCCCGGGGTTATGACGTGCGATCCGTGGTGGGAGTCGGCTGATGGCGCTGTTCCTGGGGTTGACGCTGGGGGCCGGGTTGTTCCTGGTGTGGTGGTCGTTCTGGCCGCGCGGGGACCAACCGGTGGTGATCCGCCGGGACAGCAACCTGCGGCAACTGCTCGCCCGGGCCGGCGTCGAACAGGTCGGCCCCGCCGGTGTGGTGGCAGCGATGATCGGCTGCGGAATGGTGGCGCTGCTGCTGGTCTTCATCCTGACTCGTGCCCTGCCGATCGCGTTGTGCTTCGGCCTGTTCGGGGCGCTGGTGCCGTGGGTCGCGCTGAACTGGCAGGCGAAGAAGCGTCGCACCCTGCTGCGTGATGTGTGGCCAGACGCCGTGGACCACCTCCGCTCGGCCATCCGTGCCGGCCTGACCCTTCCCGAGGCGCTCATCCAGCTGGGGGACAAGGGGCCGGAGGAACTCCAACCGGCCTTCCGCGAGTTCGCCCGGGACTACCGTTCGGGACTGCGGTTCATGGATGCCTTGGACAACCTCAAGTTCAGGATGGCCGATCCGGTGGCCGACCGGCTGATCGCCGCCTTGCGGCTGACCAGGGAGGTCGGCGGCGCGGACATCGGGAACCTGTTGTCCACCCTCGCCGAGTTCTTGCGCGAGGATGCCCGGACCCGCAGCGAACTGGAGTCTCGTCAGTCCTGGACCGTCAATGCGGCTCGCCTGGCCGTGGCGGCCCCGTGGATCGTGCTGCTGCTGTTGGGAACCCAGCCGGACGCAGTGCGCGTCTATCAGACCTTCACGGGCCTGCTGGTGTTGGCCGGCGGCCTCGTGGTCTCCGTCATCTGCTATCAACTCATGTTGAAGATCGGTGCACTGCCGGAAGAGCAGAGGGTGCTGTAGATGACGACGTTCTCCATGGCCCTGGTCTTGGGGCTTGCCTTCGGGTCTGGGCTGGCCCTGGTGCTGGTGGCGTTGCCCTGGGGGTGGCGGCCCTCGCTAGCCCGTCGCGTCGAGCCCCAGCTGAGACACCATGCACCTGTGTCATCACTGCTGAACGAGCAACAGGTCGTGTCCCCGTGGGGTGCCCTGGGCCGGATCATGCAACCGGTGTTATCGGCCGGCGTACGGCAGTTGGGACGGCTCAACCTCGGCCACCAAGCCCTGGAACGCAAACTGGAGGCCGCGGGATCTGGCCTCTCCGTTCAGGACTACCGGGCCCAGCAGCTCATCGCCGCGGCCGGAGGAGCCGCGTTGGGGGTAACCGGATGCGTGGCGCTCGCGGTCAACGGTGCTCTGAATCCGGTCATCGGCGTCATGCTCGTGGGGACTCTGTCCGTGGTGGCCTTCTTCCTCAGGGACAACCTGTTGACCGGCCAGATCAATCGCCGCCGCGCGAGGATCCTCAGCGAGTTTCCCTCCGTGGCGGAGCTGTTCGCCCTGTCCGTCAGCGCCGGGGACAGTGCGGCTGGGGCCCTGGAACGGGTTGCCACCTCGGCCAAGGGAGAACTGGCCGGGGAGTTCTCCACGGTCCTGTCTGACATGCGCTCCGGATCATCCATCCATGCCGCCCTGAAAGCATGTGCACGGAGGATCCAGCTGGCGCCGGTGGAACGGTTCATCGAGGGGGTCCTCGTGGCCCTGGAACGGGGCACGCCGCTGGCCGATGTGCTCCGGGCCCAGGCCAAGGACGTCCGTGAGCTGTCCAAGCGGGAGCTGCTGGAATCCGCCGGCCGTAAGGAGATCGGGATGATGGCGCCCCTGGTTTTCGGCATCTTGCCACTGACCGTCATCTTCGCCGTGTACCCCGGGATCTCGATCATGAATCTCGGTTTCTGAACCACTACCCGCCCAACAGCATCACCCGATCGACAACCCATCCTGGAGGGGACCATGACAGACAAGACAGAACCGAAGTACCGGGCCTTGGCAGCCCTGACTGCCCTGACCGCCTTCCTGGGAAAGGCCCGTGATGACGAGCGGGGAGACGTGCCCGGCTGGGTGATGATCACGTTGATGTCGGCCGTGCTCGTCGCCGGGCTGCTGGCCATCGCGGGGCCCGCCCTGACGGACCTGTTCAACCAGGCGATCAGCCAGGTCACCCAGAACTGACCGTGCTGAACGCGCGTGAGGGCGAACGCGGATCGGCAGTGGCTGAATCCGTCATGGTGATGGCGCTGCTCTCGATCATCTTCGCCGCGATCCTCCAGTTCGGCATCATCATCCACGTCCGGAACACGTTGATCGATGCGGCCAGCGCAGGGGCGCGGTACGGAGCGCTGGGGGACCGGACGCCAGACGACGGCGTGGCCAGGACCCGAGAACTGCTCGCCGGGTCGATTCCGGGCGGCGGCCATGCCGATGTGTCTGCGGAGACGACAGGCGGGGACGGAACCACCATCGTCAGGATCACCGTTCGCACACAGATGCCCATGGTCGGTTTCCTGGTCGGTCCCGTGGGATTGGAGGCCGATGGTCATGCCTACCGATACTGACACTGGTCCTGATACCGCTACCGACACCATTCCTCACACCACGACTGACCCTCGGCGAATGGAAGCGCGAGGAGAGGAAGGTTCGGCCACGGTGGAGTTCGTGCTCCTGGCCGCGCTCCTGCTGATACCGGTGATCTACTTCCTGATGCTGACCAGTCAGATCCAATCCGCTGCCTATGCGTCCGTGGCCGCAGCAGACCAGGCGGCCAAGGCGATGGCCGGAGCCCCGGACGCCTCGAGTGCCGCCGGCCGCGCCGACGAGGTCGTGGCGTTGACGTTGGGGGACTACGGCTTGGATCCCTCCGTGGCGCAGTCCGCCCTGTCCTGCTCCACCAGCCCCTGCCTGGAGCCTGGTTCCTCCGTGTCGGTGGAGGTGGCGATCCGGGTGCCGGTGCCGTTGTTGCCGCAAGGACTCGGCTGGGACGCCGCCGTCGCCACGGTCACGAGTAACTCCCAGCAGCCCGTGCCGAGGTTCGGATGAGGGCTCGGACGCCGCGTCAGGAGCACGCAGGACGGGACCAGGGCGTCGGGAGAGTCGGAGACGAAGGCCAGACCACGGTGTTGGTCGTGGGGCTGACAGTCGTCTGCCTGCTGCTGGCCACCGTGATCCTCGCCGTGACCACCGTGAACCTCGAGGCTCGCAAGCTGCTGTCCGCCGCGGACGGGGCCACCATGGCCGCGGCGGACAGCTTCACCATTGCCATCGAAGAGGGCGGGGACGCCGGGCACGCCCCGGTGCTCGCTGACGCCGAGGCCGCTGAGGCGGTGGCCGGATATCTGGCCGCCGCCGGTTCCCACGAGCGGTTCGACGGGCTGGTGGTGGAGTCCGTCTCCGTGGGCGACGGCGGCCAGACCGTCGACGTGGTGCTGACGGCCACCGCTCACCCACCTATCGTGAACTGGATCGTGCCGGACGGCATCAGGATCGTGGCCACCAGTTCGTCCCGTACTGCCTTGACGCGCTGAGGAGACTCCATTGTCCGCCGACAACCCCGACAACCCCGATATCCCCGAGAACACCGAAAACACCGGCAACACCGAGCACCCGGACCTGAAGCGCCTGCGCCGCTGGGAGGAGTCCGGCGGCACCTGGGTGGTGGCCGCCCGCCGGGCCACACCCTCCGGTGAGGCCGTGACCCTCTCGCTGATGACCTGCGATGGGGGAGAGGAGATGGACGTCTTCTCCTCCTCCGATCCGGGGCTGGTGGAGTACGTCTCGGGGGACGCCAGATGACGGGCGGCAGGGCCGGCTTCGTGCCGGGGAACAACGCCGGTCCCGCTGCGCTGTAGGCTGGACCCCACCATGGCTGAGACTGACTACACCGCTGAAATCGCGCAACTGCGCTCCACGCTGTCCAACATCGAACAGGTGTCGGACATGGAACAGATCAAGGCGGACATCACCCGGCTGGAGGCGGAGGCCTCCGCTCCGGACCTCTGGGACGATCCGGAGGCGGCGCAGAAGGTCACCTCCAAGCTGTCCCACCGTCAGACCGAGCTTGAGCGCGTCGCCAAGCTGGAACAGCGCATCGATGACATGGAGGTCATGGTGGAGCTCGCGGCCGAAGAGGACGACGATTCTGCGCGCGAGGACGTCGCCCAGGAGCTTGAGGCCCTGCGCAAGACGATGTCCGACCTGGAGATCGTCACCCTGCTGTCCGGTGAGTACGACGAGCGTGACGCGGTCATCACCATCCGCGCCGGCGCCGGTGGCGTGGACGCCGCCGATTTCGCTGAGATCCTGATGCGCATGTACCTGCGCTGGGCCGAGCAGCGCGGCTGGACCACCAAGGTCATGGACACCGCCTACGCCGAAGAGGCCGGGTTGAAGTCCGCGACCTTCGAGGTCAAGGCCCCCTACGCCTTCGGCACGCTGTCCGTGGAGGCCGGTACCCACCGCCTCGTGCGCATCAGCCCCTTCGACAACCAGGGCCGCCGGCAGACGTCCTTCGCCGCCGTGGAGGTCATCCCACTCATCGAATCGGACGACTCGGTCGAGATCCCTGAGGGTGAGCTGAAGATCGACGTCTACCGTTCCTCCGGCCCCGGCGGCCAGTCGGTGAACACCACCGACTCCGCCGTGCGCATGACGCACATCCCCACCGGGATCGTCGTCTCCATGCAGAACGAGAAGTCCCAGATCCAGAACCGTGCCGCCGCCCTGCGCGTCATGCAGTCCCGGCTGCTGCTGGTGCGCAAGGCGGAACAGGACGCGAAGAAGAAGGAGATGGCCGGGGACGTCAAAGCGTCCTGGGGCGACCAGATGCGCTCCTACGTGCTGAATCCGTACCAGATGGTCAAGGACCTGCGCACCAACCACGAGGAGGGCAACCCCTCCTCGGTGTTCGACGGTGCGATCGACGGCTTCATCGACGCCGGAATCCGCTGGCGCGCCGGCGCCCGCCACAGCGAGGACTGACCACCCGGTCCATCCTCCGAACGGGCCCTTGTCCGCGCCGGAACACCCTGCCTACAGTGACCACGAGGCCCGATCCGGGCCGGGGGCCCGTCCCGGGCTCTCCCGTCACGACTCGCAGCAGGAGGCCAGCACCATGCGCGCAGCACGGTACTACGACGCCAAAGACATCCGCATCGAGGACATCGACAACCCGACCGCCGGTCCCGGGCAGGTGCTCATCGACGTGGCCTGGTGCGGGATCTGCGGCACCGACCTGCACGAATACCTGGACGGTCCGATCTTCATCCCGCCGGCCGGGCATCCGCATCCCATCTCCGGGGAATCGGCCCCGCTGACCATTGGCCACGAGATGTCCGGCACCGTGGCCGCGCTGGGCGAGGGTGTGGACGATCTGGAGATCGGCCAGAAGGTGGTGGTCGAGCCCTATGTGATCCGCGAGGAGCACGAGAACGACCAGGACTACCAGCTCTCCCCAGACATGAACTTCATCGGCCTGGGCGGTCACGGCGGGGGCCTGGCCGAACAGATCGCGGTGCGGCGGCGCTGGGTGCATCCGGTGGCCGACCACGTCAACCTGGACGAAGCCGCCCTGATCGAGCCCCTGGCCGTGGCTCACCACGCCTTCGTCCGGTCCGGGGCCCAGGCCGGTGACGTGGCCATCATCGGCGGTGCCGGCCCCATCGGGGCGCTGACCGCCGCCGTCCTCAAGGGCGAGGGCCTCACCGTCTACGTCTCCGAGCTCTCCGAGCTGCGCCGGCAGCGGGTGCTGGACGCCGGCGTCGTGGATGACGCCTTCGACCCCCGAGAGGTGGACGTGGCCGCGAAGGTCAAGGAGTTGACGGGCGGACGCGGGGCGGACGTCGGCTTCGAGGCCACCAGCGTGGACGTGGTGCTGGCGATGCTCCTGGAGGCCGTGCGCCCCGGGGGCGTGATCGTCAACGAGTCGATCTGGGGCCACGAGCCGAAGGTCCCCCTCCACCAGCTCGTGCTCAAGGAGATCGACCTCCGCGGCACCATCGGGTACGCCTGGGACCATCCGGCCACCATCAAGCTGATCGAGGACGGCACCGTGGACGTCAAACCGTTCATCACCGGCAAGATCGGCCTGGACAACCTCATCGATGAGGGATTCGACACGCTCATCAACCACAACGAGACCGCAGTGAAGATCCTCGTCTCGCCTACGGGGAAGGGACTCTGAGCCTATGGCCGAGTTACCCGGGATGCCGCCCGTCGCTGAACGCGTCGTCACCGCCGAACGGCGCATCGCCGCTGACGCGGGGGCCATCTTCGAGCTGATCGCGGACCCGGCCCGCCAGCCGGACTGGGACGGCAATGACAACCTGGCGAAGGCCGAGGAAGGTCAGCGCATCACCGCCGTCGGGGACGTGTTCACCATGGTCCTGACGAAGGACGGCGCTGTCCGGGAGAACCATGTGGTGGAGTTCGAGGAGGGCCGGCTCATCGCGTGGCTGCCCGCCGAGGTGGGGGAGGAGCCCCGGGGCCACCGGTGGCGCTGGGAGCTGAAACCGGCACCGGACGGCGGCACCCTGGTCCGGCACACCTATGACTGGACCCGGCTGACCGATGAGACTCGTTTCCGCCGGGCTCTGGCAACCACGGAAGCCGCCCTGATGGCGTCCCTGGACCGATTGGCCGCCGCCGTAGAGTGAAGCCACCCAGCCCTGTCACACGGAGGCAGGGAAGGACGTCTTGAGGGGATCTGATGACGGAGGTACGAGTTCGAGTGGATCCCGTGCGGGCCCTCGTCGAATCGCTCGCGGCCGACGATGCCATCCTGGTCGAGACGGTTGAGACCCTCCGGGCCACGATCCCCGGTTATGAGGATGTCCCCGCCGAGTCCCTGGAAGCCTCTGCCCGCCGCAATCGCGCGCTGAGCATCCGCACCATCCTCGACGGTTTGGCCCCCGAGCCCGAGGGGATCGACGAGGCGGAGACGCTGACCGAGGAACGGATGGCCCAGGGCGTCGAGATCGCCAGTGTGCTGGCCGGATTCCGTGCCTGCATGTCCATCATCCTGCGCCATCTGCTGGCTGCGGCCCCGCGCTACGGGGTGCCGGTGGAGACGGCCCTGTCCTTCTCCACCCTGCTCTGGTCCCTGGGGGATGCCTTCACCACCCGCGCCGTGGTCTCCTATCGCGACCGCACGATCGCCCAGGCCGTGGCGGATTCGGCCCGCCGTGCCCACTGGCTCGGCGCCGCCCTGGCGGGGAGCCTGGACCGGACCGCGCTGTTCGCCGGTGCCTCCGTCTTCGGTGTACCCCGTGACCGGACGGTCCGGGCCCTGTGCGCGGACGGCGCCTCGACCCCCGCCCTCGAGGGCTGGGCCGAGGACTCCGGGGCCACGGCCGTCGTCGTGCCGCAGGGCACGGGTGCCATCGGGATTCTCATCGGTGAGCCCGACGCCGGCCCGTCGCCCGCGGGGGCGACCATCGCCCTCGGTGCCCCGGTGGTCCTGGGGGAGCTGCCCCGATCCTTCGACGTGGCCACCCGGGTGCTGGCGTCCGCCCAGCGGGTGGGAGCGAGCGGGGTCGTCGACGTGGACCGACTCTCCTGGCGCATGGGCGTCTTCGCCAGTCCGGAGACCACCGTCCTGCTCGACGGGATCTACCTGGAACCGTTGCGGCAGGAGGGAACATTCGGCGAGCTGATCGTCGAGGCCTTGCGCGCCTACCTGGAGCACCGGATGAACATTCCGGCGGCGGCCGAGTCCATCCCGATCCACGTCAACACCCTGCGGTACCGCCTCAGGCGCTACCGCGAGATCACGGGAGCCGACCTGGGAGACCTCAACACGCTCATCGAGGTCGCGTGGGCCCTCGCCGCCGACCAGGGCTGAGCCTGATCTCACCGCAGTATCTCGCCATCTCGCCGAAATGCGCGTGTTGTAGGCACCGACGAATCCAGCGCCCACCTCTTGTGGGTCTCGACGTGGCCTGAATCACTTCGCGGGGGCATGGTGGTAGGTGCGGCCCTTCAGCGCCGTGACACCTCACCCACCAAGGAGAACGGCATGATCTTCGGGATCATTGGCATCATCCTGTCCCTCGCCCTGCTGATCACGCTGGCGTACCGGGGCATGCCCGTCATCATCGCGGCGCCCATCGCGGCCGTCGTGGCCCTGGTGTTCTCTGGCGCGCCGATTCTCGCCTCCTACACGGAGATCTTCATGCCGGCCCTCGCCGGGTTCGTGGGCCAGTACTTCCCGCTGTTCCTGCTCGGCGCCATATTCGGCGTGCTGATGACGGTCACCGGCTATGCGGAGTCCATTGCCCGCACGGTGGCCCGCTGGATCGGCGCCCGCAACGCGCTGGCGGCCACCGTCGTCACCTCCGCCCTGATGACCTACGGCGGCATCAGCCTCTTCGTGGTGGCGTTCGTGATGTTTCCCCTGGCCCGCGAACTGTTCCGCGTGGCGGACATCCCGAAGCGGCTGATCCCGGGAACCATCGCCCTGGGCATCTTCACGTTCACCATGACGGCACTGCCGGGCTCCCCTCAGGTCCAGAACCTGATCCCGGGACAGTTCTTCGGCACCGACGGTTTCGCGGCCCCGGGGATCGGCCTCGTGGGAACCGCGATGATCCTCGGGCTCGGGCTGGCGTGGCTCGAGTTCCGGCGCCGCCGGCTCATGGCCAATGGTGAGCACTTCAGCGATGCCGGGGTAGGCCGCGGTCCTGGTGTCCGCGGTGGCGCCAGTCCCCGCCGCGGGGACGGACCCGGTGCGGCGCTGGCCGCAGCTGAGGCTGGTTCCTCGAACGCGTCCCCTAACGCTTCCCCCACCGCTTCGGGAACCGGCTCCGGCGTCCAAGCTAAGGTCAAGGAGGCCGAGGCCGGCACCTCCGGCGCCGTCATGACTCCGCGCAACGGGGTGGAGGCGTTCATCCCGCTGCTGGCCGTCATCATCGTCAACTTCGGCTGCACCCTGCTGATCTTCCCCGCCCTGAACTGGGACTACCTGCAGGAGGAGAAGTTCGGCGCCATCGAATTGAGCGCCCGCGCCGGCATCTGGGCCGTCATCATCGCCCTGACCGTGGCCATCCTGGTCATCGTCGCCTTCAACATCCGCCGCTTCGGGGATCTGCGCAAGGCCTTCGTGGACGGGGCCAAGGGCTCCATGCTGCCGATCTTCTCCACGGCCTCGGAAGTCGGCTACGGTGCCGTCGTCGCCTCCGTGGCGGCGTTCGCCGTGGTCCGGGACTCCGTGTTCACCATGGGTGGCAACGCCCTGGTCACCTCGGTGTTCTCCACCTCGGTCACCGCCGCCATCACGGGCTCCTCCTCGGGTGGCATGACCATCGCCCTGAACGCCTTCGGCGACGACCTCAAGACGCTGGCCCTGGATCAGGGGGTGAGCCTGGAGGCCATGCACCGCCTGACCGCCATGGCCGCCGGCGGCCTGGACACGCTGCCCCACTCCGGGGCCGTGGTCACGCTGTTGATCGTCTGTGGCATGACCCACCGCCAGTCCTACAAGGACATCTTCATGGTCACCCTCGTCATGCCGGTCATCACTGTCGCGGTGCTCACCGCCGTGGTGTCGGTGGTCGGGGCCTTCTGACGCGCCCGGCCCGGCCGATCTAGGCTGGAAGTCAGCCACGCCAGACCACACCACCCCACACCACGCGACACGACGTCGCCTCCCGCCTCACCCACAGGAGAACAGCCATGACCGCCACCCCTTCTGCTCGCTCTGCTGCCCCTACTGCCCAGGACGCCGTGATCGTCGGCGGGGCCAGGACCCCGTTCACCCGGCTGCTGTCCCAGCAGGCCTCCCTGACCGCCGTGGACCTCGGCGCCCACGCCATCAAGCACGCCCTGCAGCGTGCCGGCGTGGACGGCGCTGACGTGGACTCCGTCATCATGGGCCAGGTCGTCCAGGCGGGTCAGGGGCAGAACCCGGCCCGCCAATCGGCCCTCGCCGCCGGACTCGACTGGAGTGTGCCGGCCACGACCATCAACAAGGTGTGCCTGTCCGGCCTCACCGCCGTCATCGATGCCGCGCGGCTCATCCGCCTGGGGGAGGCCGAGGTGGTGGTGGCCGGCGGCCAGGAATCCATGACCAACGCCCCCCACCTGCTGGTGGGAGCCCGGAAGGGCTACAAGTACGGTCCGACGACGGTGCTCGACTCGGTCGCCTACGACGGCCTGACCGATGCGCTCAGCAAGGAGGCGATGGGCGAGCTCACCGAGTCCGGCAACACGGAGCGGCAGATCGACCGCACCGCCCAGGACGAGGTCGCCGCGGCCTCGCACCGGCGTGCCGCCGTCGCTCAGACCGACGGCACCTTCGACGCGGAGATCGCGCCCATCGAGATCCCGCAGCGCAAGGGCGAGCCGGTGGTCCTCTCCCAGGACGAGGGCGTGCGTCCGGACACCACCGTGGACTCCCTGGCCGCGCTGCGCCCGGCATTCGCGCAGGACGGCGGCATCACGGCCGGCAACTCCTCACCGCTCTCCGACGGCGCAGCCGCACTGGTGGTCACCTCGAGGGCCTACGCCCAGGCCCGCGGCCTGACGGTGCTGGCCACCATCGGGGCTCCCGGCCAGGTGGCCGGACCGAAGGACTCCTCCCTGCACTCCCAGCCGTCCAACGCCATCCAGGCAGCGCTGGACCGGGCCGGCTGGTCCGTGGGAGAGCTGGACTTCATCGAGATCAACGAGGCCTTCGGCGCCGTGGCGGTCCAGTCCCTGAAGGATCTGGAGTATCCCTTGGAGCGGACCAACCTCCACGGCGGTGCCATCGCCCTGGGCCACCCGATCGGCGCCTCGGGGGCCCGGTTGGCCCTGACCGCGGCCCTGGAGCTGTCCCGGCGCGGCGGCGGCCGGTCCGCCGTCAGCCTGTGCGGTGGCGGCGGCCAGGGCGAAGCGCTGCTGCTGAGTCTCTGACCACCACCCCGTTAGCTCACCCCGTCCTTCACCCACCCGTATCTCCTCCCTGACCCGTACCTCATCCCCGACCCAGAAGGCAGGCACGTCCGTGACCGAACCCGTGACCGCATCAGTGACCGAGCATCAGCAGACCACCGGGATCTTCCGGGACGGCATCCTCGCCGGACGTACCGCGGTGGTGACGGGAGGGGCCTCGGGGATCGGGGCGGCCTGTGTGCGTGCGCTGGCTGCGGCCGGGGCCACGGTGACCGTGGCCGATCTGAACGCGGAGGCCGCAGAGGCGCTCGCAGCCGAGGTGGACGGCACGGCTTGGGTGGCCGACCTCGCCGACACCGAGGCCCTGGATGAGCTCCGGCTGGACACGGACATCCTCGTCAACAACGCGGGGATCCAGCGGATCGCCCCGATCCATGAGTTCGACCCCCAGGCGTGGAGGTTCATCCACCGGCTCATGCTGGAGTCGCCATTCCTGCTCACCCGGGCCGTCCTGCCGGGCATGTACGAACGGGGCTTCGGCCGGATCATCAACCTCTCCTCCGCCCACGGGATGCGTGCCTCGGCGTTCAAGAGTGCCTATGTCTCCGCCAAGCACGGTCTCGAGGGGCTGTCCAAGGTGACCGCCCTGGAGGGTGCGGGGCACGGGGTGACGTCGAACTGCATCAACCCGTCCTATGTGCGCACCCCGCTGGTGGAGAAGCAGATCGCCGACCAGGCGAAGAGCCACGGCATCTCGGAGGACGAGGTCGTGGAGAAGGTCATGCTGACCGAGTCCGCCGTCAAGCGCCTTGTCGAGCCGGAAGAGGTGGCCTCGCTGGTGCTCTGGCTGGCCTCGGACGCCTCCGGCATGGCCACGGGCGCCTCGTATGCGATGGACGGCGGCTGGACCGCCAGTTGAGGCGTCCGAACACCAGAACACCAGAACACCAAACCAGGAGAAGCGGAAGGACAGACGATGAGTATGGACAAGACGGTGGGTAGCGCGGCGGAGGCGGTGGCCGATATCGGTGACGGGTCCTCGTTGGCGGTGGGGGGTTTCGGGTTGTCCGGCAATCCGGTTCAGTTGATCGAGGCGTTGCGGGATCAGGGGGCGCAGGAGCTGTCCATCGTGTCCAACAACTGCGGCGTGGACGGCTGGGGGCTCGGGCTGCTGCTGGCGTCCGGGCAGATCGCCAAGATGACCTCGTCCTATGTCGGCGAGAACAAGGAATTCGCCCGCCAGTATCTCGAGGGCGAGCTGGAGGTCGAGCTGGTGCCGCAGGGCACGCTGGCGGAGAAGCTGCGGGCCGGGGGAGCCGGCATTCCCGCGTTCTACACCCGTTCCGGCGTCGGGACCCAGGTGGCCGATGGGGGCCTGCCGATGCGGTACAACACGGATGGGACCGTGGCGAAGGCCTCGGCACCGAAAGACGTGCGATCCTTCGCCCTGGGCCAGACGGGGGAGAAGGACTATGTGCTGGAGGAGTCCATCGTGACGGATTTCGCGCTGGTCCACGCGGCGGTCGGCGATCGCCACGGCAACCTGGTCTTCAGCAAGGCCACTCGCCAGTTCGCGCCGCCGGCGGCGATGTCCGCGACCGTGTGCATCGCCCAGGTGGAGAGGCTGGTTGAGCCCGGGGAGATCGATCCGGACCAGGTCCACCTGCCGGGGGTCTATGTGCACCGGATCGTCGAGGTCGGGCCGGACATCGAGAAGCCGATCGAGAAGCGGACCGTCCGCGCCGCCGGACCGGAACAAGAGGAGCAGAACCGATGAGCTGGAGCCGAGACGAGATGGCGGCCCGGGCGGCGCAGGAGTTGCCGGACGGTGCCTACGTGAATCTAGGGATCGGGATGCCGACGCTGATCCCGAACCACATCCCGGAGGAGCGCACCGTGGTGCTGCAGTCCGAGAACGGGATCCTCGGGGTCGGTCCGTACCCGGCCGAGGAGGACGTGGATCCGGATCTGATCAATGCTGGCAAGGAGACGGTGACGGTCCGCCCCGGGGCCTCGTTCTTCGACTCGGCGTCCTCTTTCGGGATGATCCGCGGCGGCAAGATCGACGTCGCCGTGCTCGGTGGCATGCAGGTGGACCAGAACGGGGACCTGGCCAACTGGATGGTGCCGGGCAAGATGGTCAAGGGCATGGGCGGGGCCATGGACCTGGTCCACGGTGCCGGCCGGGTGATCGTGCTGATGGACCACAATGCCCGGGACGGGGCCCCGAAGGTCCTCACGGAGTGTGACCTGCCGCTGACAGGCCAGGGGGTGGTGGACCGGATCATCACGGACAAGGCCGTGATCGACGTGGACAAGACGACGGATCCGAGCGCCCCGCGCCTGGTGCTGGTCGAGACCGCTCCCGGGCTCACGGAGGACGAGGTCCGCCAGGCCACCGGAGCCACGCTGTACTGACGCACCCCCACTGACGCACCCCCACTGACGCACCCCCACTGACGCACCCCATCACGGCCCGACGCCGGCCGATGGGCACCACGGGGCCCGACCACCTATCGCGGTGGTCGGGCCCCTGATCCGCGCCGACTCACCGCCCAGCGTCCCACCGCTGTTATCGCTTCGTGACTACCGTGGGGAAGGTCGGCACCGAGACTTCCCCAACCCAGCCCCTGGTGCCGCGGGATGATCGCGTCCAGGGGCAAGTGTGGAACATGATCCGGTTCGAGCAGGTCTCCAAGGTCTACGACCGCCGTTCCCGTCCGGCTTTGCATGACGTGACGGTGGAGTTCGAGCGGGGCGAGTTCGTCTTCCTCGTGGGTGCCTCCGGTTCCGGCAAATCCACCTTCATCCGCCTGATGCTGCGTGAGGAACGCGCCAGCAGCGGGACGGTCTACGTGGTCGGGCGGAACGTGGCGCGGCTGCCCTCGTGGCGCGTGCCGAAGCTGCGCCGGGGGATCGGCGTGGTCTTCCAGGACTTCCGCCTGCTGCCCAACAAGACGGTCTACGCGAATGTGGCGTTTGCCATGCAGGTGCTCGGCAAGGGCCGGGCCCAGATCCGCCAGACCGTTCCCGAGGTCCTCGAGACCGTGGGCCTGGAGGGCAAGGAGAAGCGCATGCCGCACGAGCTGTCCGGCGGCGAGCAGCAGCGGGTGGCCATCGCCCGCGCCATCGTCAACCGGCCGGAGATCCTGCTGGCCGACGAGCCGACGGGCAACCTGGACCCGGAGACCTCGCTGGGCATCATGGCCGTGCTGGACAAGATCAACCAGAACGGAACCACCGTGGTCATGGCCACCCACGATGACGACATCGTGAACCAGATGCGCCGCCGCGTGGTGGAACTGCACGCCGGCGGGATCGTCCGGGACGAGACCGGCGGCGGCTACCGGACGGAGGTACAGGCGTGAGGTTCGCCTTTGTCCTCGGGGAGACGTTCTCCGGCATCCGCCGCAACCTGTCCATGGTCATCTCGGTGGTGCTCGTGACCTTCATCTCGCTGACCTTCGTGGGGGCGGCGGGCCTGCTGCAGCAGCAGATCACCCAGATGAAGGGGTATTGGTACGACCGGGTCGAGGTGGCCATCTTCCTCTGCACGGATACCTCCACCACCACCTCCTGCGCCGCCGGCCCCGTCACGGACAGCCAGCGCCAGGCCGTCCAGGACCTGCTGGAATCACCTACGGCCGCCCCGTACGTCAAGAGCTTCGACTACGAGTCACAGGACCAGGCACTGGAGATCTTCCAGGAGCAGTTCAAGAATTCCGCCATGGCGGGCACCGTCACGGCAGACCAGCTGCCGGAGTCCTTCCGGGTGGCGCTGGTGGATCCAGAGCAGTATGAGGTCGTGAACGAGCTGTTCTCCTCCATGCCCGGCGTGGAGATCGTGTCCGACCAGCGTGAGCTGTTGGAGCAGATCTTCTCCCTGATGAACATGGCGTCCGTCATCGCGGTCTCCGTGGCGGTGGTGATGTTGGTCTGTGCGGTGCTGCTGATCGCGACCACCATCCGCCTCTCCGCGTTCTCCCGCCGACGGGAGACCGGGATCATGCGCCTGGTCGGCGCCTCGAAGACCATGATCCAGCTGCCGTTCCTGCTGGAGGGGGTGATTGCCGCCCTCGCGGGCGCCCTGCTGGCCAGCGCCACCACGTGGGCCGTGGCGGAGTTCTTCATCGGGGACTGGCTCACCGGACAGTACCCGGGAACCGGATTCATCGGGGGCGGGGACGCACTCATCCTCGTTCCGCTGCTGCTGCTCGTGGCGGTCCTGCTCGCCGCGCTCTCGTCCATCCTCACCCTGCGGCGATACCTCAAGGTGTGATGACGATGGGACACGTGTGACACTTGTGACCTAATGTTGTCCGAGTTGAGATGCTTCGCGCCTTGATTCACCTGATCCACCTGACCTACCCGCAGGTCGACTGACCCGCACCCCGACCATCCCAGTCCGCATTCCCCGACGGAGGAACCCGTGAAGCGACGCCGACTCTCCCGCGCCATCGTCGGTGCCGGCCTGGTCACCTTTCTGACCCTGTCCATGGGTGGCACCGCCACGGCACAGGACTCGATCGACGACCTGCAGCGCCAGATCGAGCAGGCCGAGCGTCAGCAGTCCGAGATCGATGAGGAGATCGGCGACCTGGGCGGGAAGCAGTCGGACCTGGAGGATCGTCAGGGTGACCTCGACGCGTCCCTGGAGGGACTGGACTCCGACATCGCGGACAAGATCCGGCAGCTGAACTCGCTGCAGGACCAGTTGCCCGGCGCTCAGGAGACGCTGACCGCGGCCGAGGGCCAGGTCTCGGCCGCCGCGGCGGAGGTCCAGTCACTGCACGAACGCGTGCGGCAGGCCGAGTCGAGTCGCTCCGAGATCCTCGACGAGATCGCCGCGAGTGAGCAGGAACTGGACACGGCTTCCGCCGAGATCGGCCAGATCGCCAACCAGGCCTACAAGCAGGGTGGCGTCTCCTCCGACCTCGCCTTCATCCTGGGCATGAGCGACTCCTCTCTGCCGGACGCCATGGGACTGGCGAACCAGGCCATGCGGATCCAGAACAGCCGCATCTCCACCGTCTCCCAGAGCAAGTCCACGGACGTCAATGCCGAGGTCCGCCTGGCCGCCGTCGAGACGGAGATCCGGGACCTGCGGGCCCAGGCCGAGGAGGCGCTTCAGCGCGAGGAGCAGGCCCGTGACGAGGCCGCCGCCGCCAAGCGTGAACTCGACCAGATGGTCTCGACCACGTCGGAGCTGACGGACGAGCTCAAGGCCCAGCGTCCTCAGATCCAGGCGCAGATCGACGCCAACCGCGCGGCTCAGGACCAGGTCAACGACCAGATCGCCGAGCGCCAACGGGCCTTGACGGCCCAGGCCGGCAAGGCCAGCGACCTGCAGGAACAGCACCGTGCGGCCGTGGCGGAAGCCGAGCGCAAGCGCCGCGAGGCCGAGGAGGCGGCCCGTAAGGCCCGGCAGGCCTCGGCGGCGGACCGGGCGGCCGCGCAGGCCTCGGCGGAGAAGGCCGAGCGCGAGGCCAGCGCCGCGGAGGACCGGGCGAGCGAGGCCGAGAAGGCGGCTAGCACCTCGAACAGCTGGGGTCTGCAGTGGCCGCTGAACACGTACATCACTTCGGGGTTCGGCTGGCGCCCGACGCCGTCCGGCACCTTCGACTACGGGGGCGCCGGGGGTTACGTGCACACCGGCATGGACTTCGGCGGTGGCTGCGGCCTGCCGATCCGGGCCGCCGCCGACGGCGAGGTCTGGAACGCGGACTGGGCGGTGTGGAACTCGGGCAAGCGCGTGGTCATCTCGCACGGCGTGGTGAACGGGCGCGCGCTGGCCACCAAGTATCACCACATGACCCGGTACATCGTGTCCCCGGGACAGAAGGTGAAGCGCGGCCAGATCATCGGCTACACCGGCACCACCGGCAACTCCACCGGTTGTCACCTGCACTTCGAGACCATCCTGGACGGCCAGGCCGTCAACCCCGCCGGTCTGCTCTAAGGCTGGCTCGGTACCGCCGGTGGGCACCACCCTTGACGGCGGCGGTACACTGGTAAGTCTGTGTAGTGAGCATCCGACCCGTCGGAAAGGAGGGGACCGGCTATGGCCAAGAAGTCCGCCGGCAAGTCCGGCAAGTCGTCCACCCCGGACGGCCGGCAGATCATCGCGACCAACCGCAAGGCCCGGCACAACTACCTCATCCTGGACACCTACGAGGCCGGGATCTCCCTGATGGGGACCGAGGTGAAGTCGCTGCGGGAGGGAAACGCCTCCCTCGTGGACGGGTTCGCCGTCTTCTATGGGGACGAATTGTACCTCGAGCAGGTCTACATCCCGGAGTACCTCAACGGATCCTGGACCAACCATGCCTCTCGCCGGCGGCGGAAACTGCTCCTGCACCGGCAGGAGCTGACGAAGATCTCCCGCCAGATCCAGGAGTCCGGGCACACGATCGTCCCGCTCCAGCTGTATTTCCGGGACGGCCGGGTGAAGGTCGAGATCGCCATCGCCCAGGGCAAGAAGGACTATGACAAGCGCCATGCCCTGCGCGAGAAGCAGGACAACCGGGAGGCACAGCGCGCCATGCGGATCCGCAACCGCCGGGCGGCCTGATCTCAGGAGGCCGGCCGGAATACCCAGGGCCCGGGATGCGTTACACTGGACAGTCCGGACCAGGCGAGGAATCAGAGCAGCCCCGCAGGGAACCGGTTGATTGATAACAAAACATGGGGATGATCGGTTTCGACGATGTGAGTCGCGACAGGGGAAGCGGGCCGAGGATGCAGAGTCATCTCGTCAACGCTCTCTGCAAACCAACAAGTGCCGAATCTAAGCGCACTGACTTCGCTCTCGCTGCCTGATCAGTGAACGAGTCCGTCAACCTGAGGATGCTATCGCCCCAGGACCTGGCGTCGATTAGATAGCCAATGTCCACCACCCTTGCCGGGGGTCGTGGTGGAGACCTTAATCCGGCTGGGCCCGGGTTGGCTGCCTGTTTGCGGGACAGCCAGGGCCGAGTAACACCCACAGCAAACTGCGCCCGGAGAAGACCTGGCAACACTGCATCGGACGCGGGTTCAATTCCCGCCATCTCCACCATCCCACCGCAAAGGCCTTGGGACACCGTTCATCGGTGTCCCGGGGCCTTTGTCATCTCCGGCTTTCCCCTAGACTGGGCAATCATGCCAGACACCGCCGGTCCCGCCCTCCACGCCGTCCTGCTCTTCCTGCTCGAACTCGGGCTCCTGGGTGCGGCGGGGTTCTGGGCGCTGACGGTGTTCTCCAGCCCCTGGGCGGCCGTCGTCGCCGTGATCGTGGTGGCGGCCGGATGGGGCCTGCTGCTCTCCCCGAAGGCTCCCGCCCGGCCACCGTGGCCCTGGCACGCCGTCGCCGCGCACGTGCTGTTCGTTCTGGGTGCCGTGGTGCTCTTCGGCGTCGGCCAGCCCCTGATCGCCGCCGTCTACCTCGCCCTGATCCTCGCGTCCGTGGCGCTGACCGTCGTCTACCGGGACCGGGTGGGCCGGGTACCGGAGCGGATCCGCGAGTCCGCCGCCCCCTCGGGCCGCCGCTCGGCCGGCCGGTAGGGCGGACATCAGCGTCCCGTCATCTCCGGTGACCGGGACGCCGGTGGCCGTCGCGCCTCCTGCTACCGGAACGCCATACCAGCGGCGAGCCCCAGTCCCACGGCCAGCAGGGCCAGGGCCAGATGCGAGGACCAGGACCCGACGGCGGCGGCGAATCTCCCGGACAGGGCATCGCGCGCCGTGGACACGGAGACGGTGGAGAAGGTGGTGAGGGCCCCGGCCAGGCCGACCACCCAGATCGTCTGGGCGGGTCCGGTGATCCCCGTGGTGGCCAGCCCGGCCACGAAGGAGCCGATGGCGTTGGCCACGAGGATGCCGCGCGGCTGGAGGTAGTGGTCCGCGAGCAGCCTCAGCACCGCGCCGACGGCGCCCGCCAGGGCCAGGGCGAGCATCATCGTCAGTGTCATCCCCGCTGTCATCCCCGCTGTCATCGCCGGCGCCCTCCGGCGGCGTGGCCCGCCCCGGGGGAGGGCCAGCCTCCCAGCCGCAGTCCCGCGGCGGCGCAGACGGTCCCCAGCGTCGCTCCGGCCGCGAGGGCCAGGAGGGTGCCGACCAGGCCCGCCACGAGCGTGATCCCGCCGGGGGTGCCGGTCTGGATGAACCCCATGACGCCGAAGGCGGGGGCCACGGAGGCGGCCAGGACCACGGCGGACAGCGAGGTGTAGGACCCCAGCACGCCGACGCCGAGGCCGGCCACCACCCACCGCGGGAGGGTCCGCCGCGCACTGATGCCGGCCAACAGCCCCAGCAGGAAGGCCCCGGACAGGTTCACCAGCCCCAGGCTGATCCATCCGGCCACGGGAGAGCCGCTCTCCGGGGCTGGCAACACCAGCAACCAGCGCAGCAGCGTCCCGAGGGCCCCGCCGGCCGCCACGGCGCCGACGACGGCCCATCCGGGATGCCGTGCACGTTCCATCAGGCCTGCTGTTGGCCGATCAGCTCGGGGTTGAGGGACTCGAGGGCGTCCGGATGCAGCAGCCCGTTGGTGGCCAGGGCATTGCCGCCGAAGGGCCCGTCCTCGCCCTCGAGGGAGGTGAAGCGCCCGCCGGCCTCGGTGATGATCGGCACCAGCGCCGCCATGTCGTAGAGCTCGAGCTCCGGTTCGCAGGCGATGTCCACGGCCCCCTCGGCCACCATCATGTAGGACCAGAAGTCACCGTAGGCGCGGGTCCGCCACACCGTGGAGGTCAGCTCGAGGAACTCGCGGATGTTGCCCCGCTCCCGCCAGCCCTCCAGGGAGGAGTAGGAGAGGGAGGCGTCCTCGATCTTGGAGACGTTGGAGACGTGGATGCGGGTGGCCGCGGCCAGGGACTTGCCGGTGTAGGCGCCGGTGCCCTTCGCGGCCCACCAGCGGCGGTTCAGGGCCGGGGCGGAGACCACGCCCACCACGGGCACGCCGTCGTCGATCAGGGCAATGAGCGTGGCCCAGACGGGGACGCCGCGCACAAAGTTCTTGGTGCCGTCGATGGGGTCCACGACCCAGCGTCGCGGCCCATGGCCGTGCTCGCCGAACTCCTCGCCCAGGACGGCATCACGGGGACGGGCGCGGGCCAGGTTGCCCCGGATGAGTTCCTCGGCGCCGCGGTCCGCATCCGTCACCGGGGTCAGGTCCGGCTTCGTGTGGACCGTGAGGTCCTGCGCCTTGAAGCGGGACATGGTCTGCGAGTCCACCGAGTCGGCCATGATGTGGGCCAGTCGAAGATCATCGGTGTAGTTCTTGGGCGCATCGGTCATGGAGGCCACGCTACCGTTCCCCGGCGGCTGCATCGGAACGCCCGTCCAGGAGGCGCCGCAAGGACGCCAGCCGTTCGGGGCCGGACACCCCCGCGTGCCCCGCGGCCACCCAGGCGTCCAGGGCGCACCCGGGCTCACCGGCGGCGTGCAGGCAGCCGCGCGGGCAGTCGGCCAGCGCCGGCGCCAGGTCCTCGAAGGCCGCCACCACCCGGTCACGGTCCACCAGCCCCAGCCCGAAGGACCGGATGCCGGGGGTGTCCACCAACCAGGATCCGTCTGCGCCGTCCGCGGCGTCCGCGCCGTCCGCGGCGTCCGCGCCGTCCGCGCCGCCCGCGCCGCCTGAGTCCGGCAGCGGGATCGCCAGCGCCGAGGAGGAGGTGTGCCGCCCGCGGCCGGTGACGGCGTTGACGTGGCCGGTGGCACGACGGGTGCCGGCCAGGGCGTTGAGCAGGGTGGACTTCCCGACGCCGGAGGGCCCCACGAGCACGGAGATGTGGCCTTCCAGCCGGGCCCGGAGTGCGGCGAGCAGGCCGGGGTCCAGGTCTGCGTCGCCGCTGGGTTCTGCCGAGGTGTCCGCGCTCTCCGTGCTGTGCGTTCCGTCTGGCCCGTCCTGCCCGTCATGCTCGTCCTGCCCGTCCAGCCCCGCCTCGCCCGGCGGGGGCGTCTGCGCTGTCTCCGCGGCGCCCGAGGTGAGAACCTCGAGATCGAGATGGTGGTAGTGGGAGAGCAACTCGGCCGGATCCCGCAGATCGGTCTTCGTGATGCACAGGATCGGCTCGATGCCGGCATCAAAGGCGGCCACCAGGGCCCGGTCGATGAACCCGGTCCGCGGTTCCGGATTGGCCGCGGCCACCATGATCACGAGGATGTCCACGTTGGCCACCACCACGCGCTCATACGCGTCCGAATCGTCGGCAGAGCGGCGAAGGACCGTGGACCGGTCCTCGATCCTCACGATCCGGGCGAGGCTCCCCTCGCGGCCGGAGAGGTCCCCGACAACCCCCACGAGGTCACCCGTGACCACGGGATTGCGGCGCAGTTCCTTGGCACGCATGGCCGTGATGTCGCGGGTGCCGTCCTCGTCGCTGATCTGCACGGTGTACCGCCCGCGGTCCACCGTGATGACCCGCCCCACCAAGGCCTCCCCGTGCGTGGGACGGTCCTTGGTGCGCGGCCGGGAACCCTTCTTGGACGGGCGGGCGCGGACATCGGACTCGTCCCACCGGCGCGGGTCGAAGTCGCGGCCGGGGCGGCTCATCCCCCCACCAGCCCGGTCCACATCTCCGGGAAGTCCGGCATCGTCTTCGCCGTGGTGGCGATGTCGCGGACGCTCACGTCCGGTACCGCCAGGCCCACAACGGCGGCGAAGGTCGCCATCCGGTGATCCTCATAGGTCTCCAGGGTGGCCCCGTGCAAGGGTGCTGACCCCGAGGGCAGGCCGGTGAACACCAGGTGGTCCCGGCCCTCCTCCACCGCACCACCGATGCGCCCGGCCTCGGTCGCCAGGGCCGTCAGGCGGTCCGTCTCATGGCCGCGCAGCTGGCCGATCCGGGTCAATCGCCCCGGGCCCTCCGCCAGGAGGCACAGGGCCGCCACGGTGGGGGCCAGCTCACCGGTGTCGGCGATCTCGCCCGGGGCGGTGATGCGAGGCCCGCCGGTCACGGTGAGGGTGCCGGTGGCACCGTCCGGCACGGTGGGGGAGAAGTCCACGCGGGCACCGAACGCGGGCAGGATGCTGCGCCAGCGGTCACCGATCTGGGTGGTCTGGGCGGGCCAGTCCGGGACGGACACCGTGCCGGCCGTGGCGACGGCCGCGGCCAGGAAGGGCCCGGCATTGGACAGGTCCGGTTCCACCGCCGTGTCCAGGGCGCCGATCGGGCCGGGGGAGACCCTCCACTCCCCGGGCACGGAGTCGTCCACCTGGACACCGCAGCGCCGCAGCACCGCCACGGTCATGCCGACGTGCTCGGGACTCGGCACCGTGGACCCCGTGTGCACCAGGTGCAGACCCTGGCGGAAGCGGGGGGCGGCCAGCAACAGGGCGGAGACGAACTGGCTCGAACCGGAGGCATCCACCTCCACCCGGCCTCCGTCCACTCCGCCGGTGCCGTGCACGGTGAAGGGCAGGGTGCCGGCGTCGAGCCCGGGGCCGTCCATCCGGACGCCGAGTCCGGCCAGACCGTCCAGGACCGGGCCCATGGGCCGGGACAGGGCGGCCTCGTCACCGGTGAACCGGACGGAGCCGGACATGAGCGCGGCCACCGGTGGGACGAACCGCATGACGGTGCCGGCCAGGCCACAGTCGATGGTGAGGTCGCCGAGCGCGCCGGCCGGGCCGGCGTCGGGAGCGGGGGTGGGGAGAGGCGTGACCTCCACCGTGCCGGGCGCGACCTCCGTGATGGTGGCGCCGAGGGAGACGAGGGCCCGGACCATGAGCCGGGAGTCGCGGCCGTCCAGCACGCCGCGCAGGCGGCTGGGGCCGTCGGCCAGGGCCGCCAGCACCAGATAGCGGTTGGTGAGCGATTTGGAACCGGGCACGCGCACGGTGCCGGAGACGGGGCCGGAGGCTCGGGGTGCGGGCCAGGGATCGAGGGGCGCGGGAAAGGTGCTCACCCAGCCAAGATTACCGGCCGCGGAATATCCCTGCTGGTTGGGTTGCTGTACTCGCCAAGATCCAGCTGCCTGCCAGCTGCTCTCCACCAGTCGAGCACAGTCCAGTCGTCCGGAAAGGATGGTCTCCATGGCCCCAGCCGCAGTGTCGCTTGCCGAACGGCCCCTCCTGACGGACCGGGCCGTAGACTGGCAGGCAATGGATACCAAAGACACCGCCTCGGTCCCCGCGGCGCACGACAACCCGGACGTGGACCTCGCCTCGGAGTCGGACAGCTCCCGGCGCATGCGCTTCGAGCGGGATGCCCTGGAGTACGTGGACCAGTTGTATTCCGCGGCCATGCGCATGACGCGCAACCCGCAGGACGCCGAGGACCTGGTCCAGGAGGCCTTCACCAAGGCCTACTCGTCCTTCCACCAGTACAAGCCGGGGACCAACCTCAAGGCATGGCTGTACCGGATCCTGACGAACACCTACATCAACCTCTATCGCAAGCGCCAGCGCCAGCCCCAGCAGGCGGCCACGGACACGGTCGAGGACTGGCAGATGGCCCAAGCCGCCGAGCACACGTCCACCGGGCTGCGGTCCGCGGAGACCGAGGCGTTGGACCACCTGCCCGATTCGGACGTCAAGGACGCCCTGCAGGCCATTCCGGAGGAGTTCCGGCTGGCCGTGTACTTCGCGGACGTCGAGGGTTTCGCCTACAAGGAGATCGCCGGGATCCTCGACATCCCCATCGGCACCGTGATGAGCCGGTTGCACCGCGGACGCAAGCTGTTGCGCGGCCTGTTGACGGACTACGCCCGGGACCGCGGCATCAAGGTCGACCAGGCCGGCAGGAAAAGCGCCCAGGGCGCGAAGAACCAGAAGAGTACCAACCATCAGACGGACCACGAGACGGACAAGGAGGCGGGCAGATGAGCGAGGACTGCCAGAAGATCGGCGACTGTGAGGATGCCCGCATCCAGCGGCTCTACGAGTACCTCGACGGTGCGCTGACCCACCAGGACCTCGAGGAGGTCAAGAGCCACCTGGGTGAATGCACGGACTGCTCCCACGAGTACGACCTGGAGTGCATCATCCGCTCGGTGGTCAAGCGCAGCTGTTCCGAGAAGGCCCCCTCGACCCTGAAGGTCAGCATCATGGCCCGCATCAGCGAGATCAAGGTGGAAGCCGGGCACTGACCCGGCCGTCGTGCCGGTGGTGGGAGCGGCCCGCAGCCGCGGCGCGGCTCCGCCTGAGCCCTCAAGCACCTGAGCCTTAAAGCAACAGACCCCGCCGGGGCGGACGGATCAACCGTCCCGATCGGCGGGGTCTCGTGCGTTGCAGGGCCTCAGGAGTTGGGCCGCTTGCCGTGGTTGGCGCTACCCTTGCGGCGGTCCTTGCGCTTGCGTCCACGCTTGCTCATCGCGGTTCCTTCCGGTGATGGATGCCGTCATCGATACATGACAGCACCATCCAGTTTCGCACATGCCGGTTGCCCGGCCCAACCTGGGGACCACCCGGCCGAGGAGGCCGCCGTGCCCGCCCGGTCAGGCGGTGGGCTCCGGCAGGTTCAGCCACTGGTACCAGCCGCGGTGCAGCACGAGCCAGGCGATGAGACCGTAGCCGGCCTGGCCCGGCAGGCCCTGACCCGCCGCCAGGTCGTTGCGCCACTGCTCGTGGTTCACCAGCGGCGTGAACGCATCCACGTAGTAGTGATGGCGCCGGTCCGCCACGTCCAGGTAGGCGGTGTTCAGCTCCTGCAGCCGCGCATTGCGCTCACCGTCCAGGGACGGGACGGGGCCCACCACGAGCGTGGCGATGTCCAGCTGCGCGGCCCGGTCCAGGATGTTGGCCAGGTTCAGACGCGCACGAGCCGTGGAGGACTCCCGGTCCAGGTCGAGGTCGGACAACCCGATGACCAGGCGGTTCTCGGTCGTCTCGCCGTAGCGCAGGGCCGTCTCCGACTGCCACCGGTGGGACAGGGCCTCGGTTCCCTCATCCGGGCGGGCGAGGACATAGCTCTCCAGCTGCACCCCGGGGGCTGAGGTCTTGGCCAGCACACGGCCGAGCCAGCCCAGGGCGCGGGGGTCGCCCACGCCGGCCAGCAATTCATTGCCGACGGAGGCGATGCGGATCCGACGAATCTCCACTGTTTACCTTTCGATGGGGTGCCCGTCACTGTACCAAGGCCCACTGGGAGCCGTGCACGGAATCGTGGCCTGGAGGGAAGCGCTGGGGAGCACTCGGCCCGGCCACCTGGGGTGGTGGCCGGGCCGAATGCCCCCGTCAGGGACTGGCGGCTACGCTCAGCGGCCGAAGGCCTGGTCCAGCAGGATGGAGGCCTCGTGATCGTGACGGACCTTGGAGCCGGCCGACGTCGAGGCCGAGGCCGGGCGGGACACCAGGGTGACCTTCCGGCCCAGTTCCGGCAACAGGTTCAGGGCCATGAACGGCCACGGACCCTGGTTGGCGGGCTCGTCCTGGACCCAGTTCACGGTGGCGTCCGGGTACTTGGCCAGCTCGGCCTGGATCTCCTCGGAGGGCAGCGGGTAGAGCTGCTCCACGCGGATGATCGCCGTCTTGGTGTCCCCGTCCTTCTGGCGGCGGGCCAGCAGGTCGTAGTACAGGCGGCCGGAGACCAGCAGCACCTTCTCCACCGAGTTGCCGACCTCGTGGTCCGGGATGACCGCCTGGAACCGGCCCTGGGTGAATTCCTCCACCGCCGAGGAGGCGGCCTTCAGGCGCAGCAGCTGCTTGGGCGTGAACACGATCAACGGACGGCGCGGACGGGCGTAGGCCTGCTCGCGCAGCAGATGGAAGTGGTTCGCACCATTGGACGGGTTGGCCACCCGCATGTTCTCCTGGGCGCACATCTGCAGGAAGCGCTCGATCCGTGCGGACGAGTGATCCGGCCCCTGGCCCTCATAGCCGTGCGGCAGCAGCAGCACGAGCGAGGAGTTCTGGCCCCACTTCTGCTCCGACGAGGAGAGAAATTCGTCGATCACGGTCTGGGCGCCGTTGACGAAGTCGCCGAACTGGGCCTCCCACAGCACGAGGGCGTCGGAGCGCTCCACGGAGTACCCGTAGTCGAACCCCATCGCGGCGTACTCGCTCAGGAGGGAGTCGTACGCCCAGAACTTGGCCTGGTCGCTGGACAGGTTCCTGATCGGCGTCCACTCGTCATCCGTCACGCGGTCGTGGAAGACCGCGTGACGCTGCACGAAGGTGCCGCGGCGAGAGTCCTGGCCCGCCAGCCGCACCGGCACGCCCTCCATGAGCAGCGAGCCGAAGGCCGCGAGCTCGGCGAAGCCCCAGTCGATGTCCCCATTGACGGCCATCTTGGCACGCTTCTCGAGCAGCGACTTGAGCTTCGGGTGGATGGTGAAGTCCTCGGGGATCTCCAGGTGGGCCTGACCGATCCGCTGCAGGGTCTCCTCGGTGATCTTGGTGCCGTCCGGCGCCTCGGGAGTGCGATCCTCATCGTCCGTGGTCTTCTCCAGGCCGGTGCCGATGACCGGGATGGGCGAGGTCTGGGCCTCATGGGTCTCCGCGAACACGCGTTCCAGGCGCTGCTGGTAGTCCTTCAGGGCCGAGTCCGCCTCGTCCTGGGTGATGTCACCGCGGCCGACCAGGTTCTCCACGTACAGCTTGCGCACCGAGCGCTTTTGCTCGATGAGGTTGTACATGCGCGGCTGGGTCATCGAGGGATCGTCGCCCTCGTTGTGGCCGCGGCGGCGGTAGCAGATCATGTCGATGACGACATCCTTGTTGAACCGCTGCCGGTACTGGTAGGCCAGCTGGGCCACGCGGACCACGGACTCCGGGTCGTCACCGTTGACGTGGAAGACCGGCGCCTGGATGGTCTTGGCCACGTCCGTGGCGTAGACCGAGGACCGGGCGGAGGACGGCGGGGTGGTGAAGCCGACCTGGTTGTTGACCACCACATGGATGGTGCCGCCGGTGCGGTAGCCGCGCAGCTGGGAGAGGTTCAGCGTCTCCGCCACCACGCCCTGGCCCGCGAAGGCGGCATCCCCGTGCACCAGGATCGGCAGCACGGAGTAGGAGTTCACGGAGTCGCCTCCGCGGTCCAGGCGGTCCTGCTTGGCGCGCACCACACCCTCGAGGACCGGGTTCACGGCCTCAAGGTGGGAGGGGTTGGCGGCCAGGTAGACCTTGGTGCGGTTGCCGCGGTCCGAGATGAAGGTGCCCTCGGTGCCGAGGTGGTACTTCACGTCACCGGAGCCCTCCACGGAACCCGGGATGGCGGTGCCCTCGAACTCGCGGAAGACCTGGGCGTAGGTCTTGCCCGCGATGTTGGTCAGCACGTTCAGGCGGCCGCGGTGGGCCATGCCGATCGCGACCTCCTCGAGGCCTTCATCGGCGGCGCCGGACATCACCCCGTCCAGCAGGGCGATCAGCGATTCACCGCCTTCCAGGGAGAAGCGCTTCTGGCCGACGAACTTGGTCTGCAGGAACGTCTCGAAGGCCTCGGCGGCGTTGAGGCGGCCGAGGATGCGCAGCTGCTCCTCACGCGTGGGCTTGGCGTAGGGGTGCTCCAGCTCGTCCTGGAACCACTTGCGCTCGGCCGGGTCCTGGATGTGCATGTACTCCACGCCCGTGTTGCGGCAGTAGGCATCCCGCAGGACACCGAGGATGCTGCGCAGCGGCAGCATGGGCTGGCCGCCGAAGCCGCCGGTGGGCCACTCGCGGTCCAGGTCCCAGAGGGTCAGCCCGTGCTCCAGGATGTCCAGGTCCGGGTGCTTGCGCATCGTGTATTCGAGCGGGTCCACGTCCGCGATCAGGTGGCCGCGCACGCGGTAGGAGTGGATCATCTGCTGGATCCGGGCGACCTTGTTGATCTGGTCTTCCGGGTTGACCTGCACGTCCGGCTTCCACTGCACCGGCTCGTAGGGGATCCGCAGCGACTCGAAGATCTCCTCGTAGAAGCCCTGCTCACCGAGCAACAGCCCGTGGATGATCTTCAGGAACTCACCGGAGGCGGCACCCTGGATCACGCGGTGGTCGTAGGTCGAGGTCAGCGTGATCGTCTTGGAGACGGCCAGGCGGTTCAGGGTCTTCTCGGAGGCCCCCTGGAACTCGGCCGGGTAGTTCAGGGCGCCGACGCCGATGATGGCGGCCTGGCCCTCGGAGAGCCGCGGCACGGAGTGCACGGTGCCGATGCCGCCGGGGTTGGTCAGGGAAACGGTGGTGCCGGCGTAGTCGTCCAGGCCCAGCTTGTTGTCCCGGGCGCGCTTGACCAGGTCCTCATAGGCGCGCCAGAAGTCGATGAAATTCATGGACTCGGCGCCCTTGACGTTCGGGACCACGAGGGTGCGCGAGCCGTCCTTCTGCGGCAGGTCGATGGCCAGGCCGAAGTTGATGTGGGCCGGCTCCACGATGGAGGGCTTGCCGTCCACCTCGCGGTACAGGACATTCATGGCGGGGTACTGGGCCAGCGCGCGGATCAGGGCGTAGCCGATCAGGTGCGTGAAGGAGACCTTGCCGCCGCGGCTGCGCTTGAGGTGGTTGTTGATGACCACCCGGTTGTCGATGAGCAGCTTGGCGGGGACGTCGCGCACCGTGGTCGCGGTCGGCATGGACAAGGAGGCGTCCATGTTCTTCGCCACGGCCCGGGACATCCCGCGCAAGGGGGAGACCTTGTCCTCGGTGACCTCCTCGGAGGCCTTCTTCTTGGTCTTCTCCGGTTCGGACGGGACCGGGGCGGTGGCCGGGGCGCCGGACTTCTTCACGGCGGGGGATGCGGAGGCGGCGGAGGGGGCGGCGGCCTTCTTCGGGTCTTCGGCCTTCTCGGGCTGAGCCGTCGCCGTCGTGGTCGTCTTGGCTGCCTTCTCTGCCTTCTCTGCCTTCTCTGCCTTCTCGCCGGAGCCGGCGGACCGGCCCGAACCGTTCGCATCGGCGCGTTTGCCGACGTCGACGGCGGTGTCCTTCACGGACTGGGAGGCCTTGCCGGCCGACGGGGCGGGTGCGGCCGCGGACGCAGGAGTGTCCGCTTCCAGCCGTTCGAAGATCTGGACCCACTTGGCATCTACGGAGGACTTGTCCGCCTTGTACTTGTCGTAGATTTCCGCGACGAGCCATTCGTTTCCGGGAAATTCCGCGGAAAGCCGGTCGGACGTGAGTTCTGGCACGGTGGTAACGCCTCTTCCGTAAGTTTCTATCTGGTTCACCGGCGGGTGCATCCCTGCTGCGCGCCCCGCTCCGGTCCGCTCTGTTGGCGCGCCTCCCCAAGCATAGTGATAGTTCGGCGTCAGGTTCCAACGCGCGCCGGGATTTCCTGCGAGCCATCGGCGAACCACTCGCTCGCACCTCCTCGCGAGCCGCTCACCAGCCGCTCACCACCCTGCTCACCCACCTGGAAGCACCCGTGAACCGGTTCGTGGGAGCATGGGGCCATGGAATTCCTCACGACGCCGACCACCGATCTCACCTATGCGGATGTGTTCCTGGTTCCCTCGAAATCCGAGGTCACGAGCCGGATGGACGTGGACATTTCCGCGGACGACGCCACCGGGGCGACCATCCCGCTGGTGTCCGCCAATATGACCGCCGTGACCGGCCGCCGCATGGTCGAGACGATGGCCCGGCGCGGCGGACTGGGCGTCCTGCCGCAGGATGTGCCCCTGGACGTCATCGAGCAGGTGGCGGGCTGGGTGAAGCGCCGTCACCCCGTCTTCGAGACGCCGCTGCGGGTCCGTCCCACCGACACCGTGCTGGATGTGCTGCACCTGCTCGGCAAACGCAACCACCCCGCGGTCTGCGTGGTCGAGGGCGGGACGGGCGAGGACGGGGTGTTCGCGGGCATCGTCCGCCGCGAGGACTGTGAGGGTGTGGACCGCTTCTCCTCGGTGGCCTCGGTGCTCCGTTCGCCGGCGCTGACCTTCGAGGCCGGGGCCTTCCCCTCCCTGCAGGAGGCCTTCGGCCAGCTGGACACCGCCGGTGTGGCGTACGCCCCGGTCCTGGACGGCACGGCACTGGTGGGCGTGATGACGCCCTCGGGCGCCCTACGCTCGGGGATGTTCGCCCCCGCCGTGGACCGGAACGGGGCACTGGGCCTTGGCGCCGCCGTCGGGATCAACGGGGATGTGGCCGGACGGGCCGCCGCCCTGGTGGAGTACGGCGTGGACGTGCTCGTGCTGGACACCGCCCACGGCCACCAGCAGAAGATGCTGGACGCCCTGGCGGCCGTGAAATCCCTGGACCTGCCGGTGCCCCTGGTGGCCGGCAACGTGGTCTCGGCCGGCGGCGTGCGTGAACTCGTGGCCGCGGGTGCGGACATCGTCAAGGTCGGTGTGGGGCCCGGTGCCATGTGCACCACCCGGATGATGACCGCCGTCGGCCGTCCGCAGTTCTCCGCGGTGCTGGACTGCGCCGCGGCCGCCCGGGACCTGGGCAAGCACGTCTGGGCCGACGGCGGCGTCCGCTACCCGCGTGACGTCGCCCTGGCCTTGGCCGCGGGGGCCAGCCAGGTGATGATCGGCTCCTGGTTCGCGGGCACGGTCGAGTCCCCGGGGGACCTGGTGGCCGACGCCGACGGGCGCCAGTACAAGGAGAGCTTCGGCATGGCCTCGGCCCGGGCCGTGCAGAACCGTACCAAGGCGGAGGACGCCTATTCACGGGCGCGCAAGGCCATGTTCGAGGAGGGCATCTCCACCTCGCGGATGTACCTGGACCCGGAGCGGCCCTCCGTGGAGGACCTGCTGGACATGATCACGGCCGGGGTGCGCTCCTCCATGAGCTACGCCGGGGCGAACGACCTGGCCCAGTTCCGCGAGCGGGCCGTCGTCGGCGTGCAGTCCGCGGCCGGCTACGAGGAGGGGCGGCCGGTCCGGCAGTCCTGGTGAGACGGTGGTGAGTAGCCGTTGAGGCGCCGGGGAGACCCGGAGTGAAGTGTTCCGTATACTGAGAGCACTATGGACAGACACCGATCTGGTGCCACCGCCCGCCGCCGGGGATCCCTTCTGGATTCCGCCGTGGCCGGAACGGAGCCCTCTAGTACGTGCCCACTGAACGACCCGGCCGCTGACGGTCCCGCGGGGGGTGGGTGCTGACGTGGAATGGCTCCTGCTTGCCCTGGGCCTGCTGTTGGTCTTCGGGACCGGCTTCTTCGTGGCCGTGGAGTTCTCGATGATCGCCCTGGACGTTCCCACGGTCCAGCGGCTGGTGGACGATGGCGACCGCGGCGCCGAGCCGCTGCTGAAGTGCCTGAAGTCCCTCTCGACCCAGCTCTCCGCGTGCCAGCTGGGCATCACGCTGACGACCCTTCTGACGGGCTACCTGATGGAACCGTCCCTCGGCGCCCTCCTGGCGGGGCCGCTGGCGGCCCTGGGGCTGAACGAGGCCACCGCCTCGACCGTCTCGATCGTGGTGGCCATGGTGGCCGCCACCCTCGCCTCGATGCTCATCGGCGAGCTGATCCCCAAGAACCTCTCGATCGCCCGGTCCATGCAGGTCGGCCGCGCCCTGGCACGGCCCATGCTGGTGTTCTCGCTGGTATTCCGGCCGGTGATCTTCATCCTGAACGGCTTCTCCAACCGGGTGCTGCACTTGTTCGGCATGGAGGCCAAGGAGGAGATCTCCGGTTCGCGCACCCCGGAGGAACTCTCCTCCCTGATCCGCCGGTCCGCCGAGATGGGGACCCTGGACGAGAAGACCGCCGTATTCGTGGACCGCACCCTGCGGTTCTCCGGTCGCACCGCGGCGGACGTGATGACCCCGCGCATCAGGATGGAGTCGATCGACGTCGACGAGCCCCTGGATGCCGTCATCGAGACCGCCCGCCGCACGGGCTACTCTCGGTTCCCGGTCATCGGTGACTCCCCGGACGACGTCCGCGGGGTGCTCCACGTCAAGAAGGCCGTGGCGGTGCCGCGCGCCAAGCGTCAGGAACTCGTGGCCGCCACCATCATGACCGACGTCGGCCGCGTGCCGGAGACCGTGCACCTGGACCAGCTGTTGACGGAGCTGCGCTCCTCCAGCCTTCAGGTCGCCATGGTCGTGGACGAGTACGGCGGCACCGCCGGCATGGTCACCCTCGAGGACCTCGTGGAGGAGATTGTCGGCGAGGTCTCCGACGAGCACGACCGGGTCACCCCCGGTGTGCTCCAGACGGCCTCCGGCAAGTGGTACTTCCCGGCCCTGATGCGTCCCGACGAGGTCGGTGCCCAGATCCCGGCCCTGAAGGTCCCCGAGGACGGTTCCTATGACACGGTCGGCGGTTTCATCATGGCCGTGCTCGGCCGGGTGGCCGAGGCCGGGGACACGGTGGCGGCCGACGGCGGCACCCTGGTGGTGGAGCGGATGGACGGGCGCCGGGTGGACCGGGTCAAGTTCGTGCCGAGCGCCCCGAACCTTGCCGCGGCCGAGGTGGCCACCGCCGTCGGATCAGCCGGATCAGCCGGTCAGCGGAAGGCGGCCCACCGATGAACGCGCTCAACAATGACGTGATGGGCATCGTGTGGCTGGTCGTGCTGCTGATCGCCAACGCCTTCTTCGTGGCCGGGGAGTTCGCGGTCATGGGCGCCCGCCGCAGCCAGATCGAGCCCAAGGCCGACGCCGGCTCGAGCCGGGCCCGGACCGCCCTGTTCGCCATGGAGCATGTCAGCCAGATGCTCGCCGTGTGCCAGCTCGGTATCACGGTCTGCTCGCTGCTGATCCTCAACGTGTCCGAACCGGCCATCCACCACCTGCTCGTCATCCCGCTGGAAGGCATGGGGGTCCCGACGGCGGCCGCGGACGTCACGGCCTTCGTCATCGCCCTGCTGGTGGTCACCTTCCTGCACGTCACCTTCGGCGAGATGGTCCCGAAGAACGCCGCCGTCTCCATGGCCGACAAGGCGGTCATGCTCCTGGCCACGCCGCTGGTGTGGCTCAACAAGGTCCTGCACCCGGTGATCGTGGCCCTGAACTGGGCCGCCAACATCGTGCTGCGGGCCCTGAAGGTGGAGCCGCAGGACGAGGTGAACTCGACCTACACCCTCGAGGAGGTCCAGTCCATCGTGGCCGAGTCCACCAGGACCGGCCTGGTGGACGACGGCTCCGGCCTGATCTCCGGCGCCCTGGAGTTCTCCGACTACACGGCCGAGGCCGTCATGGTGCCGGTCTCCGACGTGGTCTCCCTGCCGGCCGACGTGGCACCCAAGGCCTTCGAGAAGGCGGTGGGCCGCACCGGATTCTCCCGCTTCGTGCTGGAAGACGGCGATGGCTCCTACACCGGATACCTGCACCTCAAGGACGTCATGACCGTTCCCGGCGAGCGGTACCGGGAGCCCGTGCCGGTGACCAAGGTCCGTTCCATGGCCAATGTGTCCGTCACGGACGAGATCGAGGACGCCCTGAGCCTGATGCAGCGCACCGGTTCCCACGTGGCCCGGGTCATCTCGGCCGAGGGTAAGACCGTCGGGGTGCTGTTCCTCGAGGACGTGCTGGAGGTCCTGGTGGGTGAGATCCACGATGCGACCCAGTCCAACAACCCCCTGAAGCTGCAGGCCCCGGGGCGGTAGCGAGGTGGTGGCGGGGTGATGGCGCGCACGGACCGGGAGGGGTCTCCGGCGTGAGCGCGCAACTGATTATTGGCAACGGTTCGCAGCATGCTAAGTTGACATTCGTTCTCAATAGATCTCACCGCCCGGAAGGCACCCCATGCACGAGACCCCGTCGACCGCCCCCCGATCAGTCCTGGGGCGGTCCGGTCGGAGACGGTCCGGCACCACGCGCCGGCGCGCCCTGCCCCTGGTGGCTCTCGCCCTGGCCGGCACCGTCCTCGCCGGATGTGCGGGCGAGGGGACCGGGACGGAGGGCGCCTCGGGCGGGACGGAGCCCGTGGCCGTGGCCACCACCACCCAGCTCGGCAACATCCTGGACAGCATCACCACCTGTGCCGGAACCACCTCCTCCACGGTGATGGGCCCCGGTGACGACCCCCACGACTTCTCGCCCTCCTCCCGTCAGATCGCCGAGATGGCGGGTGCCGGTCTGGTCGTCACCAACGGGCTCGGTCTCGAGGCGGGGATGCAGACGGCGCTGGACAATGCCGAGGCGGACGGGGCCCACCTGGTCGCGGTGGCCCCCGAGGTGGACCCGTTGCCGTTCGCGGAGCACGACGGGCATGAGGGCGGTTCCGCTGATGACGACTCTGCCGAGGGCCACTCTCATGACGGCGACGACCCGCACTTCTGGTTGGACGTCGCCCGCATGGGTCAGGCGGCCGAGCTGATCGGGGCCGAACTCGCGGAGGTCACCGGAGACGGGCAGTATGCGGACTGCGGTACCCAGACGGCCGAGGAACTGGTCGCGGTGGACGCCGAGGTGCGGGAGATCCTCGAGACGGTCCCCGAGGACCGTCGCACCCTGGTGACCGACCACGCCGCCTACAACTACTTCGCCGAGGCCTTCGGGTTCGAGATCGCCGGCGTGGTCGTCCCCGGCGGCTCCACGGACGCCGAGCCGTCCTCCGGCGAGCTGGCCGGACTGGTGACCCAGATGAACCAGGAGGGGGCGGACGCCCTCGTCACGGGTGCCGGAGCCGGCAACAGGCTCATGGGCGCCCTGTCCGCCGAGACCGGGGGAGAGGTCCCGGTCGTGGAACTCTACGAGGGAGGGATCGGACCGGAGGGGTCCGGTGCCAAGACCTATGCCGAGGCGATGGTGCTCAACGCCCGCACCCTCGCCGAGGCCCTACAGTGAGTGGCGTGCTGCTCCCCGTGTTCTCCGAGTTCTCCGAGTTCTCAATGTTTTCCGTGTTTTCCGTGGACTGGCTGGTCGAGCCTTTCGCCCTGGGCTTCCAGCAGCGCGCCCTCGTCGGCGGCCTCGTGGCCGCCGTGATGTGCTCCGTGGTCGGCGTGTGGCTGGTACTGCGCGGCATGAGTTTCTTCGGTGACGCCTTCGTCCACGGCGTGATGCCGGGCATCGCCGCGGCCGTGCTCTTCGGATTCTCCCCGTATCTGGGCGCTGCCATCGCCGCCGCCGCCATGGTGGGCGGGATGCAGCTGATCTACCGCACCACCACACTCAAGGAGGACACCTCCATCGGCCTGCTCTTCGTGGGCATGATGGCCCTCGGCGTGGTCCTGATCTCCAAGTCCGATTCCTATTCGGGCTCGTTGACGGCCATCCTCTTCGGTGACGCCCTCGGCGTCAGCTGGGAGGACATCCGCACGCAGACGGTGATGGCCGTGGTGGTCATCGTGTTCGCCGTCCTGCTGTACCGGCCCCTGATGTCCCTCTCGTTCTCCCCGGCCAAGGCCCAGTCGCTGGGAATGCACCCGAAGCTCACGCACGGGCTGCTGCTCGTCCTCATCGCCACGGCCGTCATCGGCAGCTTCCAGGCCGTGGGCACGCTGCTGGTGTTCGGCCTGCTGGTCGGGCCACCGGCCACCGCGGCACTCGTCTCCCGCACGGTGCCGGTCATGATCACCTGGTCCGTGGCCATCGCGGTGTTCTCGGTCTGGTGCGGGCTGACCCTGAGCTACTACTGGGGCACGGCCGGGTCTGCCACCATGGCGCTCGTGCCGATCGTGCTGTTCTTCCTCGTGCTGGCCGTCCGGGAGGCGGTCCGGCGGCTGCGGCGGCGGGGGAGCCCGGCCGATCCGGTGTCTTCCATGAACGAGGCCAGTAACGGCGGGCTGGACCAGGCGGTGAGCGCATGAGCGGCGTCCTCGTCGAGGCGCGGGACCTCGTCCTCTCCCACGGCCACCAGGTCGCCCTGCACTCGTCCTCGTTCCGGGTCCCGCTGGGCGGGGTCACCGCTGTCATCGGACCCAACGGGTCCGGCAAATCGACGCTCCTGCAGGCGATCGCGGGGGTGCTGGAGCCGGCGTCGGGCACGTTGACGGTGCTGGGCGGCTCGGTCCGGGACAGCCGGCAGCGCGTCTCCTACGTCATGCAGTCCGTGGTCTTCCCGGTGGGCACGCCGATGACCGTGCGGGACGTGGTCCGGATGGGCCGCTATCCAGCCGCGGGCTGGCTACGGCCGTTCACGAAGGTCGACCGCGCGGCCGTGCGGGAGGCCATGGAGCAGATGAAGGTCGAGGACCTGGCGGGACGCCACCTGGATGAACTCTCCGGCGGCCAACGGCAGCGGGTCTACGTGGCCCAGGGGCTGGCCCAGGGGCATGAGGTGCTCATGCTGGACGAGCCGATGACCGGACTCGACATCACCTCGGCCCGCACCATCGACCGCATCATCCACGCCGAGACCACCCACGGACACTCCGTGGTCCTCACCACGCATGACCTGGACGAGGCGCGCGCCGCAGACCACGTGATCCTCGTGCACGGGCGGGTGGTGGCCTCCGGCCGCCCCGAGGAGGTCATGACGCGCTCGAACCTGGAGGCCGTTTACGGCCTGGGCTCCCTGCACGGCTCCACGGACGAGGACGCACCGGTCCTGGTGGACCCGGATTGCACCGCCGCAGAGGTTCAGGAACGGGAGCAGTCGGGGCAGATCCCGTAGATCTCCACCGTGTGCTCCACCTCGGTGAACTCGTGCTCGGCCGCGATCCGGGCCGCCCACTGCTCCACGGCGGGCGCCTCGATCTCCACCGCGCGACCACAGCGGCGGCACACCAGGTGATGGTGGTGGTTCTGGGCCTCGCAGCGGCGGAACAGCGATTCGCCGTCATCCGGGTTCAGCACGTCCACCAGCCCGTCCTGCTGTTGTTGCGTCAGGACGCGGTACACCGTGGCCAGGGAGACCTGTTCGCCGCGCTCCTTGAGGACGGCGAAGAGCTCCTGGGCGCTGACGAAGTCGGTGAGCTCGTCCAGGGCCCGGTTCACGGCGGTCTTCTGCCGGGTGGAGCGGCTTTTCACAGGTCCGGCAGTCATCCAGGCAAGGCTACCAGCGTCCTTGTCCCGCAGGGCCGTGCAGGGCCGCTCAGTCCCCCGCGGGGCAGCGAGCAAGGTGGAGAGCCGGGCAACAGGAGACCGGGCGGGAACTCGTGCCTGACGTGGCGCACCTTCCTCCGATAGGGTGGAGCAGTGCCTACCCAGATAGTCCTCACCAAGTACGGCCATGCCTGCGTCCGGCTCGAGAAGGACGGGCGTCGCCTCGTCCTCGATCCGGGAAATTTCACCGATGTCCCCGAGGCCCTCGAGGGCGCCGAACACATCCTGGTCACGCACGAGCACGCCGACCACCTCGACGACGGCCCGGTGCTGGAGCACCTGGCGGCACACCCGGACGTGACGGTGCGGGCACCCGCCGCCGCGGTGACCCGCCTGGCGGCCACGGCACCGTCCGCCGGTGTGGACCCGGACCGGATCATCCCCACGGGCCCCGGGGAGGAATTCGAGACGGCCGGGTTCGCGGTGCAGACCGTGGGCGGCCAGCATGCCGTGATCCACCCGCAGATCCCCGTGGTGGCCAACATGGGCTATCTGATCGACGGCCTCGTCTACCACCCGGGAGACAGCTTCATCGTCCCGCCCGGCACGGCACCGGACACCCTGTTGGTGCCCCTGAGCGCCCCGTGGAGCAAGCTGTCCGAGATGGTGGACTTCATCACCGCCGTCCGTCCCCGCCAGGCGATCCCGGTGCATGACGGCCTGCTCAACCACCGAGGGCTGCCGATGTACCGCAAGCAGGCCACCACCTTCGCCGGCCGCTACGGCACCGAACTGACGGTCCTGGAGGAGGGGGAGAGCACGTGGATCTAGCGTCCCAGCCCCCCGTCCTCGTCAGCGTGGGGGTCCTGGCCTCCTGGCAGGGCCGTGACACCACGGCTCCGGTCGATCCGTCGGCCGAGCCGCCCGCCGGGTTCGTGGGAGGTGAGCCTGCGCCGACGGAGGAGACCCTCAAGATCCTGGATGTGCGGTGGACGCCGCTGGGCTCGGGCAACGGCCATGAGGACTACCTCCGCGGCCACATCCCCGGCGCGGTCTACGTGAGCATGGGAAGCCAGCTGGCCGGCCACTACGGGCCGCGGGAGGGCCGTCATCCGCTGCCCGACCCGGCCCGGTTCGGGGACACCGTCCGGATGCTGGGCCTCAACGACGGCGACACCGTGGTGGTCTACGACGACGCCCACGGCACCTCCGCGGCCCGCGCCTGGTGGCTGTTGCGGCACGCCGGGGTGGAGAAGGCCTACCTCCTCGATGGAGCACTGGCGGCCTGGCGGGCGGCGAACCTGCCACTGCAGGCCGGGGACGTCATCCCCCGGCCCGGGCGGGTGCGGACCACATGGGGACAGATGCCGGTGCTGACCATGGACGATGCCGCCGTGCTCCCCGAGGACGGGGTGCTGCTCGATGCCCGCGCGGCCGAACGCTACCGCGGCGAGGCCGAGCCGCTGGACCCCCGCGCCGGCCACATACCGGGGGCCGTCAGCGCCCCGACCGCGGACAACGTGGACGAGACCGGGCACTTCCGGCCGGCCTGTGAGCTCGCCGAACGGTTCCGGGCGCTGGGCGTGGACGACGCCGGCATCGTCGGCGCCTACTGCGGCTCCGGCGTCAGCGCCGCCCACCAGATCGCGGCACTGCATGTCGCCGGGGTCCCGGCCGCCCTGTACCCGGGGTCCTGGTCGGCCTGGTCCAACACCCCGGGGCGGCCCGTGGCCACCGGGGAACGGCCGTGACGCCGGCCCCGCGTGGACCCATGCCGGTCCCGCGGGGGAAGATCGAAGCAGCAATGAGCACCAGTCCCGTCCCAGGAGGCCACACCATGAGCACCGTCTTCACCCGCATCATCAACGGGGAACTGCCCGGCCGGTTCGTCTGGAAGGACGAGACGTGCGTGGCGTTCCTCTCGATCGGACCCCTGACCCAGGGGCACACCCTCGTGGTGCCGCGTGCTGAGGTCGACCTCTGGACCGACGCCGACCCCGAGCTGGTCTCCCACCTGATGACCGTTGCCCAGGTCATCGGCCAGGTTCAGGTGCAGGCCTTCAACGCGCACCGGGCCGGCCTCATGATCGCCGGTTACGAGATCCCGCACCTGCACGTGCACGTCTGGCCCTCGAACTCGCTCGACGACTTCGACCTGGACCAGGTGGACAACCACCCCGAGCCCGAGGACCTCGACGACGCCGCGGACCGGATCCGGGCCGGACTGCGCGTGGCCGGTCACACGGAATACGTGCCCGAGGACTGACCCGATCCAGGAGTGCCGGAACGGGCGCCGGCGCCGGTGGGGGATCCGGATCAGCCGGCGGCCTGCTTGAGTGCCTGGCGCACCCGCTTCTCCGAGACGGAGACGGCGGTCCCCAGGTCCTGGGCGAAGTAGCTGATGCGCAGTTCCTCGATGAGCCACCGCACCGCATCCAGCGCGGGCGGGGTGGACCGGCCGGCGGGCAGCTTCTGCACCTCGGCGTCGAAGGCGTCCTCGAGGCCCTGCACCACGGCCATGTCCCGGGCATCGCGCTGCACCTGGCCCCCGGCCTTGAGCTTCTCGATCCGCCGGAGCATGCCCTGCAGGTACCGGGGCAGATGCTGGAGATGGGCCCACCCGGTCGCCGCGACGAACCCCGGGAACACGAGCTGTTCCAGGTGCGCCTTGATGTCGTTCAGGGCGGGGGCCATGGCCAGGGACACCGTCCCCTTGAGCTCCTTGCGCACCTGGGTGGCCCGGGACAGCACCTGTTCCACGATGGCCGTCACCGCGAAGACGGTGTCGATCAGCTCGGCCCGCACGGTGGTGAACAGCCGGCGGAACTCGGCCTCGGTGAACGGCAGGGACTCCGGGACCAGACGGTCCACGGCGGCGCGGGTGCAGTCGTTGATCAGCTGCTCCACCGAACCGTGGGGGTTCTGGGTGAACGTCAGCTTCTCCCGGTTGTCCAGGTGGTCCAGGACGTAGCGCTGCGGGCTGGGAGCCAAGGCCAGCAACAGGTTCACGACGCCGGCCCGGTGCGCGGCCTGCTGGTCCGCCTCGGTGCGGAACACCGACAGGCCGGCGGCGGGGGACCCGTCCCGGGCGGTCTCCGCCATCAGAGCCGGGTAGCCGGTGATCCGCTGCGTGCCCGAGCCGGCCGAGCCCGCCGAGGTCTCCGTGTCCACCTTCCGGGGGATGTCCCCGACCACCCAGTCGGTCAGGCCGTGCCGCTCGGCGAAGGCCGCCGCGGAGGCAGTGGAGGGAACGGCAGCCTCGTCCGTGCCGTCGGCGGAGCGGCCAGTCGGACGGGCGTGGGCATCGCGCCGGACGGTCTGCGGGGACGGGGCGGAGCCGTCGCCGGTGCCACGGTCCGCAAAACCGCCACCGGCACCGGCGCGGGAGAGCGACTCCGCGATGGCCGTGCGGTTCGCCCCCGCCAGCCGGTCCTGGAGCGCGGCGAGGTCCTGGCCGGTGCCCATGACGGCACCGCGGCCGTCCACCACGCGGTAGTCCGGCACCAGGTGCGGCGGGATCGCGGACAGGTCCCAGGACCCCGGCGGGATGACCACGCCCTTCATCCGGCGCAGGGTCAGTTCCAGGGCGGGCAGCAGGTCGTCCGCGGCGGGGTCCGCGTCCCGGTCCAATTGCTCGACGGCGGCCCGCGCCACGTCCGGCGCCGGCACGAAATTCTTGCGCACGGCCTTGGGCAGGGAGCGGATCAGAGCGGTGACCAGGTCGGCACGCAGTCCCGGCACCAGCCAGCGGAACCGCTCCGGGTGCATCTGGTTGAGCATCAGGATCGGGATGAGGACGGTGATGCCGTCCGACTCACCCGCCCCCGCGGCCGGGTTGAAGTCATAGGACAACTCGAGGTCGATGCCGCCCCCGTCCGTGGGGTGGTGGAACACCGTGGGGAACCGGTCCGTGTCCAATTCCTCGGTGTCCACGGCCAGCAGTGACTGCTGATCGAGGTCCAGCAGGTCCGGGGACTTCTGGCGCGTCTTCTTCCACCAGGAGTCGAAGTGGCGCTCGGAGACGACGGTGGCCGGGATGCGCGCGTCGTAGAAGTCGAAGAGGTCCTGGTCCGAGACGCGGAGGTCGCGGCGGCGCAACCGCGTCTCCAGGTCGTCGATCTCGGCCAGGGCTGCGCGGTTGCGCGCGAAGAAGTGGTGCCGGGTCTTCCAGTCGCCTTCCACCAGGGCATGGCGGATGAACAGCTCACGGGAGCCGGCCGGGTCGATCCGCCAGAACTGGACCTGGCGGTCCGGGATCAGGGTGACGCCGAACAGGGTGACCTTCTCCCGCGCGACCACCGAGCCGGAGCCCCGGGACCAGTGGGGCTCGTTGTAGGTTCTCTTCGCCAGGGCGCCGGCGGCCTCCACGGCCCAGACCGGGTCGATCTTGGCGACCATCCGCGCCCAGAGCCGGGAGGTCTCCACGAGCTCGGCCGCCATGACGAAGGCATGTCTCTTCTTGAACAGCGCCGAACCCGGGAACACCGCGAACCGCGTGTTGCGGGCGCCCTGGTAGTCGCGCTTGCGCTCGTCCCACGCCCCGATGTGGGAGAGCAGGCCGGTCAGCAGGGACCGGTGCACGGGCTCGTGCTGGCCCACCGGGTCCACGGGCCCGGCGGAGACGGAGATGCCCAGCGGCTTGGCCAGCTGGCGCAGCTGCTGGACCAGGTCCTGCCACTCACGGACACGCAGATAGTTGATGTACTCGGTGCGGCACATCCGGCGGAACTGGTTCCCCGAGAGCTCCTTCTGCTGCTCGCGCAGGTAGGCCCACAGGTTCAGCAGCGCCGAGAAGTCCGAGTTCTCGTCCTTGAAGCGGGAGTGCTGCTCGTCGGCCTGGGCGCGTTGTTCGGTGGGGCGCTCACGGGGGTCCTGGATGGTCAAGGCGGCGGCGAGGACCATGACCTCACGCACGCAGCCGCGCTCACCGGCCTCCACGATCATCCGGCCCAGGCGCGGGTCCACGGGCAGCCGGGCCAGCTTCCGGCCGACCGGCGTGATGGTGCCCTTGGGGTGGGACCGGCCGCGCTCGTCCGGCTGGCCGCTGTTCAGAGCCCCCAGCTCCGTCAGCAGGGCCGCGCCGTCGGTGACCTGCCGCGAGTCCGGCGGCTGCAGGAAGGGGAAGTCGCCGACGTCGGACGGGGTGGTCGCGACGCCCATGGAGCACATCTGCAGGATGACGGCCGCGAGGTTGGTGCGCAGGATCTCCGGGTCGGTGAACTCGGGGCGGGACTCGAAGTCCTCCTGCGAGTAGAGGCGGATCGCGATGCCGTCCGAGGTGCGGCCCGAGCGCCCGGACCGCTGGTTGGCGCTGGCCTGGCTGATGCGCTCGATCGGCAGCCGCTGGACCTTGGTCCGGTGGGAGTACCGGGAGATGCGGGCCGTGCCGGTGTCGATGACGTACTTGATGCCGGGGACGGTCAGCGAGGTCTCCGCCACGTTGGTGGCCAAAACGATGCGCCGCCTCGGGCCGGGGGAGAACACCCGGTGCTGTTCCGCCATGGACAGCCGCCCGTAGAGCGGCAGGATCTCGGCCTGGCCGAGGCGGCGGTTGGCGGCGACCCGGGGCGCCAACGCCTCAGCGGCGTCACGGATCTCGCGCTCGCCGGAGAAGAACACGAGGATGTCTCCGTCCGGCTCGCGGGCCAGCTCGTCCACCGCGTCGCACACTGCATCCACGGGGTCGCGGGACTCCTCCTCGGCGTCCACGTCGGCATCGACGTCCGGGGAGTCAGCGGCGTCCAGGGGGCGGTAGCGGATCTCCACGGGAAAGGTGCGGCCGGAGACCTCGATGATGGGGGCCGGCTCGTCCTGGCCCGCGGCGTCGGGCAGGGCGAAATGGGCGGCGAAGGACTCCGGATCGATGGTCGCGGAGGTGATGATGACGCGCAGGTCGGGGCGCCGGGGCAGCAGGCGCTTGAGGTAGCCGAGCAGGAAGTCGATGTTGAGGCTGCGTTCATGGGCCTCATCGATGATGATCGCGGAGTACCTGGACAGCAGCTGGTCATGCTGGATCTCGGCGAGCAGGATGCCGTCCGTCATCACCTTGACCCGTGTCCTCGCGGAGGTCTGGGCCGTGAAGCGGACCTGGTAGCCGACGTCGGAGCCGATCTCCGCGCCGAGTTCGTGGGCGATGCGTTCGGCCACGGAGCGGGCGGCCAGCCGCCGGGGCTGGGTGTGACCGATCATCCGCTCGGCGTCCAGCACGCCCTCGTCAGCCAGTTCGAGGAGCATCTTGGGCAGCTGGGTGGTCTTCCCCGACCCGGTCTCGCCGGCCACGATGACGACCTGATGGTCGCGGATGGCACCCATGATCCGGTCCCGTTCGGCGGAGACCGGCAGGTTCGGTGGGTACTCCAGGCGGATCGTGGAGGCGTGCACGGAGGGGTGCGTCGTGGCATCGGACATGGCATCGGCCAGTCTACGGGGCGTGCGGACCGGTGGGCGTGCCACCTGATCATGCCGGTCAGGGAACTGGACTCCAGCTGGCGTCGAACAGCAGTACTAGCCCACGGTCAGGTCTGGACAGGAGGCGAGGCCAGCGCGTTGACGGTGGACGAAACGGGGCAGCTGACCGTCTATGCAGGACGGACGGTCCGATAAGTGATCCGGATTACGTCAATCGCGACTACGATGGGTAACCGTCGTACCCCGGAACCCTCGCACCGGCGCATCAGCGTCCACCCGGAGTACGCGGTGGTGAAAGGACCTACATGATGCTCGGTAGTCAGAAGAACCGCACCGGACTCCGCGCAGGAGCGGTGCTCGCCGTTTCCGCACTCGCCCTGACCGCCTGTGGCAACGACGGAGGCGATGGCGGTTCCGCCACCGAGGGTGGGGACGGCTCCGAATCATACTCGATCGGTGTGTCCCAGTTCCTGTCCCACGCCTCCCTGGACGCGGCGCGCGCCGGGTTCGAGGCACGGATCGAGGAGTCCGGCCTGGACATCACCCTGGATGTCCAGAACGCCCAGGGTGACCAGGCGACCGCCAACACCATCGCCGGTTCCTTCGCCTCCGCCGACCACGATCTCGTGCTGGCGATCGCCACCCCGTCCGCGCAGACCGCCGCCCAGGCCATCACCGACATCCCGGTGCTCTTCACCGCCGTGACCGACCCGGTCTCGGCCAGCCTCGTGGAGTCGAACGAGGCCCCCGGCGGCAACGTCACGGGAACCTCGGACGCCAACCCCGTGCTCGAGCAGCTCACCCTGCTGACCGAGCTGGATCCGGAGGCCACGACGGTGGGCATCGTCTACTCCTCCGGTGAGGTCAACTCCGAGGTCCAGGTCGAATGGGCCAAGGAGGCCGCGGAGGAGCTGGGGCTGGAGATCGTCGAGGCCACCGTGTCCAACTCCTCCGAGGTGCAGCAGGCCGCGAACTCGCTCTCCGACGTCGACGCCCTGTACGTGCCCACCGACAATGCCGTCGTCTCCGCCCTGGAGACGCTGATCGGTGTGGCCCAGGAACGCCAGATCCCGCTGATCCCCGCCGAGGGCGATTCGGTGGAACGCGGCGGTGTGGCCACGTACGGCCTCAGCTACGACCAGCTCGGCGCGCAGACTGCGGACATGGCGCTCCGCATCCTGACCGAGGGCGCAGACCCGGCCACCATGCCGGTGGAGACCCTGACCGAACCGGAGCTGTACGTGAACCCGGCCGCCGCCGAAGCCATGGGCGTGGAGATCCCGCAGTCGATGATCGACGAGGCCGACCACGTGGTGGGTCAGGAGTAAACGTCCACTCATGAACACCGCTATCGAACTGGGTCTGATCTACGCGATCATGGCCCTCGGGGTCTACGTGACCTTCCGCATCCTCGACTTCCCGGACCTCACGGTGGACGGCTCGTTCACCACGGGCGCGGCCGTCGCCGCCATCTCGATCGTCAATGGGGTGAACCCGTTCCTGACCTTCCTGCTGGCCTTCATCGCAGGATTCCTGGCGGGCGTGATCACCGGCCTGCTGCACACGAAGGGGCGCATCAACGGCCTCCTGGCCGGAATCCTCACCCAGATCGCGCTGTACTCGATCAACCTGCGGATCATGGCCAAGGCCAATGTCCCCCTGCTGGGGGAGGAGACGGCCATCAGCCCGCTCAAGGACGCCGGACTGATCGGCGGCTGGGGTTCCATCGGCATCTTCGCGGCCGTGGCCATCCTGCTGGCGCTCATCCTGGCCTGGTTCCTGCACACGGACCTCGGCCTCGCGATGCAGGCCACCGGCGACAACGAGAAGATGATCCGCTCCTATGGGGTCAACACGGACAACCAGAAGATCCTGGGCCTGGCGCTGTCCAACGCCCTCGTCGGACTCAGCGGGGCCGTCGTCGCCCAGTTCCAGGGCTTCGCGGACATCGGCATGGGCATCGGCCTCATCATCGCCGGCCTGGCGTCCGTGATCCTCGGCCAGGCCATCTTCGGCACGCGCTCGATCCTCGTGGCCGTGCTGGCCGTCATCGCCGGATCCGTCCTCTACCGGGTGGCCATCCAGTTGGCCCTCACGGTGGGCCTGGACCCCAACGACATGAAGCTCGTCTCGGCCGTGCTGGTGGTGATCGCCCTGGTGGTACCGCAGATGCCGTTCTTCCGGCGCCGCAAGGCGCTGGTGAACCGGGCCGACCCGGGCGGTGCCGCAGCCTCGGGAGCCGAGGCTCCGGCGTCGCCGGCCGGCGCTCCCGCGGCAGCCGCCGCCGGCGCACCGGACGCCCCGACCGCAGGAGGGACCCGCTGATGCTGACACTGACGGACGTGAACAAGACGTTCTTCCCGGGCACCGTCAACGAGCGGCGCGCCCTGCGGGGGATCGAGCTGCACCTGGGCGAGGGAGACTTCGTCACGGTGATCGGCTCCAACGGGGCGGGCAAGTCCACGGTGCTCAACGTGATCTCCGGCGGACTGTCGCCGGACACCGGCACCGTGACGATCGACGGGCGCAATGTCACGAAGCTCAAGGACCACCGTCGCGCCGCGCTGGTCGGTCGGGTGTTCCAGGACCCGATGGCCGGCACCGCACCGCACTTGAGCATCGAGGAGAACATGGCGATCGCGGACCAGCGCGGTGCCACCCGGATGCTGGGTCGAGGCGTCACCAACGCCAAGCGCCGCCGTTTCGCGGCGGAGCTCTCCGTCCTGGAGCTGGGCCTCGAGGACCGGCTCAAGGCCAAGGTCGGACTGCTCTCCGGCGGCCAGCGGCAGGCGCTCAGCCTGCTCATGGCCACGTTCTCGGACCCCCGGATCCTGCTGCTGGACGAGCACACCGCCGCCCTGGATCCGCAGCGTGCCGAGTTGGTGACCCGGCTGACCGAGCAGATCGTCACCGACAAGGGGCTCACCACGCTGATGGTCACGCACAACATGGAGCAGGCCCTGCGGGTGGGCAACCGACTGGTCATGATGCATGACGGGCAGATCATCCTCGACCTCGACGAAGAGCAGAAGCGCGGCAAGACCGTGCGGGACCTGCTGGGCGAGTTCGAGAAGATCAAGGGGGCCACGCTGGACGACAAGACCCTGCTGCAGTAGGAGACCTCCATGGATACCACCTTCAAACTCATAGCGATCCTGTTGTACTTCGCCGCGATGCTGGCCATCGGCTTCTACGCATCCCGGAAGAACAACGACCTCGACGACTACGTGCTGGCCGGTCGCAAACTCCCGCCGTTCGTGGCGGCGCTCTCCGCCGGCGCCTCGGACATGTCCGGCTGGCTGCTCCTCGGCCTGCCCGGCGCGGTCTACGCCTCCGGCCTGGTCGAGGCCTGGATCGCTGTCGGCCTGACCATCGGCGCCTGGCTGAACTGGAAGTTCATCGCCCCGCGCCTGCGGTCCTACACCGAGGTGTCCCGGAACTCCATCACCATCCCCTCGTTCCTGGAGAACCGCTTCCGCGACCGCACGCACCTGTTGCGGATCGTGGCCGGCGGGATCGTGCTGGTGTACTTCACCTTCTACGTGTCCTCCGGCATGGTGGCCGGCGGCAAGTTCTTCGAGTCCTCCTTCGGCTCGACCTACCTGATCGGCATGCTGCTCGTGGCCGGCGTGACCCTCGTCTACACCCTGTTCGGCGGGTTCCTCGGCGCCTCGCTCACGGATGTGGCGCAGGGCCTGCTCATGCTGGCCGCCCTCATCGCCGTCCCCCTGGTCGCGATCATCAACCTGGGCGGCTGGGGCGAGATGGTGAGCCTGATCGAGTCCGCGGACGCCGGGATGGAGGAGGGCACCAACCGGCTGTCCTTCCTCGCCAACGCCACGTGGGTCGGCGTGATCTCCGCGCTGGCCTGGGGCCTGGGCTACTTCGGTCAGCCCCACATCATCGTCCGCTTCATGGCCTTGCGGTCGTCGAAGGACGCCGTGGCCGGCCGTCGCATCGGTGTGGCCTGGATGGCCATCTGTGCCTTCGGCGCCATCATGACCGCGCTGGTGGGCATCGCCTACTTCCAGGCGAACCCCGGCACCACGCTGGACGATCCGGAGACGGTGTTCCTGGTCCTGGCCCAGATCCTCTTCCACCCCTTCGTGGCCGGGCTGGTCCTCGCGGCCGTGCTGGCCGCCGTGATGTCCACGATCTCCTCCCAGCTGATCGTGTGCTCCTCCGCCCTGGTCGAGGACCTCTACAAGCTCTTCGGGCGCAAGGCCAGCCCTCGGAACGAGCTGTGGCTGGGTCGCGGCGGCGTCGTGCTGGTGGCCATCATCGCGATCCTCATCGCCCTCGATCCCGAGGCCAGTGTCCTCGACCTCGTCAGCTTCGCCTGGGCGGGTTTCGGTGCCTCCTTCGGGCCGGTGGTGATCCTGGCCCTGTTCTGGAAGAAGTTCAACGCCTGGGGCTCCCTGTCCTCGCTGGTGGTCGGCGCCGTCATCGTCTTCTGGTGGGGCAACATGCCGGACGAGGCCTGGGGTGGGGCCTTCGAGATGTATGAGATCGTGCCCGGCTTCGTGCTGGCCGCCCTCGTGGGAGTCATCGTCTCCCTGGCAACCCACCGCCCGGACGCCGCGGAGACGGCCGAGATCAGCGCCGAGTTCGACGAGGCCGTCGCCGTGTCCCAGGGCAAGGAGTTCGTGGCCCCCCAGGCCTGAGGTGGCCGGCTGGACGGTTCACCCGGGGTGCTGAGCCGTCACCCGCGGGCCCCGGTAGCCGCGCAACGCGGCCTCCTGGCGCATCCCGAGCGACAGGTACAGGGCGTGCGCCGCGGGCCGGGACTCCCGCACCGTCAGGTGCAGCATCCCGGGATCGCCCGCGGCCAGGAGCCGCTCGGCGAGCCCGGTGACGAGCCGACGGCCCACTCCGCGGCGGCGGGCCCCGGGGAGGACGGCTGTGAAGTCCACATAGGCCTGGCCGTCGTCCTGGAGTGAGCCCGCCGCGTAGCCGAGCACCGCCCCGGTGGAATCCTCGGCCACCACGGTGTGGTGGCGGGAGAGCAGCTGGGCCGCCGTCGCGTAGGCCTCGCCGAACTCGGCCGTGTGCAGCGGTTTCAGGAGCCCGACGTCGGCCGATTCCGCCGGGCGGATGCGCACCGGTGTCCGGAGGCGCGCCGGCGCCGGCTGACCTGCCGGTCCTGCCGGTCCTGCCGGCTGACCTGCCGGTGCGGCCGGAGCCGACCACCGGGCCGCCGTGGCGGCCGGGACCACCATGGCGTAGTTCACCTCCGTGGCGGTCCAGCCCAGGCCGGCGGCCAGCCCGGCCATCGACTCGTTCTCCACCTGGCCGCACATCTCGAAGCGGTCGATGCCGGCCGGGACGGCGTCGCACACGTCCGCCACCAGGGCGGCGCCGTGGCGGGCCACCTGCTCCGGGGCGCCCCACGGGCCGTGGACCCAGGCCATCGAGGGCTCCGGATCCCAGTCGACCGTGCACGCGGCGATGATGGTGCCGGCCTGCTCCACGACCCTCAGGTTCCGCAGCCAGGGCTGGTCCAGGCCGTCGAGTTCGGCCTCGATCCCGGCGGCGTCCTCCCCGAGGAACGCGGTACCGGTGGCGGGGTCCTGCTGGCAGGCGACGATGAAGGCCAGGGCGGTGCTTCTCTCGACCATGACGACATGCTCTGTCCTACGATGGCGTGATGGAAGAGCTCGCCGCCGAACTCATCGACCACCGTTGGGGCTCCGACGCCCCGGGCCAGCCGTGGCTGGGCTTCGAGGCCGAAGGCCAGTTGTACGGTTCCGACGGCTGCAATCGCCTCAGGGGAGAGTGGACCCTGACGGCGGAGCGGATTGATGTCGGCCGCCTGGTGTCGACGATGATGTTCTGCGAGGGCGTGGACACCTGGCTCAACGGCGCCGTCTCCGCCCGGCTCCTCCTGGACACGTCCGGAGAGCGGCTCGAGGTCTTCAATCCAGCCGGCCAGGTCATCGGCGTCCTGCCGCGGGCCGTCCCGGACGCCGGGACCATCGCGTGACCTCCACGAACTCCACGCTCGCGGTGTACCGCCGATACGGCCACGCAGGGGATTAAAAAGCGGAGAACAGTGGAAGAGGGTGGTGCCCCCGGCAGGAATCGAACCTGCGGCCTTCTGCTCCGGAGGCAGACGCTCTATCCCCTGAGCTACGGAGGCGGGGGTCTCTGCATCGGCGGGCCGATCAGGACTTGATAACCCTACCCCATGCGGAGCCGGTGCGGGAAACCGGCCGCCGGTCACCCTCCGGTTACGGACGGGGACCGACGGAACATTAGACTGTCGCGGGTGACCCCCGAAGACCTTTCCACAGCCCTGGCCGCTTGCCTGCAGGATGCCGTTGACTCCGGCGAGATCTCTGTGGAGGTGCCCACCGCGATCAAGGTGGAGCGACCGAAGAACCGAGAGCACGGCGACTGGGCCACCAATGTGGCCATGCAGCTGGGCAAGAAGGCCGGCCTGGCCCCGCGCGACCTCGCGGCCCTGCTCGCCGAGAAGCTGGGGCAGGTCCCCGGTGTGGCCCGGGTGGACGTCGCCGGCCCCGGCTTCCTGAACATCACGCTCGACGCCGCCGCCGCCGGCGAGCTGGCCCGCACCGTCGTCGAGGCCGGGGCCGCCTACGGCCGGAACACCGCGCTGGCCGGCAGCGTGGTCAACATGGAGTTCGTCTCCGCGAACCCCACGGGACCCCTGCACATCGGCCACACCCGCTGGGCTGCGCTCGGGGACGCGATCTCGCGGCTGCTGCGCGCCTCGGGGGCCGAGGTGACGGCCGAGTACTACATCAATGACGCCGGCCACCAGATGAACGTGTTCGCCCAGTCGGTCCACCACCGCCTGCACGGCCTGCCCGTGCCCGAGGGCGGCTACCCGGGGGAGTACATCCAGGACCTGGCCACCCAGGTGCGCACGGACCACCCGGACATCACCGCCCTCACCGAGGAGGCGGCCCTCCCGATCATCCGCGAGGCCGCCTACCGCTACCAGATGCAGGACATCCGGGACACGCTGGGCCACTTCGGCGTGCACTTCGACGTCTGGTTCTCCGAGAGGGAATTGCACGAGTCCGGCGCCATCGGGCACGCCGTGCAGCGGTTGCGCGAGCAGGGCCACATCGACGACCGCGAGGGCGCCGTCTGGCTGCGCACCACCGACTTCGGGGATGACAAGGACCGGGTGCTCATCCGCGCCAACGGTGAACCCACCTACTTCGCCGCGGATGCCGCGTACTACCTGTCCAAGAAGGACCGCGGCTTCATCGAGAAGATCTACCTGCTCGGCGCGGACCACCACGGCTACGTCGGCCGCCTCAAGGCCATCGCCGCCTGCGCCGGAGACGACCCGGCACGCAACATCGAGGTGCTCATCGGCCAGCTGATCTCCGTCAACGGGGCCAAGCTGTCCAAGCGGGCCGGCAACATCATCGAACTCAAGGACCTCGTCGACTGGCTCGGTGCGGACGCGCTGCGCTACTCGCTGGCCCGGTACCCGGCGGACTCCCCGATCACCATCGACCCGGAGATCCTCACGTCGAAGACCAACGACAACCCGGTGTTCTACGTGCAGTACGCCCATGCCCGGTCCCGGGGAGCGGCCCGCACCGCCGAGGCGGCCGGCGTCGACCGTTCCGTCTTCGACGCCGCGCTGCTGACGCATGCGACCGAATCGGACCTGCTGGCCCGCCTCGGCGAATTCCCATCCATCGTGGCCCAGGCCGCCGAATTCCGCGAACCGCACCGCGTGGCCCGCCACCTGGAGGTCATCGCCGGCGCCTACCATTCCTGGTATGCCGCGTGCCGGATCGTGCCCGTGGCCGAGGGGCGGACCGGGGACGTGCAGCCGGGGGACATCACCGACCTCAACCGCACCCGCCTGTGGCTCAACGAGGCCACCGCGCAGGTGCTCGCCAATGGACTCGACCTGCTGGGCGTGAGCGCCCCGGAACGGATGTGACCATGACTGACTCGACGGCCCACGCCTCGCCGCTGGCTCCGGACTGGCTGAGCTACCCCGCGGACCCGAACGCCCTGGTCACCAAGCTCTGGGCCGCCGGAGTGGAACGGAACGACGACGGCGAGATCGCCGTCCAGGGCCTTCCCGCCTCCCAGCTGGCCCGGGACTACGGCACACCGCTCCTGGTGCTCGACGAGGACGACTTCCGCTCACGGGCCCGTGCCTTCCGTGACGCCTTCAATGAGGCTTTCGCGGAGCTGTGCGGCGGCGTGGACGTCTATTACGCCGGCAAGTCGTTCCTCTGCACCCCGGCGGCTCGCTGGGTGAGCGAGGAGGGGCTGCGCCTGGACACCGCCTCCGGGGGTGAGATGGCCACCGCGCTACGCGCCGGCGTCGAGCCGGCGCACATCGGCCTGCACGGCAACAACAAGTCCGATGACGAGATGCGCCGGGCCCTGGCCGCCGGCGTGGGGCGGATCGTCGTGGACTCGCTGGACGAGCTGGACCGGCTCACCGAGCTGGCCGCCGAGGCCGGCGCGGTCGCGCCCGTGATGCTGCGGCTGACGCCCGGCGTGCACGCCCACACCCATGAGTTCATCGCCACGGCCCACGAGGACCAGAAGTTCGGGCTCTCGATGGCGGGGCCGACCGGGCTGGCTGGAACCCACGGGGCGGCTGGAACGGCAGGGTCGCCGGCCGCCGAGGCCGTCGCGCGCGCCCTGGCCGCCGGGTCCATCGACCTGCGCGGACTGCACTGCCACATCGGCTCGCAGATCTTCGAGGCCGAGGGCTTCGGCGTCGCCGCCGAGAAGCTGCTGGGCTTCCTCGCCGAGATCAAGGCGGAACACGGCGTCGAGCTGGAGGAGCTGGACCTCGGTGGCGGACACGGCATCGCCTACACCGCCGCGGACACCCCGCGGACGCCGCAGGAGATCGCCACCACGCTGGCCGGCGTGGTCGGCGCGGCCTGTACGGCGCTGGGGATGGCCTGTCCACGGATCTCGATCGAACCCGGCCGCGCCATCTCCGGCCCGGCCGCCTTCACCCTGTATGAGGCCGGTGTCCGCAAGACCGTGACCGTGGACGCGGACGGGGGCGCCACTCATCCGCGCCGCTATGTCTCCGTGGACGGGGGCATGTCCGACAACGCCCGCCCCGTGCTCTACGAGGCCGATTACTCGGTGGCGCTGGCCTCCCGTGCCTCCGGCGCGCCGGCAGTGCTCTCCCGGGTGGTCGGCAAGCACTGCGAGTCCGGGGATATCGTCGTCAAGGATGCGTACCTCCCGGAGGACGTGGCCCGCGGCGACCTGCTGGCCGTGCCCGCCACCGGGGCGTACTGCCATTCGCTGTCCAGCAACTACAACATGCTCACCCGGCCGGCCGTCGTCGCGGTCCAGGGCGGGCGGGCCCGCGTGATCATCCGCCGCGAGACCGAAGAGGACCTCTTCGCCCGTGAGACCGGGCTGTAGCGGGCCCCGACGTTTCCGACCCGACTGTTCCACCGATTTTTCCACCGACGTTTCCATCCTGACTTTTCCACTCCCAGAACAACGGAGGACCATGACCGCCACGACCCCGTCCGCGCCGCACGCCCCGCAGCCGGCCCTGAAGATCGCGCTGCTGGGTGCCGGCACCGTCGGCTCCCAGGTGGCCCGTATCCTCACGGAGGACGCCGAGATGCTGGCCGCCCGCGTGGGCACGCGCCTGGAGCTGGCCGGCGTCTTCGTCCGCAACCCGGACGGACGCCGCGACTACCAGCTGCCCCGCGAGCTGTATACCACGGATGCCGAGGCGCTGGTGGATTCCGCCGACATCGTGCTGGAGCTGATGGGCGGCATCGAGCCCGCCAAGTCGCTCATCGAACGGGCCATCCGCAACGGCTCGGCCGTGGTCACCGGCAACAAGGCCCTGCTCGCCCAGTCCGGCTCGGAGTTGTTCGCGGCCGCCGCCGACGCCGGCACCCAGCTCTCCTTCGAGGCGTCCGTAGCCGGGGCCATCCCCATCCTGCGGCCGCTGCGGGACTCCCTGGCCGGGGACACCGTCACCCGCGTGATGGGCATCGCCAACGGCACCACGAACTACATCCTGGACCAGATGGACTCCACCGGGGCAGCCTTTGATGACGCCCTCGCCGATGCCCAAGAGCTCGGCTACGCCGAGGCCGACCCGACGGCCGACATCGAGGGGCACGACGCGGCCGCCAAGGCCGCGATCCTCGCGAACCTGGCCTTCCACGCACCGTTCCGGATCGACGAGGTCTACTGCGAGGGCATCACCAGGATCACCGCCGCGGACAACGAGGCCGCCTCCGAGGCCGGCTACGTCATCAAGCTGCTGGCGATCGCCGAGCGGATCACGGCCGGTGACGGGACCGCCGGCGCCGTCCTGCGCGTGCACCCGACCCTGTTGCCGCGCGAACACCCCTTGGCCGCCGTCCGCGGCGCCTTCAACGCCGTCTTCGTCGAGGCGCAGAACGCCGGCGAGCTGATGTTCTACGGTCCCGGTGCCGGCGGGGCTCCCACGGCCAGCGCCGTCATGGGGGACACCGTCTCCATCGCCCGCCGGCTGGTCCGCGGCGGTGCCGGGCGCACGCACACGCCGCGGTCCGTGGTGCCGGCCCTGCCCGTGGGGGAGGCGCGCACGAGCTACATGGTGGTCATCCGCGTGGCGGACCGCCCCGGAGTGCTGGCCGCCATCGCCTCGGCCGTCGCCGAACACGGGGTCTCGATCGTGTCCATGCGCCAGGTCCCCCTGGCGGAGGACGACCTCGTCGTCGAGGAATCCGATGAGGCCTACACCGATGAGGCTCCCGAGTCGGTCTTGCGCATCATCACGCACGAGGCCAAGGAGCAGAACCTGGCGGCCACCGTGGCCACCATCAAGGAGCTGGACGTCGTGACCGAAGTGGTTTCGGTCCTGCGAGTCGAAGGGAACTGAACACAGTGGCACACCAATGGCGCGGGGTCATCCGCGAATACGCCGATCGCCTGCCCGTCAGCAAGAGCACCCGGGTGGTCACCCTGGGTGAGGGCGGCACGCCGCTGATCGAGGCCCCGGCCCTGTCCCAGCTGGTGGACGGTGAGGTCTGGGTGAAGTTCGAGGGCATGAACCCCACCGGTTCCTTCAAGGACCGCGGCATGACCATGGCCATCACCGCGGCCGTGGAGCAGGGCGCGAAGGCCGTGGTCTGCGCCTCCACCGGCAACACCTCGGCGTCCGCCGCCGCCTACGCAACCCAGGCCGGGCTGACCTGCGCCGTGCTGGTCCCGGACGGCAAGATCGCCCTGGGCAAGCTCTCGCAGGCGATCGCCCACGGAGCCACGCTGCTGCAGGTGGACGGCAACTTCGACAACTGCCTGGACGTGGCGCGCAAGCTCTCCGAGAACTACCCGGTCTTCCTGGTGAACTCCGTGAACCCGAACCGCATCGAGGGCCAGAAGACCGGTGCGTTCGAGGTCGTGGACGCGCTCGGCGACGCCCCGGATTACCACCTGCTGCCCGTCGGCAACGCCGGCAACATCACCGCCTACTGGAAGGGCTACCAGGAGTACTCCCAGCCCTACACCAACCCCCATCCGGGTGCGGTCCCGGCCGGCTCCGAGCCGGTCGAGCTGCCCGCCGTGGCCACCCGGACCCCCACGATGTGGGGCTTCCAGGCCGCCGGTGCGGCACCGATCGTCCTCGGTCACCCGGTGACCGAGCCGGACACCGTCGCCACGGCCATCCGCATCGGCAACCCCGCCTCCTGGGAGCAGGCCGAGGCGGCCCGCGACGAGTCCGGCGGCATGATCGACTCCGTCACCGACGACGAGATCCTCGCCGCCCACCGCTGGCTGTCCGCCCGGGAGGGCGTCTTCGTGGAGCCCGCCTCCGCCGCCGGCGTGGCCGGACTCATCAAGCACCATGCCCTCGGCAACGTCCCGGCCGGCAAGCGCTGGGTCATCACGGTGACCGGTCATGGCCTCAAGGACCCGCAGTGGGCCCTGAGGAATGCGGACGGCTCGGATGTCGAACCGCAGAAGGTGCCGTTCGACGTCGTGGCCGTGGCCGAGGCCCTGGGGCTCTCCTGATGCCGAACCGGCCGGAGCAGGGTGTGGTGCCGGGTCGGGGCCCGGGCCTGGAACCGGAGTGGGCCCAGGGCCTGCGGAGCGTACCCGTCGGAGTCACCGTGCGTGTCTCCGTCCCGGCGACCTCGGCGAACCTCGGCCCCGGATTCGACTCCATGGGACTCGCCCTCGACCTGCGGGATGATGTCGAGGTGACCACCGTGGACGAGGGTTTCTCAGCCGTGGTGCAGGGCGAGGGGGCCGGAATCGTGCCCACCGACGCCTCGCACCTGGTGATCGCCACGCTGCGGGGATACCTGCTGGAGCGCGGCTGGGAGGTGCCCGGGCTAGAGCTGCTGGCCACCAACAGGATCCCGCATGGCCGTGGGCTCGGCTCCTCGGCCGCGGCCCACGCCAGCGCCATCCTGCTCGCCGACGCCCTGCTGCCGGAGGACGAACGCGCGTCCGCGGCGGACCTGCTCAACGCGGCCTCGCACCTGGAAGGGCACCCGGACAACGTGGCGCCGGCCCTGACCGGGGGGCTCACCGTCTCCTGGGAGGAGGACGGCCGCTACCGTTCGTCGGCCATGAGGCCGCATGCCGCGGTGGTGCCGGTGGTGGCGATCCCCGCCCAACCGCTGAGCACCGAGATCGCGCGAGGGTTGTTGCCGGCACAGGTGCCGCACCACGTGGCCGCCGCGAACGCCGGCCGAGTGGGATTGCTGGTGCACGCCCTGACGCACGAGCCGTCCCTGCTGCTGGCCGGCACGCGCGACTGGCTGCACCAGGACCAGCGGGAGCCGGCCATGCCGGAGTCCGTCGGCCTGGTGTGGGACCTGCGTCGTCAGGGCCTGGCCGCCGTGGTCTCCGGAGCCGGGCCGACCGTCATGGTGCTCGCTGACGGCATGGACGAGGCGGACCGCGCCCAGGCGGCCCTGCAGGCCGGGCTCAAGGAGTCCGCGCAGTCGTGGCGTGTCTGCATTCTGCCGGTGGACGCCGCGGGTGCTAAGGTGGAGACACACCGCTCAGGCCAGCCCATCTCGGGCTGATGTCGACGGGATTCCGCTGAGAGTGCGGATCCCGTGGTCGGTGGGAATCCAGGCTCCACGCGGACCAGTTCGGTCCCAGCGGGCTTCGGCCTGTCTTGGCTCCCTGGATTGGACTTTCCCGGATCGAGTCCGATCCGGTACTGAATCCCGGTTTTCAGCCACCTGCTCAGGTGGCAACCGGTACACACTTCGCGGGATCCCTCCAGTTGGATCCTGCCTGACGAGGGAGAAGGAACCTTCGTGACCGAAACCACTGAACTGCCCACGGCCTCCGCGGGCAATTCCGCCGAGGCACCAGCCGAGGCTGCCACCACCGCCGCCCAGACGGGTGGCGGCCTGGCCGGCCTGAAGCTGGCACAGCTGCAGGCCCTGGGCTCCCAGCTCGGCATCACCGGGGGATCCCGGATGCGCAAGTCCGACCTGGTGGCCGCCATCTCCAGCCACCAGCGCGGCGGGTCCGTCGCGGACCGCAAGCAGGCTGAGGACACGTCCGGCGCCTCTGCCGGATCGGACCGCAAGGCCGGCGACGGCAAGGCCGCCGAGATCAAGACGGACGCTGACGACGGCGCCGCCGCACCGAAGCGCCGGTCCCGCGGCACCAAGTCCGCTGGGGCGCAGGCCGAGCAGAAGCAGGTCGAGCAGTCAGCCGACCAGAAGCAGGCGGACTCATCAGCCGATCAGTCGACCGACCAGACGCAGGCCGTGACCTCGGCAGCCGGCTCCGAGGGCGGCGCTTCCGAGCGCCCGGCCCGTCGGACCCGCTCGCGCCGCGCCGAGTCGGCTGCCGGCACCACCGGCGAGGTCCAGTCCGACTCCGCGGAGACCTCATCCGAGGGGGCCGCCGAGTCCCGGAACGGTGCTGGCGACGGCACCGACCAGGGGGCCGACGGACAGCAGGAGCGCTCCAACGACCGGAACGCCCGCGGTGACCGCAACAACCGGTCCGGCCGTGGCGACCGGAATGACCGGAACAGCCGTCCTGACCGCGGCGACCGCAACGCCGACCGCAATGACCGGAACCAGGACCGCACCGAGCGGAACGCCGATCGCCAGGAGCGGAACCAGGACCGTCAGCAGGACACCAAGTCCGAGAATGACCAGCAGTCCGGCGGTCGGGGCGCCAACCGGAACAACGACCGGAACGAGCGGAACAACGACCGCGACGAGGACAGCCGCCGCAACCGCCGCAACCGCAACCGCAACGACCGCAACCGCAACCGCCGTGGTCGCAGCGGTCCCGAGGTGGACGACACCGAGATGACCGAGGACGACGTGCTGCTGCCCGTCGCCGGCATCCTGGACGTCCTGGACAACTACGCCTTCGTGCGGACCTCCGGTTACCTGCCCGGTCCGAACGACGTGTACGTCTCGTTGTCCATGGTCAAGAAGTACGGCCTGCGCAAGGGCGACGCTGTCGTGGGTGCCATCCGCGCCCCGCGTGACGGCGAGAGCCAGAACTCCAGCAACGCCGGAGGCAGCGGCGGCAACCGGCAGAAGTTCAACGCCCTGGTGCGTCTGACCTCCGTCAACGGCCAGCAGGCGGAGGACAGCCCCAAGCGCACCAAGTTCAACGACCTGGTGCCGCTGTACCCGCAGGAGCGGCTGCGCCTGGAGACCGACTCCAAGTTGGTCGGCCCGCGCGTGATCGACCTGGTCTCGCCGATCGGCAAGGGGCAGCGCGGTCTCATCGTCTCCCCGCCGAAGGCCGGCAAGACGATGATCCTGCAGTCCATCGCGAACGCCGTCACCACCAACAACCCCGAGGTGCACCTCATGATGGTGCTGGTGGACGAGCGTCCGGAAGAGGTCACCGACATGCAGCGCTCGGTCAAGGGCGAGGTCATCGCCTCGACCTTCGACCGTCCGGCCGATGACCACACGACGGTGGCCGAGCTCGCCATCGAGCGCGCCAAGCGCCTCGTGGAGATGGGCCGCGACGTGGTGGTCCTGCTGGACTCCATGACCCGTCTGGGCCGTGCCTACAACCTGGCCGCACCGGCCTCCGGCCGTATCCTGTCCGGTGGCGTGGACTCCTCGGCGCTGTATCCGCCGAAGCGGTTCTTCGGTGCCGCCCGCAACATCGAGAACGGCGGCTCCCTGACCATCCTCGCCACCGCCCTGGTGGAGACCGGTTCCAAGATGGACGAGGTCATCTTCGAGGAGTTCAAGGGCACCGGCAACATGGAACTGCGCCTGTCCCGCCAGCTGGCGGACAAGCGCATCTTCCCGGCCGTCGATGTCAACGCCTCCGGCACCCGCCGCGAGGAGAACCTCCTGACCTCCGACGAGATCAAGATCATGTGGAAGCTGCGCCGGGTTCTGTCCGGTCTGGACACGCAGCAGGCGCTGGAGATCCTGACGAACAAGATCAGGGAGACCCAGTCGAACGCCGAGTTCCTCATGCTGGTCTCCAAGACCACGTTGGGTTCCAAGGGCGAGAAGTAGCGACCCACCCTGGCCCCCGCCCCTCCACCGTCTTCAGTAACCCGGTATCCACCCGGCACTGAACGGCGGCAGGGGCGGGGGCCACGTCGTTCATCCCGCCACGGGAACCGCCCCGACTGAAGGACAACACCCATGTTCGAATCCGTGCAGGACCTGCTGGACGAGCACCACGAGCTCACCGAGAGACTCGCGGACCCCGCCGTGCACCAGGACCAGGCCCTGTCCCGGAAGCTGGGCCGCCGCTTCGCCGAGCTCGGTGCCATCGTCGCGGCGCACCGGGCGTGGACCCAGGCCGAGGCCGACCTGGCCGATGCCCGCGAGCTCGCCGAGGACGACGAGGAGTTCGCCGCCGAGGTGCCGGAGCTCGAGGCCACGGCGGAGCAGGCCACGGAGAAACTGCGCCGGTTGCTCATTCCCCGGGACCCGGCCGATGCGCGGGACGCCATCCTCGAGATCAAGGGCGGCGAGGGCGGCGAGGAGGCCGCCCTCTTCGCCGCGGACCTGTTGCGGATGTATGTGCGCTTCGCCGAGACCAAGGGATGGAAGACCGAGATCCTCTCCACCACGGAGTCTGATCTGGGTGGCTACAAGGATGTGCAGGTGGCCATCAAGGGCAAGTCGACGGACCCGGCCGAGGGGGTCTATGCCCAGCTCAAGTTCGAGGGCGGCGTGCACCGCGTGCAGCGCGTCCCCGTCACCGAGTCCCAGGGCCGCATCCACACCTCGGCGGCCGGCGTGCTGGTGTTCCCCGAGGTCGACGCACCGGAGGAGGTGCAGATCTCCGCCAACGACCTCAAGATCGACGTGTACCGCTCCTCGGGTCCGGGCGGCCAGTCCGTGAACACCACCGACTCCGCGGTACGCATCACCCACCTGCCCACCGGGATCGTGGTGTCGATGCAGAACGAGAAGTCGCAGATCCAGAACCGTGAGGCCGGCATGCGTGTGCTGCGCTCGAGGATCTTGGCCCACCAGCAGGAGCAGCTCGACGCCGAGAATGCCGCCGTGCGGCATTCCCAGGTCCGGACCATGGACCGCTCCGAGCGCATCCGGACCTACAACTACCCGGAGAACCGGGTGGCGGACCATCGCACCGGATACAAGGCCTACAACCTCGACGCCGTCCTGGACGGCGACCTCGGCCCCGTCCTGCAGTCCTGCATCGAGACGGACGAGGCGCACCGGTTGGAGGCATTGGGGCAGCATGACTGAGACCGTGACGGACCGACAGGCTGAGGATATGACTGGGGCGGTGACTGAGGCGGTGACTGAGGCGGTGACTGGGGCGGTGACTGACGCTGTGACTGAGGCGGTGACGCTGGAGTCCCTGCTGCGGTCCTCCACCGAACTGCTCGCCGCGGCCGGCGTGGACTCGCCCCGCGCGGACGCCGAGCTGCTGGCCGCCCACGTCCTCGGCGCCAGCCGTGGCGAGGTGGCGGCCTGGGCCATCGCCGGACGCCGGATGGATCCGGTCCAGTCCGTTGACCTGCGCCGGCTCTCCATCTCCCGCGCCACCCGCACCCCGCTGCAGTACCTGACCGGCACCACGACCTTCCGGTCCGTGGAGCTGCAGGTCGGTCACGGCGTGTTCCTGCCCCGCCCGGAGACCGAACTCGTCGCCGGGGCGGCCATCGACGCCGCGCTGGCGGCACAGAACAGCACAGACGACCAGGGCGGTGCAGAGGGACGCCCCCTGGTGATCGACCTGTGCACCGGCTCCGGGGCCATCGCCGCGGCGGTGGCCAGCGAGGTCCCCGGCGCCTCGGTCCACGCGGTGGAGGCCGACCCCGAGGCCGCCTGGTGGGCCGCCGCCAACCTGGAGCCGCGCGGTGTCGCGTTGCACGTGGGGGACGCCGAGACCGCACTGCCGGACCTGGACGGCCGCGCCGACGTCGTGGTGTCCAACCCTCCGTACGTGCCGGACGGCCGCATCCCGGCGCAGGCTGAGGCGCGGCGCGATCCGGGGCTCGCCCTGTACGGCGGGGGAGCGGACGGCATGCGCCTGCCGACCGTCGTGGCCGCCGCGGCCGCACGGCTGCTGCGCCCGGGCGGAACCCTGGTCATGGAACACGACGACACCCAGGGCGAGCTGGTGGCCGCCGTGCTGCGACGGGACGGGTTGTTCAGCGACGTCCAGACCCGGGAGGACCTCAACGGTCGGCCGCGTTATACGATCGCGGCGCGCACGGATGGGACAATGGCACGGTGAGCCTGCTGATCGACTGCACCACGGAATCCGGACTGGACGAGGCCATCGAGGCCGCCCGGACGGCACTGGCGAACCGCGAATGCGTGGTCCTGCCGACGGACACCGTCTACGGGATCGGCGCCGATGCCTTCTCCCCGCAGGCCGTGGCGGTGCTCCTGGCCGCCAAGGGCCGGGGACGGGCCATGCCGCCGCCGGTGCTGATCGGGAGCGTCCGGGTGATGGACGGCCTGGCCGTCGACGTCCCGCAGGGCGCCCGCGACCTGGCCGAGGAGTTCTGGCCGGGTGCCCTCACCCTGATCCTCCAGGCACAGCCCTCGCTGACCTGGGACCTGGGGGAGACCCGGGGGACCGTCGCCCTGCGCGTGCCGGACGACCAGGTGGCACGCGAGCTGCTCCAGGAGTTCGGCCCGCTGGCCGTCTCCAGTGCCAACCGCACCTCCCTCCCGGCGGCGACGACGGCCCAGGCCGCGCGCGAGATGCTCGGCGACACGGTGTCCGTCTACCTCAACGACGGCGAACGCACCGTCTCCGAACCATCCACCATCATCGACTGCACCGTCTCGCCCTTCCGCGTGGTGCGTCACGGGGCCTTGTCCCACGGCGAGCTGGCCGCGGTGGTTCCGGACCTGGTGGAATGAAGGTCTACCTGCTGCTGCTGGGGCTCTCCGCCGTCATCAGCTTCGTCCTGACACCGGCCGTGCGCAGGCTGGCCCTGGCCGGAGGCGTCTACACCCCGCAGCGCCAGCGGGACGTGCACCGCGAGCCGGTGCCCAAGCTCGGCGGGGTGGCGATGATCGCCGGCGTGCTGGTGGCGTTGGGGATCGGCGCGATGATCCCGTTCCTCGACGGGATCTTCTCCGACCCCGAGCCGATCCGCGGGCTGCTGTTCGCCCTCGCCGTGGTCCTGGCGATGGGCGTCGCGGACGATCTGTGGGACCTGCACTGGACCCTCAAGCTGGCCGGCCAGGTGACGGCGGCAGCCCTGGTGGCCTTTCACGGGATCCGGGTCGAGGCGATGCCGGTGGGATGGATCCCGGTGGGCAACGAACCGATCCAGATCGGCCTGACGATCTTCATCCTGGTGCTGACCATGAATGCCATCAACTTCGTGGACGGCCTGGACGGCCTGGCCGCCGGAATGGCCGTCATCGGGGGCTCGGCGTTCTTCATCTACACCTATCTGCTGACGCGGACCATCAACGAGTTCGACTACTCGAACCTGGCCACGCTGCTCATGGCCGTCCTCGTCGGGTCCTGCCTCGGCTTCCTCCCGCACAACGTCAATCCGGCGAAGATCTTCATGGGCGAGGTGGGGGCCATGCTCATCGGACTGCTCCTGGCCACCGCCGCCGTGGCCGTGACCGCCGACGTCGAGGCCATGGAGGGCTTCCGTTTCCGCAACGTCCCGGCCTACATGCCGATCCTGCTGCCGATCGCCGTCATGGCCCTGCCGCTGCTGGACCTGGCCCTGGCCGTGGTGCGCCGGACGGTCCGCGGGGCCAGTCCCTTCTCGGCCGATCGTGGCCACCTGCACCACAAACTCGTGGACGGCGGGTGGACGCACCGACAGGCCGTCCTGCTGCTCTACCTGTGGACCTTCCTGATCGCCTACGGGGTGGTCTCACTGAATTTCTTCGACTGGCTGATCGTCCTGCCGGTCGTCGGCGTCCTGTTGCTGGGTGCCGGATACCTGACCCTGCACCCCTGGGTGCGCCGTTCCAGGGAATCATCGAGGGAACTCCGCTCATGAAGTCGTCCATGAAAAAGCCCATGAAGAAGCCCATGAAATCGTCCGTGAAGCGCGTCAACACCCGCGGCTGGTGGGGGATCCTCACCGCCTGCCTCATCGGCTCCGTCGCCGCACTGGCCGTGGCCGTCGCCGTCGCGTGGCTGGCGGTCGGGGAAGCGGCCGGCGGAGCCGCCGCCGCGTCGCTGGGACTGGCCGGCGCCGCCGTCGTGGTCCTCTCCGGTCTCACGCTGTTGGTGACGGCCTGGTCCTGGGATCGCTGGCGGGAGCAGGCGGTGTTCATCGCCCTGTTCGGCTTCGTCGTGAAGATCATCCTGATGGCGGTCCTGCTGACCGTGGTGCCCACGCCGGCCTGGCTGGACACCATGGCCGCCGGCGTCGGCGCCCTCGTGGCGATCGTGGCCTGGCAGGCGACGGAGGTCCTCGTCTTCGCCCGGACCCGGCAGCAGATCTACGACGACTGACCGCAGCGGCTCGGCGGAAGGTCCGGGGCGGGCAAGCCAGCCCTGCATCACGGTCTGGTCACGGGCGGATGACGGGTCGATGACGGTGTGACTTCGACACAACGTAGAAACAAATCGTCCGATGGCGCGAAAACCGCGCCGAATTGGGCTTTTTGGTCATCAGCACCATGCCCGGTTTGATAGGCTCATCAACGATCAATAACGACGGTCGGGGCTGCGCTGTGCCGCCCGCTTGACCGCTCCGGTGGGAACGCGCCGTACGCGTCCTGTTGACCGACACTGCAGAGAGGATCAGCGTGCTACCGATCGTGCTCGCCAGCTCCACCGATGAGGGTGGATTCGTTCCTCCCACGATCGACCAGACCCACCTGCCGGAAATCCTGCCCTGGATGGCCGAGTATGGCACCGGTTTCGGCAAGCAGATGCTGATGATCATCCTCTCGGTGATCCTCATCTCCGCCTTCTTCATGCTCGCCATGCGCAAGCCGGGGCTCGTCCCGGGCAAGGTGCAGTGGCTGGCCGAGTCCGGCTACGCGTTCGTGCGCAACGGCATGGGCCGGGACATCATCGGCGAGAAGGAGTTCAAGCCCTTCGTCCCGCTGCTGTTCGGTCTGTTCTTCTTCGTGATCGTGAACAACCTGTTCGGCGCCGTTCCCTTCCTGCAGCTGCCGAGCTTCTCGCACGCCGGGTCGGCCTATGCACTGGCACTGATCGTCTACATCATCTGGATCGGCCTGGGCATCAAGCGCAACGGCCTCAAGTATTTCAAGCTGGCCGTGGTCCCCAGCGGTGTCCCCGGCTGGATCCTGCCGCTGCTGGTGCCCCTGGAGATCATCTCCACCTTCCTCGTCCGGCCGCTGACCCACTCGCTGCGTCTGATGGCCACCATGCTCTCCGGCCACATGATCGTCATGCTGGCCGGCGCCGGCGCACAGTTCCTGATCATGGAGACGGGCAACGTCGCCCTCCAGGCCACCGGTGTCCTCGTGGTCCTCGGCTCCGTGGCCATGTACTTCCTGGAACTGCTGATCATGTACCTGCAGGCGTTCGTCTTCACCCTGCTCACCGCGATCTACATCCAAGGGGCGCTGGCCGCCAACGACCACTGACCTTCCGCGCCCGCCATCCTTGGGTGAAGGTGGGCACGGTTCGGCGGAGCGATCCGCCACCGCAGCACGTCCCGGTCCCGGCAACCGCCGGATCCGCATCGGGAACCCTCCGCACAACCTGCCGTCAGGCATCTTGAAAGGAACACCATGGAAATCACCGGCAACCTCAACTTGATCGGCTACGGCCTGGCCTCCATCGGCTCCGCCATCGGCGTGGGCCTGATCTTCGCCGCGTACATCAACGGCGTCGCCCGTCAGCCGGAAGCCCAGCGCATCCTGCAGCCGATCGCCCTGCTGGGCTTCGCCCTCGCCGAGGCCCTGGCCATCCTGGGCCTGGTCTTCGCTTTCGTCCTCTGATTCCTGCCCTTCCCGGCCGGCTCGCCGGCCATCCACAGAGCAGGAAACTTCACCAAAGGATGGTTGAAACATGATCAGGTCTGAAGCGATTCTCGCTGCAGCCGAGGGCGCCAACCCCCTCGTTCCCAACTGGTGGGAGGTGCTCGTTACCGCCGTTGGCTTTGCCGTGTTGATGTTCCTCGTGGTGAAGTACATCGCCCCGGCTCTGGAGAACTCCTACCAGAACCGCGTCGACGCCATCGAGGGTGGTCTCGAGAAGGCCGAGAAGGCCCAGGCCGAGGCCAACGCCCTCAAGGCTGACTACGAGCAGCAGCAGCAGGAGGGCTACGCCGAGGCCAACCGCGTCCGCGAGGAGGCCCGTACCGAAGGCGCCCAAATCCTGGCCGAGGCCAGGGAAAAGGCGTCCGCCGAGTCCGCTCGTCTGGTCGAGCAGGCCCAGGTCCAGATCGCCGCTGAGCGTCTGCAGGCCGAGACTTCGCTCCGCACCGACGTCGGCGCCCTGGCCACCACCCTGGCCAGCCGCATCGTCGGCGAATCCCTGGAGGACGACGCCCGCTCGCAGCGCGTGGTGGACCGGTTCCTCGAGGACCTCGAGCGGAACTCGACCGCCGGCACCGCGTCCGGCACGGCAGGTGTGGCTGAGTAATGGCAGGTGCATCGAGCGATTCGCTGGCCACCGCCCGGCAGGAACTGGACTCCGTCCTGGTCTCCGGCGGCACCCAGCTGGCTTCCGAGCTGTTCACCGCCCTCGCAGCGGTGGACTCCAGCGCCCCGCTGCGCCGCGCGCTGACCGATCCCTCGTGGTCGGTGGAGCGTCGCACCGGAGTCGTCGGCTCGTTGTTCGGGTCCAAGGTGTCCGAGGATGCCCTGCGGATCCTCAACACCCTGGCCGGGCTCAAGTGGTCCCAGACCCGGGACTACGGGGACGCCCTGGAGCAGTTGGCCACCACGTCCGTGGCGGCCTCGGCCGAACGCGACGGGCTGGACGGACTCGGGCGGTTGTCCGACGAGTTGTTGGCCTTCAACCGTGCGGTCCAGGAGTCCCATGATCTCCAGCGTGCGCTGACGGATCCGCAGGCTCCCGCAGCATCCAAGGGCACTTTGGCGGAGCGGCTGCTGGGCAACGGCTCCGCCGAGGCCAAGCTCCTGGTCCGCCAGGCCGTGGAAGCCCCGCGGGGCCACAAGCCCGTGGACCTCATCCGCGGTTTCGTGGACACCGTGGCGGAGCGTCAGAGGCTGTGGATCGCCGAAGTCACCGTGGCCCGGCCCCTGGCCCCGGCTCAGCAGGAGCGGCTTGCCGCTGGATTGAAGCGCCTTTTTGGCCGCGACCTGAAGTTGGACGTGGCCGTCGACCCCGAGCTGGTGGGTGGCATTCGGATCCAGGTGGGGGACGACGTCGTCGACTCCTCCCTGCAGTCTCGTCTGCATGACCTCCAGCGGAAGATGGCCGGCTGAGGCCGGTCTGACGAACCCACAAGACACCTTCGGTCATCGGCATGTCGATGATCACCAACCCCAGAGAGCAGGGAACGCAGATGGCCGACTTGACCATCAACGCTGACGATGTTCGCAATGCCTTGAATGAGTTCGCGGCATCCTACGAACCGGCCGGCACCGAACGTGTGGAGGTCGGCCACGTCGTCTCCGCAGCAGACGGCATTGCCCGTGTGGAGGGTCTGCCCTCCGTCATGGCCAACGAGCTGCTGCGCTTTGAGGACGGAACCCTGGGCCTGGCCCAGAACCTCGACACCCGCGAGATCGGCGTCGTCGTGCTCGGCGACTTCCAGGGCGTCGAAGAGGGCCAGGAAGTCCAGCGCACCGGTGAGGTCCTCTCCGTGCCGGTGGGCGACGCCTTCCTCGGCCGCGTGGTGGACCCGCTGGGTGCACCCCTGGACGACATGGGCCCGATCGAGGCCGAGGCACGCCGCGCCATGGAGCTCCAGGCGCCGGGCGTCACGCAGCGCAAGTCCGTGGACGAGCCGCTGCAGACCGGCATGAAGTCCATCGACGCCATGATCCCGATCGGCCGTGGCCAGCGTCAGCTGATCATCGGTGACCGCCAGACCGGCAAGACCGCCATCGGCATCGACACCATCCTGAACCAGAAGGACAACTGGGAGTCCGGCGATCCGTCGAAGCAGGTGCGCTGCATCTACGTCGCCGTCGGCCAGAAGGCCTCGACGATCGCCTCCGTGCGTCAGACGCTCGAGGAGCACGGCGCCCTGGAGTACACCACCATCGTGGCGTCCCCTGCCTCCGACCCGGCTGGCTTCAAGTACCTGGCCCCCTACGCCGGTTCGGCCATCGGCCAGCACTGGATGTACGGCGGCAAGCACGTCCTCATCATCTTCGACGACCTCTCCAAGCAGGCCGAGGCCTACCGTGCGGTCTCGCTGCTGCTGCGCCGCCCGCCGGGCCGCGAGGCCTACCCCGGCGATGTGTTCTACCTGCACTCCCGCCTGCTGGAGAGGTGTGCCAAGCTGTCCGACGAGCTGGGCGGCGGTTCCATGACCGGCCTGCCGATCGTCGAGACCAAGGCCAACGACGTCTCGGCCTACATCCCGACCAACGTCATCTCCATCACCGACGGCCAGATCTTCCTGCAGTCGGACCTCTTCAACGCCAACCAGCGTCCGGCCGTGGACGTGGGCATCTCGGTGTCCCGCGTGGGTGGTGCGGCCCAGATCAAGGCCATGAAGAAGGTCTCGGGCACGTTGAAGCTGGACCTGGCCCAGTACCGCGACCAGCAGGCCTTCGCCATGTTCGCCTCGGACCTGGATCCGGCCACGCGCCGTCAGCTGGCCCGTGGTGAGCGACTGACCGAGCTGCTCAAGCAGCCGCAGTACTCTCCGTACCCGGTCGAGGAGCAGGTCGTGTCCATCTGGACCGGCTCCAACGGCCACCTGGACGAGGTCCCGGTGGAGGACGTGCTGCGCTTCGAGCGTGACTTCCTGGACCACCTGCGTCGCAAGGAAGTGGTGCTCGGCCCGATCCGCGAGACCGGCAAGATGGAGGACTCCACCCTCGAGGCGCTCAAGACCGAGGTTGAGGCGTTCAAGAAGGGCTTCTTCGGGGAGGGCGACAACAAGCTCGTCGCCGCCGGCCACGAGGAGCACGAGCCGTTGGCGGCCGATCAGGTCACCCAGGAAAAGATCGTCAAGCAGAAGCGCTGACCCGTTGTGCCGATGGCAGTCCCGTCCGGTCCTTCCACCAGGAATGACCGGACGGGCGCCGGAGGCGGACACGTAAGGAAAGGACCACCATGGGAGCCCAGATCCGGGTCTACCGCCAGAAGATCGCCTCGACCCAGTCGATGCAGAAGATCTTCAAGGCGATGGAGCTGATCGCCACGTCCCGCATCGGCAAGGCACGTGAACGCGTGTCCGCGTCGCTGCCGTACGCCAACGCGATCACCCGCGCCGTGTCCGCCGTGTCATCGCAGCAGGACATCGAGCACGTGCTGACGTCCGAGGTCGAGAACCCGAAGCGCGCTGCCGTGCTGGTCCTCTCCTCGGACCGTGGCATGGCCGGCGCCTACTCGGCGAACATCCTGCGCCATGCGGAGGAACTGCTCGAGTCGCTGCACGCCGAGGGCAAGGAGACGGACATCTACCTCGTGGGCCGCAAGGCGCAGGGGTACTTCGACTTCCGCAACCGCGAGTACCAGGAGGTCTGGACCGGTAACACCGACGCGCCGGAATTCCTGCGGGCCCGTGAGATCGGAGAGCGCCTCGTCGACTCGTTCCTGGAGGAGACGGAAGCCGGTGGCGTGGATGAGATCCATGTCGTCTACACCGCCTTCCACTCACTCGTCACCCAGGTCCCGACCGTCGTCCGTCTGCTGCCCCTCGAGGTGGTGGAAGAAGAGGTCACCGACTCCACGGACCTCTACCCGCTCTACGAGTACGAGCCGGCCCCGGAGGACGTCCTAGACGCCCTGCTGCCGAAGTACATCGAGTCGCGGATCTTCTCGGCGATGCTCCAGGCCTCCGCATCCGAACTGGCCAACCGCCAGCGCGCGATGAAGTCGGCCGGGGACAACGCCAAGGACCTGGTCACCGAGTACACCCTGAAGATGAACAACGCCCGCCAGGCCGAGATCACCCAGGAACTGACCGAGCTGATCGCCGGTGCGGACGCGCTCAGCGCATCCTGACCGGGCACCGGCTCTTCACCCGACGAGCCATCTGACTGCCAACAGACTGTCAACTGACTGTCAACGTCCAGCCACACCAAAGAAGTGAGAGAGATGACTGCCACCACGAACGAACAGGGCACCGGTACCGCCACCGGTGGCGCCACTGGCCGCATCGCCCGTGTGATCGGGCCGGTGATCGACGCTGAGTTCCCCGCCGACGCCATGCCGGGCCTGTACAACGCTCTGACCGCCGAGCTCACCCTCAACGGCGACACCCGCACCATCACCTTCGAGACCGCGCAGCACCTGGGTGACAACCTGGTCCGCGCCATCTCCCTGCAGGCCACCGACGGCCTGGTCCGCGGCGCGTCCGTGGTCGATACGGGCGCCCCGATCTCCGTGCCCGTCGGTGAGGTCGTCAAGGGACACATCTTCAACGTCCTCGGCGAGTCCCTCGACGTGCCGACCTCGCAGCTCGAGGTCACCGAGCGCTGGCCGATCCACCGCCCGGCGCCGAACTTCGCCTCCCTCGAGGGCTCCACGGAGATGCTCGAGACCGGCATCAAGGTCATCGACCTGCTGACCCCGTACATCAAGGGCGGCAAGATCGGCCTGTTCGGCGGCGCCGGCGTGGGCAAGACCGTGCTCATCCAGGAGATGATCACGCGTGTGGCCCGCAACTTCGGCGGCACCTCGGTGTTCGCCGGCGTCGGTGAGCGCACCCGTGAGGGCAACGACCTCTGGGTGGAGATGGAAGAGGCGAACGTCCTCAAGGACACCGCCTTGGTGTTCGGCCAGATGGATGAGCCGCCGGGAACGCGTCTGCGCGTCGCCCTGTCGGCACTGACGATGGCGGAGTACTTCCGTGACGAGATGAACCAGGACGTGCTGTTGTTCATCGACAACATCTTCCGGTTCTCCCAGGCCGGTTCCGAGGTCTCCACGCTGCTGGGCCGCATGCCCTCGGCCGTGGGCTACCAGCCGAACCTCGCCGATGAGATGGGCGTGCTGCAGGAGCGGATCACCTCCACCCGCGGTCACTCCATCACCTCGATGCAGGCCGTCTACGTGCCCGCGGACGACTACACCGACCCGGCGCCGGCCAACGTGTTCGCGCACCTGGACGCCACCACGAACCTGACCCGTACCCTGGCCTCCCGTGGCCTGTACCCGGCCGTGGACCCGCTGGCATCGACCTCCCGCATCCTCGACCCGCAGTACGTGGGCCAGGATCACTACGATGCCGCCACCCGCGTCAAGCAGATCCTCCAGAAGAACAAGGAACTGCAGGACATCATCGCGATCCTCGGCGTGGACGAGCTCTCCGAAGAGGACAAGATCGTCGTCTCGCGTGCCCGCCGCATCGAGCAGTTCCTGTCCCAGAACACCTACACCGCCAAGCAGTTCACCGGTGTCGAGGGTTCGACCGTGCCGATCAAGGACACCGTGGAGGGCTTCACCGCCATCGCCAACGGCGACCTTGACCACATCTCCGAGCAGGCGTTCTACAACGTCGGCGGTCTGGATGACGTCGAGCGCAACTGGGCCAAGATCCAGTCGGAGAACTGATCCCCATGGCTGAGCACGAACTCGAAGTCGAGATCGTCGCCGAGGACCGCTTCGTGTGGTCCGGACCGGCGCAGTCGGTCAGCGCCCGGACCGCAGAGGGAGAGATCGGCATCCTGCCGGGTCACACGCCGCTGCTGGCCGTGCTGGGCGACGGCGATGTCGTGGTCCAGCAGACCAACGGGCAGACCCTCACGGCACATGCCGAGGGCGGGTTCTTCTCCGTGGACAACGACCGCGTCGTGATCGTGGCCGGTGCAGCGACCCTCCAGGGCGAGTCCGCCGGCCAGGGCGCAGCCTGAGGTGACGCCTGGGTGGTCCGCGCTGGTCGTAGCGGTACTGGCTGCCCTGGTGGCGGCCGTCCTGGTCGTCGCCTTCATGGTCTACTGGCGCTGGCGCACCCTGGTGCGCACCCCCGGAACCTTCACCGCCCGCATCCGCGGGGCAGGTGAGGTCGCCGGGGGTGTCCGCGTGATCGGGCGATACGATGAATCCGGTCTTGACCTCATGACGGTGGCCTCGGTGGATCCGCGGCCCCGCTGGTCGGCGGCCCGGCACTTGTTGCGGCTGCATCGCGAGGGGGCGGTCCGTCAGGACGGCTCGGTGGTGGTGCGCGTGGACGGCGGTCCGGCCCCGGTCGACCTGGTTATCCAGGCGGACGCCTGCGCCGGCCTCTCGGCCTGGATCGAGTCCGGTCCGGCCGTGGGTTTCGGCACCTGGCGGGAGCTCCCGCCGCGGGGCTACCGGCGCAGGGCTCACTAGGAGACCTCACGATCCGAACGTCAGTGGGCACCCCGGCATCGCCGGGGTGCCTGTTGCTTTAAGTAGCCTCAGGGGCGCCTTAAGAGTCCGGAGTACCCGGAGGGACGACGACGGCCGGCGGGCCGGGCGCTATCGTCCCGTTCTCGGCGTCCCAGTCCCACTCGACCCACCCCGAAGCGCGGCGTGCGGACGGCAGGGTAAGGGCCGGCGTCGTGCTCACGGCGGGTACCGCGAGTTCCGGCGGAACACCCCACGCGAGCAGGTGCCGCAGCGCACCGTCCAGGGCCACGGCTCCGGAGGCCAGGGTCGGGCGACCCGCCAGTCGTGGTGCTGTGGTGTGCCCGTTCCCGGTGTTCCCGGTGTTCCCGGTGGTCTCGATGGCGACCGCGCCCAGCGTGTAGGTGCCCGCGGGCGCGTCGGTGGCCGCGGAGGCGTCGGAGACCACGCAGACGGTCCCCGGGGCGAGGCGCAGGACGTCCAGGATGACGCCGGGGTCCACATGGAGGCCGTCAGCCACCAGTTCGACTCGGAGGTCTCCGCGGGCCGCAGCGCGCAGGGCGGCCGGAACCGGTCCTGGGGCGCGGTGGTGGAATCCGGGCATGGCGTTGAACAGGTGGGTCACGGCGGGGCGCCGGTCCCGGCCCAGCGTCTGCATCCCGGTCCACCGCTGCAGTGCCGTCGTGAACTCGGCCTCCGTGGCGTCGGTGTGCCCGGGGGAGGGCAGGATGCCCGCGGCGAACAGGGTGCGCTCCACCCACTCGGCGCCTGCGAGTTCGGGGGCATAGGTCATGGCGACGATCGCTTGGGCGTCCGGGCCGCCGTGGTCGGGACGTCCGGCCTGCACCAGGGACTCCAGCAGCCGGCGTGACCGGTCCGAGCCTGGCTCGAGGACGTCGTCGGCGGATTGGGCCCCGCAGTGGTGGCGGGACAGAAACGGCCCCTCCAGGTGGAGGCCTGCCAGGGTGCCCTCCCAGACCAGCGGGGTGAGTCGCCGGACGGCGGCCAGCAGGTCCGGGGCGGGCAGGGTGGGGAGGGAGGCCACCACCCGGGTCACGCCCCGCCGGGACAGCTCTCGGAGTGCGTCACGGACCTGGTGCGCGGGCGCCGTGGCGAAGTCCACGCCGGCCAGTCCATGGCAGTGCTGGTCGACGAGTCCGGGCGTGGTGAGTCGGCCCGTCCGCGGTCCGGAGGCGGGGCCGGGTTGGGCAGCCGGGCCGCCAGCGAGCTCAGAAGAGCCGGGACTCGGCATCGTCCACGCCGCGCATGGCGTCGTAGTCCAGGGTGAGGCAGCGGATGCCCCGGTCCTCGGCCAGGGTGCGGGCCTGGGGCTTGATCTGTTGTGCGGCGTAGACGCCCCGGACCGGGGCCAGCAGCGGATCGCGGTTCATCAGCTCGAGGTAGCGGGTGAGCTGCTCCACGCCGTCGATGTCCCCGCGGCGCTTGAGCTCCACGGCGACCGAGCCGCCGGTGGCGTCCCGCGCGAGGATGTCCACGGGGCCGATGGCGGTCATGTACTCGCGGCGCACCAGCGTGTGACCGTCGCCGAGCAGCTCGATCTGCTCGGCCAGCAGCCGTTGCAGGTCGGACTCGACGCCGTCCTTGACCAGTCCCGGATCCACGCCGAGCTCGTGGGAGGAGTCATGCAGGATCTCGAAGAGGTGCACGATCAGCCGGTCGTCCGACTTCGTGGCCTGCACCGTCCAGACCTGGACCACACCCTCGGCGGCCAGCTCCTCGGTGGGTTCGGCCGTGCGCAGGGTCGCCGGCGGGCTCATCCAGTTCAGCGGCTTGTAGGAGCCGCCGTCCGAATGCACCAGCACGGAGCCGTCGGCCTTGACCAAGAGCAGGCGGGTCGCCTGGGGCAGGTGGGCGCGCAAACGCCCTTCGTAGTTGACGGAACACCGGGCTATTACCAAACGCACACAGGGGAGTCTAGCGGTCCGGGGGACGGGGCCGTGAAAGGACGGGCTGTGGAAAGATGGTGACGTGCCACGCTCGAACCGCCCACGCCGCCCCGGGCCCTCCCGGCGCCAGGCGCCGGCACCCGGTCGGCAGGACCGGTTGGATGACCTGCTGGGCCTGGATCCCGGGTACCGGCAGGAACAGGGGCACGACGGCGGCTGGCACGTCCGCCAGATCGCCGCCTGGCGCGCGGTGAAGGACTACACCTGCCCCGGTTGCGGCCGGACGATTCCGCCCGGGATGGCGCACCTGGTGACCTGGCGCAGCGATTCGATCTTCGGTGACGAGGCGGCCGGCGCAGACCGGCGTCATTGGCACCAGCCCTGCTGGTCCAATCGCCGGCAGGACGGGCTCTACTGACGGACTGTCTGCTGACGGACTCCCTACTGACAGGCTGCCTAGGTGCGTGGGTCAGTAATCGTGGGGTCGATCTTTAAAACGCCGGCGGATTGACCGGGCTGTCTCCTGGCGGGCTGGGAGAATCGGGTGATG
>NZ_JBFBLI010000011.1:0-125817 GCF_040702545.1 Citricoccus sp. NPDC079358
GGGCCCCGGACTGGACCATTTCGGCAAAGAATCCGCCGATGCTCATGCTGCCCTCCCGAGGGGCGTCCTCCGGAGACCACGATAAAGTGGGGGGCTTCGGTGACAAGCTGTCACGGGACGCTCAGGCCCGTTCATCCAGGACGGTGGTTATCAGGGTGCGCAGCGTTGAGGGCTCTGCGATTCCCAGGATCCGGGCCGAGACCCGCCCCAACCGGTCCAGCACGATCGTGGTGGGCACGGCCTGCGGCGGCACGTAGTCGGTCATCGCCAGCAGCACCTGCCCGCCGCGGTCCTCCACCGAGGGGTAGGTGATGCCAAAATTGCGCTCGAACGCCTCCGCGGTGGCCACCGTGTCGCGGACATTGATGCCCAAGAACCGCACCCCCTCGGGGGCGAACTGCTCGTGCAGGGCCTGCAGGTCCGGGGCCTCCACCCGGCACGGGGCACAGGCGGCATACCAGAAGTTCAGCACCGCCGGGTCCCCGGCGAGGTCCTGCGTGCTGATCGGCTTCCCGGAGAACAGGGTGGAGCGGAACTGCACCGGCTCCCCGCGCCGGTCCGGGACGATCTCCAAGACCGACCCGTCACCGGCGATGTAGTTCTTGCCGTCAGCATTGCCGGCCTGGGCGGTCAACGGGTCGTCCGAACTGCAGGCCGCCAGCAGCGGCAAGGACACGACCCCGGCCAGCCCGGCCAGAACCCGACGGCGCGAGGGGATGGGCAACGGCGGACGAGATGGCATACGGCTGGAACTTCTCTCAGAACTCGATACAGGAACCGTGACGGAAATCGGAGTATCGCGAATTCTACCGGTTGTAGAAGAACGGGCCGAACTCCGGGCTACACCGCCAGCAAGGCTGAGCGATGACAGCCCCGACGGGGTCTTCCGGTCGGCGGATTGGTGGCACGGGCGCTGAGTCTGCTCAATGGTCAAGGCGCGCAACGCAATTTGCGGTACGGGGAAGGCGGGGCCGAGTCGCTCGGGGTGAATGCCCGGCCCCGTAGCTCAGAGCCCGAAAGCTCCACCGCTGATGAGGATGAAGACGCCCAGGCCGATCAGCACGATGGGGAACAGGATGTGCTCCCAGCGTTCCAGCACCTCGGCGATGGGCCGGCGGGTGGCGACAAATTTAGCCAGGCCCACCAGTACCGCCACCAGCGCGAGGAACACGATGCAGTAGGCGACTACGGCGCCCGGGCCCACGCTGAGGAAGACCGGGACGTAGACGCCGATGTTGTCCCCGCCGTTGGCGAAGGTCACCCCGGCCACGGTCCAGACGCCGACCTTCTTGCCCTCGATCTTGGCATCGTCATCGTCATCGTCGTCCCCGCGCCAGGCCTTCCAGGCTGCCCACAGACCCAGCCCCAGCGGGATCAGCCCGAAGTACGGGATGACCTCCGGGGGCAGGAACGCCCCGGCCCCCAGGGACACGAGCACGGCTGCGCCGAGGATGCCGATGACGCCCAGGTACTGGCCGATCAGGATCCGGGCGGTGGTCCCCCGTTGTCCGGCGCCGCGGGCGAAGAACAGGGAGAGCACGATGATGTCATCGATGTTCGTGACCAGAAACAGGCCGATCGCCTGCAGGACTGAAGACAGGATCATGCCGCAGCCTCCGTATCGTCGCAGCCTGGCACCGAGCAGGCCGGGTCCAGGCAGGGGGCGCTCTCATCCACCGCGAGGGTGACCTCGACCAGCGCAGTCAGCGCCCGGCTCAGGTGCGCATCGGCGATCTCATACCGGGTCTGGCGGCCCTCGGGCACCGCGACCCCGATCCCGCAGTCCCGCAGGCAGGCCAGGTGGTTCGACACGTTAGAGCGCGTCAGCTCCAGGTCCCGGGCCAGCTCGGCCGGGTAGGCCGGGTAGGCCGGGTCCTGCAGCAGGGTCAGCAGGATCCGTGACCGGGTCGGGTCGGCCATCGCCCGACCCAATCGGTTCATCACGTCCAAATGAGAATCTATAGTCAGCACTCACTGAACTATACAGTAGATACTGAACTCTCGATGGCCCTAGGGGCTGAGTTGCAGGGCCGCCTGCCGAACGCTCGAACCGAGCACCGTTCCGTCCAGAACCGGACGGGGCTGCCACGGCCTAACCCGGCCGAGGCGGGTGGTCCTCATCCGTGGCGACGTCACGTGCTGGCGCCAAGGTAGCGCGTCGGGGAAGCAGGCGGGGAATCAGCCGGACGTAGGTGACCATGCCGACGAGTTCGACGAGGGTCTGGGTGACCACGACGACCGATGCCAGGGCCAGGGCCTCCGGCACGGCCAGGGCCAGAGGCAGCACGACCAGGGAGTTGCGGGTGGCCCCGGAGAAGACCACCGCCCGGGTGGCCGGGACGTCCTGGCCGAAGACTCGGCCGGTGAGCACCCCCAGCGGGACCATCACGATCAGGAAGGCGACGTAGATCGGGAGGACCCGCAGCAACGAGGACAGCTCCGCCCGGACGGCATCGACCTGCGAGGCGACCACGACGGCGAGGGTGGCCATCATCAGCGGCACCATCAGCGCCTCCATCACGTCCATGACCTTCCGTGCGGCAGCCGAGCGGGTGGCCAGGTACTGGGTGAGCGCGGCCAGGGCCAAGGGGGCGACGATCAACAACCCGAAGGCCTCGAGGAACGAGGCGGCGTGCAGCACCTGAAACAGATCGGGGCCCATGAACAGGCCCAAGAACACCGGCAGCAGCAGCATCTGCACGAGCATCAGCAGCGGGGCCGCGCCCAGCAGCCGGTCATGGGCGGCCCCGGCCAGCCCGGAGAAGACGATGACGTAGTCGATGCACGGGGTCAGCAGCACCAGCAGCACCCCCAGCAGAAGGGCCTGGTCGTCGGCGACGAACCTGGAGAGCCCGTAGACCACGACCGGGACGAGGACGAAGTTCAGCACCAGCAGCCCGGCCAGGAACCGGCCATCGCGCAGGGCCCGGCCCAGCCGGGTCAAGGGCACGCTCAGGAATGTGGCGTACAGCAGCACCATCAGCACCGGGTTGATCGCCAGCTCCAGGCCCGGGGCGACGGACGGGGCGGCCATCCCGAACACCGCGCCGGCCCCCAACGCCGCCAGGTACAAGGGGATCTGCCACCGCTCCAGCCAGCCGATCATGCGCGTCCTTTCCGGGAGAGAACCTTGCGTCCATCCTCGCGCAGCTGCCCGGTCGGGGAGACGTGGCTGTCATTTTCAAAAGCCGACGACACTAACTTCATACGTGGGCTGCACGAGTCCCCGGGAGTGGCCCCAACGCGGTCCGTAAGGGGATCCCCTTACGGCGTCGCACCGTTGCCCATATGACCATCGGCGGTACCTCCGAACTGCCTCCGCAGGCCGTCCCCTTACGGCCAGTCTCAGCGTCCATAAGGTGTGGGTGCTGGTTTGCGTGGATGCCTGGTGGTTCAGACCAGGTGCAGGGTGGTGAGGCAGGTGGGTCCGTCCGGGCCGGAGTTGAAGGGTGTGCTGGCCGTTGTTTCGGTGGCGGTGACGGTGCCCGTGTGGTCGCGGGGGATCCAGAAGCCGGTGAAGCCGTTGGTGCCGGTATTGGCGTCCTCATCGAGGAGGGTTACGCCGGCGTCGGTGGTCACGGTGACGTGGATGGGGGTGTCGGTGAGTTCTCCCTGGCACCCTCCGAGGTTGTGGTAGTGGGACTCGTGCTTCTGGGTGCGATAGGGCGCCATGGACAGGTAGAACTGCCCGCTTGTCAGAGGGACGGTGACATGGTCGGAGTCGTCGGCGAAAGCGACCTGGTCGTATCCGACGGAACCGGTGAGGGCCAGCGGGCGCCGTTGGGATACCTGGTCCATGGCGGTGACAGCGTCTTCGGCGGTGGAGGCCTCGATGCCGTGGGCGGCCAGCAGCTGCCGGGCCCGCGGGTCGAGCGCCTCGGCTGTGCCGACGCTGCCGGTGTCCGGGATCGTGGGCGAGCAGGCCACCAGGACGGTTGAGCCGAACAGGCCGAGGCCTCCGCCGATCATGGTTCTGCGGGACAGTGAGGTCACGGGTTCCTTTCCGCCTCGCCACACGGCGAGGATCGACTCTCCATTCTCCCCTGGAGCGTCGGCGTACCCGGGGTGGCTGGTTTGAAGGTTTGGCGAAGATTCCCCTGACACGGGCCGGCGTCGGGGTGCTGGCCGGGATGGTGGGGAGACACTGGAGGCATGGATCCTGGCACTGATTCCACCCTCTCGGCCGGCCGGGTGCTGGTCGTGGATGACGAGAAGCCCCTGGCGGCGATGGTGGCGACCTATCTGGCCCGGGCCGGCTACGACGCGACGGTCGCCCACACCGGTCCCGACGCCTTGGAGTCAACTCGCGGTCATGACCCCGATGTGGTGGTCCTGGACTTGGGGTTGCCCGGGCTGGATGGGATCGAGGTCTGCCGTCGGCTGCGCTCCTTCTCCCAGTGCTATGTGCTGATGCTCACCGCTCGCGGGGACGAGGAGGACAAACTGGCCGGGCTTGGGGCCGGGGCCGATGACTACATCACCAAGCCCTTCAGCGTGCGCGAGCTGGTCGCCCGGGTGGCCGCGGTGTTGCGCCGTCCGCGGACCGGCCTATACCCGGCTGAGCCTGCCCGGGTGTTCGGGGACCTGACCGTGGACCTGGCCGCGCATGAGGCTCGGGTAGGTGGGTTGCCGGTGGGGCTGACGCGCACCGAGTTCTACCTACTGGCGGCCCTGTCTGCCCGTCCGCAGCAGGTGATGACCCGCCGCCAGCTCATCGACACCGTGTGGGACCCGGCCTGGGTCGGGGACGAGCGGCTGGTGGACGTGCACATCAGGAACCTGCGCCGCAAGCTCAACGTGGACCCGGGACACCATATCGACACCGTCCGCGGGGTCGGCTACCGGATGGTGGCCCGGTGAGCCGGCGGCACGGCCACGGCTTGGCCTCACGCTTCCTGGCCGCTCAGCTGCTGGTGGTGGCTGTCAGCCTGCTGGTCGCGCTAGTGGTGGCGGTGGTGGCCGGACCGCCGATCTTCCATACCCATCTGCTCATGGCCGGGCGCAGCGAGGGCTCGGCCGCGCTGCTGCACGCAGAGCAGGCCTACAGAGACGCCAACCTCATCGTCCTGGCGGTGGCCGTGGGCACCGCCCTGGTGTGTGCGCTGCTGATCAGCGCCTGGTGCGCCCGGCGCATCCGTCGTCCCTTGGACCAGCTGAGCACCGCGGCCCTGGCCATGGCCGGTGGCAGCTACGATACCCGGGTCCCGCCCCTGGAGGCCGGTACCGAGGTGGACGCAGTAGCCGGGGCCTTCAACACCATGGCCTCCCGACTGGAGCGCACCGAGACCACCCGCCGGCGGATGCTCTCGGATTTGGCCCACGAGCTGCGCACCCCCGTCTCGGTGCTCACCGTCTACGTCGACGCCCTCCAGGACGGGGTCACCTCTTGGGATGGACCCACCGCGGAGCTGATGTCCGGACAGTTGCGGCGCCTAGGCCGGCTGGTGGAGGACATCGGCGACGTCTCCCGCACCCAGGAAGGACACCTGGTCCTGGACCGCACCGAGGTATCCGTGCCGGGGCTGCTCACCGAGGCCGTCGAGCCCCACCGGGAGGCGTTCTCGGCCAAGGGCGTCACCCTGGCGGTCGACGCCGGCGACGGGTCCGGGACCGTGGAGGTGGACCGCCAGCGCATCGGCCAGGTGCTGGGCAATCTGCTGACCAACGCCCTACGCCACACCCCACCCGGTGGCACGGTCACCCTGCGCGCCACCGGCCACCGGCCCGGACGCCTGGCGCTGGTGGTCGCCGACACCGGCGAGGGCATCTGCGCCGAACACCTGCCGCAGATCTTCGAACGCTTCTACCGTGGCGACACCGCCCGCGATCGCGACCACGGTGGCTCCGGCATCGGCCTGGCCATCGCCCGCGCTCTGGTCGAGGCCCACGGCGGCACCCTCAGCGCCGTATCCGCAGGACCGGGCCGCGGCGCGGTCTTCACTGTCGACCTTCCCCGCCCCCGGGACACACACCGCCGGAGGGTGACTCACACACTTGCCAGATACCCCCAGGGGGTATATACCAAGAAGAGGTAGGGGCTACACCGATTCCTGCCACACCCACGATCCGCCGAGGAGAACACCCATGGAGAACACGACCCGCACCCCGCTGCCAATGGCCACCACCGGTTGCGCCTGCTGCGCCCCCACGCCCGACACCACCTCGGCCGCCGGACAGGAGGTCGCCAGCGCGGCCGGGATGCCCGCCGGGGCCTCGACGTACCGGGTGGAGGGCATGACCTGCGGACACTGCGTCGCCTCGGTCATGGAAGAGGTCTCCGCACTGGACGGGGTCACCGCGGTGGATGTCGACCTGGTCGCCAATGGAGTCACCACCGTCACCGTGACCGGCCCGGTGAGCTCCAACACTGTCCGTTCAGCCATCAAAGAAGCCGGCTACACCCCCACCGACTGACCGTCCACCTGAACATCCGGCCCCGCATGAGGGGGCCTGCGCGGAAGGAACAGCATGAGCACCCCCGACGACGACCACGACCATCCAGACCATGGACGCGCTGGCCAAGGCCACCATGCGGACGAGGACACCCACGGCCAGGCCATGCCCGACGACCACGCCCACTCCGCGGTGGACGAGGACCACGCGGTCCACGACCACGGAGACCATGCCGGGCACTCGGTGGCAATGTTCAAGAACCGGTTCTGGCTCTCACTGGTCCTGTCGATCCCGGTGGTGGTCTTCAGCCACATGGTCGCGGACCTGCTCGGTTACCGGGTTCCTGAGTTCCCGGGCTCTGAGTGGATCGCCCCGGTGCTGGGCACCGTGATCTATTTCTACGGCGGTATGCCGTTCCTGAAGGGCGGGGTCACGGAGCTGCGCTCCCGGCAGCCCGGGATGATGTTGCTGATCGCGATGGCCATCACGGTGGCCTTCGTGGCCTCGTGGATCACGTCCTTGGGCATCGGCGGGTTCATGTTGGACTTCTGGTGGGAGCTGGCTCTGCTGGTGGTCATCATGCTGTTGGGGCACTGGATGGAGATGCGCGCTCTTGGCGCGGCCTCCTCCGCCTTGGACGCTCTGGCCGCCCTGCTGCCGGACGAGGCTGAGAAGGTCACCGAGGACGGCACTACCGTGACCGTTGCGATCGGTGATCTGGCGGTCGGGGACACGGTCCTGGTCCGCTCCGGGGCGCGGGTGCCGGCCGACGGGACCCTCACCGAGGGCACCGCGGAGTTTGACGAGTCCATGATCACTGGCGAATCCCGGTCCGTGGCCCGCACCGTGGGCGAAACGGTGGTGGCCGGGACCGTGGCCACCGACAACACCGTGCGGGTGCGCATCGAGGCGGTCGGCACCGACACCGCCCTGGCCGGCATCCAGCGCATGGTCGCCGACGCCCAGGAATCCTCCTCCCGCGCCCAGGCCCTGGCCGACCGAGCCGCGGCCCTGCTGTTCTGGTTCGCCCTGGCCGCGGCGATCATCACCGCCATCGTCTGGGTGGCCATCGGCCAGCCGGACGACGCCGTCACCCGGACCGTGACCGTGCTGGTCATCGCTTGCCCGCACGCCCTGGGCCTGGCGATCCCGCTGGTCATCGCGATCTCCACCGAACGCGCCGCCAAGGCCGGGGTGCTGATCAAGGACCGCATGGCTCTGGAGCGGATGCGCACCATCGACGTGGTCCTGTTCGACAAGACCGGCACCCTGACCGAGGGCGCGCACGTTCTCACCGGAACCGCACCGGCCCCAGGCACCTCCGAGGCACAGCTGCTGGCTTACGCGGCTGCGGCCGAGGCCGACAGCGAGCACCCCGTGGCCCGAGCCATCGTGACCGCTGCCACCGACCACACCGAAGCCGCCGGGCTGGGACTGCGTGGCACCGGGTTCCAGTCGGCCACCGGCCGCGGGGTGAAAGCGACGGTGGACGGATCCGAGGTCAGGGTGGGCGGGCCGAACATGCTGCGCGAACTCGCCCTGGACATCCCTGAGGCCCTCAGCGTTGACACCCAGGCCTGGACCGAGCGAGGGGCCGGGGTGTTGCACGTCGTCCGTGACCGCGCCGTCATCGGCGCGTTGGCCGTGGAGGACCGGGTCCGCCCCGAGTCCCGGGCCACCGTGGCCGCTCTACACGAGCGCGGGATCAAGGTCGCCATGATCACCGGCGACGCCCGCCAGGTCGCCGAGGCTGTCGCTGCGGACCTGGGCATCGACGAGGTCTTCGCCGAGGTGCTGCCGAAGGACAAGGACTCCAAGGTCACCGACCTCCAGTCCCGCGGGCTACGCGTGGCCATGGTCGGTGACGGCGTCAACGACGCCCCCGCCCTGGCCCGCTCCGAGGTCGGCATCGCCATCGGTGCCGGCACTGACGTGGCCATGGAATCGGCCGGCGTCGTACTGGCCGGCAACGACCCGAGGGCCGTGCTGTCCATGATCGAGCTTTCCCAGGCCAGCTACACCAAGATGATCCAGAACCTCATCTGGGCCACCGGCTACAACCTGATCGCCGTTCCCCTGGCCGCCGGCGTGCTCGCCCCGATCGGGTTCGTGCTCTCTCCGGCGGTTGGGGCGGTGCTGATGTCGCTGTCCACCATCGTGGTCGCCCTCAACGCCCAACTGCTGCGCCGGACCGATCTGGATCCGGCCCGACTGGCCCCGGCCAGCCCTTCGGATCGGGACACTACACCCCAGCCCGCGACGGCCACCAGCTGATCGCGGCCCTGGACCCCCTGTCGAAACCCCAATGGAAGGAACCATCATGAAACGCAACACCACCACCCTGGCCGCCCTGGCCTTGACCTCGGCCCTGGCCTTGACTGCGTGTGGCCCCGGTGCCGAGGACAACGGCGCCGGCTCCGAGTCCACCCCGGCCACTAGCTCGGCTGCTGCCACCTCCACGACCACGGACACCGCTGCCCCGTCCGCCACGGCTACCGGCTCGGCCGAGGAGATCTCGGCCGAGCACAACGACGCGGACGTGATGTTCGCCCAGATGATGCTCCCTCACCACGAGCAGGCCGTTGAAATGAGCGAGATGCTGCTGGCCAAGGACGACGTCCCGGCCGAAGTCGCGGACTTCGCCCAGCGGGTCATCGAGGCCCAGGGACCGGAGATCGAACGCATGAATGCCATGCTCACCGCCTGGGACGCGGAACCCATGGCAGAGATGGAGGGCATGGACCACGGTGGGATGTCCGGGATGATGTCCGAGGAGGATATGGCCGCTCTCGAGGAAGCCCAGGGCACCGAGGCGGCCCGGCTGTACCTGGACCAGATGACAGCCCACCACGAGGGCGCTGTCGACATGGCCCAAGACCAGGTCGACAACGGCCAGAATCCCCAAGCGGTGGCCCTGGCCGAGCAGGTCATCACCGCCCAAGAGGCCGAGATCGCCGAGATGGAGCAGATGCTCGGAAACCTCTGACGGGATCCACCGCCCCCTCTTGATCGGCTCTACCCGTGCCGCTGCCGCACCAAGGACCTACACGGCCCCCTCCACCCAAGCAGATGGGGTCGTGTGGGTCTTGGCGCATCGGTTGGACCTCCAACCGACGCGGGATCAGTACATTGCTGGGGGTGCGCCCTGGGATCCGTCAGTCGGTGGGGCACTGGCGTTCGGCCGGTTCCTCGTAGTCAGGCACGGACCGTGCTTGGGCCTGTTCGGGGGTCGTGACGATCCCGTTGTCCTGGATGTCCTGGATCAGCCAGTCCATCTCGAAGATCTCCCGCCGCTGGGCCTCGCTGATCTCCACGGCCAACTCGCACACCCTGACGTCCTCGATACCGGCCCGCTCGGACCTCGTGATGGCCAGCGAGTGGTGCGGAATCATCGCGCGCATGAAATCGCTGTCGTTGACGGTCGCCTGACTGCGGTCCAGGACGATGCCGCCGCCCAGAAGCACCGCGCTCACGAGCACCACAGCAATGTTCGCCTTCGCGTTCCGGTACATGTTGAGCATCCAGGCCAGCATCACCAGGCCCATCGCCCCGCCCATGGTCAAGGCCATGAACAGCCTGCTCTCACTCCAGCGAACGTGTCCCCACTCCCAGCAACCGGCGAACATCGTCCAATACATGACCACCATGCCGGTCAGAATCATCGCGGCAAACCGCAGATACATCTTCAGGGAGCGGCGGGGCGCCTGATGACCACCGCCGCGATCACCACCCTGGTCACCGCTGTGCTCTGTCTTTGACACGTCGAGTTCTCCTCCGGCGAGGATGCTCTTGTACCGCCGGTCAGGGCCAGCACGTGTTCCACACCTGCTGGCCCTGACCGGCATTCCGACATCGGTCTGGACTGCGCTCAGCCCAAGGAGGCGAGCAACTCGGCGCAGGCCCGCTCGCAGCGCCGGCAAGCCTCAGCACACACCTTGCAGTGCTCGTGCATGTCGGCGTGCTTCTCGCACTCGTCCCCGCACGTCTTGCAGGCGGTCCGGCACGCCTCCAGCAGGGCACGAGTGGTCTCGACGTTATTGCCGGTCTGCCTGGACAGCACCGCCCCGGTGGTGGCGCAGATGTCGGCGCAGTCCAGATTGAATCGGATGCACTGCCTCAGTTCTGCGACCATGTCCTCGGCCAGGCACGCGTCCGCGCAGGCCGTACAGGTCTGAGCGCACTCGGAACAGGCCTCGATGCACTCGGCTAACTTCTGCCGGTCGATGTCCCCCAAGTCCTTCGGGTAGGTCTCCAGCATCGAGCTCACGTGATGGGTCATGGCTTACTCCTTCATCGGTCCGATCTAGGAGACGAACCGGCCGGAACCGGCCCGCCATGCAACCGACCGTAGACCCCCGCCCGGCCCGGAAAAAGGGCTCAACTTTGAAGATTCCGTGAAGATCCCGATTGACGGCGGACATTGTCGCGAACGCTCTGAGACCCGGCGCCGAGCTGCCCCGGAACTCCAAGGACCAGTACGCAGTCGCCAGCCAATGCGTCTCCCTCGACAACCTGCAGGTCGGCGACCTCGTCTTCTGGTCCAACAGCGGCTCGGCCTCCGGGATCCACCACGTGGCCATGTACACCGGCGACGGCCAGATTGCCCACGCCCGCAACCCCCAGATGGGCGTGGCCGTGAACGCTGTCGACTACAGCCCCTGGAACATGATGGGTCCCGCCGCCCGTTACTCGGCGGCACGCCACCACCCCGGGACGGTCACGCAAGACGAAAACCTCGGGGCCGTTCGATCTCAGGAGACCTCAGCTACCGTGCCCACCCCGCCGTTCCGCTGACTGAACGATTCATGGCACCCGTTAGAAGTGGCCTGCCGAGGGGCATATGGGCGACGGTTCGCGTCCGTAAGGGGATCCTCCGAACGCGACGACTAGATCGCGCACCGCCGGAACAGGCCGGGCCGACCGGTCGATTTCGGGGAGCAGCAACGGGCCCGGTATCGCGGCCGCCATGTCGTGGAGCGGTGCTTCAACCGCCTCAAGCAGTGGCGCGGGATCGCGCTGCGCTCCAACAAGACCGCCGGCAGCTACCACGCCGGTCTGCGCCTGGCCGCCGCCCTCCACTGGCTCGCCACCGGTGAGCGCAGCGCGGTTCAGACGTAGCGGCAGACCTGGTGGGGGCCGCAGGTGTCGGGGTGCAGGGTGGTGGCCTCGTCTCGAAGCGAGGTAAGGGTGTCGCGCAGTGCGGTCAGGCTGCGCAGCTGGTCCTCGACGTTGACCAGGCGTTGGTCGAGCAGGTCGCGGACGTGGCCGCAGGGGGCCTGCCCGCCGTCGCGGATCTCCAGCACCTGCTGGATCTGGGCCAGGGTGAGTCCGGCGGCCTGGCCGCGGCGAATGAAGTCCAACCGGTCGAGCATGATCGGGTCGTAGTCCCGGTACCCCGCCGGCGTTCGGTCCGGGGCGGGCAGTAAGCCCTGCTCTTCATAGAACCGCAGCGTCTTGGTGCTGGTGCCCGCGGCGGAGGCGAGTTCGCCGATCCTCATGTCAGCCCTCTTCCTGGGGTCCCCGGCGGGATGGACTTGACCTTCCCCTGCACTGGAAGGTCCATTCTGGCCTCAGTGGAGCATTTCGCCAAGTGATGGGGGTATCGCAAGTGGGCCAGAAGGTGGACCTGGCGGTGATCGGCTCCGGGGGTGCGGCGTTCTCCGCCGCGATCCGGGCCCGGGGCCTGGGCAAGTCGGTGGTGATGATCGAACGGAGCACGGTCGGCGGCACCTGTGTGAACATCGGCTGCGTGCCGTCCAAGGCGCTGCTCGCCGCCGCCGAGGCCCGGCACGTGGCCGCCGACGCCCCCGGCCGGTTCCCCGGCATCGCCACCGCGGCCGGCCCGGCGGACATGCCGGCCCTGATCCAGGGCAAGCAGTCCCTGGTGGAGGGGCTGCGGCAGGCGAAGTACGTGGATCTGGCCGAATCCTACGACTGGCCGGTCCGTCAGGGCGTGGCCTCCTTCGGAGGCTCCCCGGAGGCCCCGGTGCTGCGGGTCACCGGCCCGGACGGGAGTACCGAGGTGATCGAGGCGAAGCATTACCTGGTCGCCACCGGCGCCCGCCCCTGGGTCCGGGACCTGCCGGGGCTGGAGCAGGTGGACTACCTGACCTCGACCACCGCGATGGAGCTCGCCGAGGTCCCCGAGTCCCTGCTGGTCCTGGGTGGTGGGTACGTCGCCTTGGAACTGGCTCAACTCTTCGCCCGGCTCGGCTCGACGGTGACCATGTTGGTCCGCTCCCGGCTGGCCTCGGCCGAGGAACCCGAGGTCAGCCAGGTCCTGGCATCGGTCTTCGCCGACGAGGGCATCACGGTGGTGCGTCCCGCCCAGCTCACCACGATCGCCCAGGACGAGACCACCGGCGAGGTGACCGCCACCGCGACCGTCGCGGACCGGACCACCCAGTTCCGCGCCCAGCGGGTGCTGGTGGCGCTGGGCCGCCGGCCGGTCACCGACGCCCTGAACCTGGACACGGTCCAGGTCCCGACCGGTACGAGCGGGGAGGTCGTCGTCGATGATGCACTGGCCACCGCCAACCCGCGCATCTGGGCCGCCGGGGATGTCACCGGGCACCCGGAGTTCGTCTACGTCGCTGCCCACCACGGCGCGATGGTCGTCGACAACGCCTTCACCGGCGCCGGGCGCACGGTCAACTACGCCCACCTGCCTCGGGTGACGTTTACCAGTCCCGCCATCGGCGCGGTCGGGATGACCGAGACACAGGCCCTGGCGGCCGGCCACCGGTGCAACTGCCGCGTGCTGCCCCTGGACTACGTGCCCCGCGCCCTGGTCAACCGGGACACCCGCGGATTCATCAAGGTCGTCATCGACGACGACACCGGCCGCATCCTCGGCATCACCGCCCTCGCCAAGGACGCCGGCGAACTCGCCGCCGCCGGCGTATTCCTCCTCGAGACACACCAGACCTATCAGGACGTCGCCGCCATGTGGGCGCCCTATCTGACCATGGCCGAAGGCATCAAGCTTGCCTGCCAGTCCTTCACCACCGACCCCTCCAAGCTCTCCTGCTGCGCCTGAACCGGCCACGCTATAGTCACCGCACCCTTGAGCAACATGACCTAGTCGTGTGCGCTTGTCCGGTGAAGGGCCCTGATGTGGAACTGACGGAGCGTTGAGACTGACAGCCGGTTTCGCCCGGTGCTACACCGTCTAACGCCCGTCAAGCGCCGTCCGCGTTGGCAGGCGAAACTACGAAGCGGTACGAAGACCGCTCAGCGCTGCCCGGCGGCGTGCTTCCAGGAGCCGGAGCCGGGGCGGGCCCACAGTCCGAGGCGGCGCCGACGGTCCAGGGTGCGGTCGCGGTCGGTGCGGCCGGCGCCCTCACGCCGATGCTGTTCGGCCTGGGCGGCTACGGCGTGGATGACCGCGGTCAGGGCGGCCGTCTCCTCGGCGTCGAGGTTGCCCTTGACGAGCAGGGCCGGCTCCGGTGCCTGGCCGGCGTCTGGGGTGGGGTGCTGCGGGTCCATCATGGCCTCCCGGATCGTATCCGTCACTGTCGTCTCTGTGGCCGGCAGGATCTCCGCCTGGTCCACGGTGTCCCGGCCGCTCACAGGGGGATGTTCCCGTGCTTCTTGGCGGGCCGCGATTCGCGCTTGTGGAAGGTGGCCCGCAGGCCGCGCACGATCTGCGTCCGGGTCTCGGCCGGGGTGATGACGGCGTCCACGTAGCCGCGCTCGGCCGCTTGGTAGGGGTTGAGCAGTTCCGCCTCGTAGCCTTCCACGATCTCGGCACGCTTGGCCTCCACATCACCCCCGGACTCCTCGACGGCCTTGAGATCCCGGCGGTAGAGGATGTTGACCGCTCCCTGGGCCCCCATCACGCCGATCTGGGCGGTGGGCCACGCCAGGTTGAGGTCCGCGCCGAGCTTCTTGGAACCCATGACGATGTAGGCGCCGCCGTAGGCCTTGCGGGTGATGACGGTCAGCTTCGGCACGGTGGCCTCGGCGTAGGCGTAGATGAGCTTGGCGCCGCGGCGGATGATCCCGGAGAACTCCTGGTCCGTGCCGGGCAGGAAACCGGGGACGTCCACGAGCGTGATGATCGGAATGTTGAAGGCGTCGCAGAACCGGACAAAGCGGGCGGCCTTCTCCGAGGCATTGATGTCCAGTGTGCCGGCGAACTGCATCGGCTGGTTGGCGACGATCCCCACGGAATGACCCTCGACCCGGCCGAGCCCGCAGATCACGTTGGGTGCGTAGAGCTCCTGGACCTGCAGGAAGTGGGCGTCGTCCACCACGTGCTCGATCACGGTGAGCATGTCATAGGGCTGGTTCGCCGAATCGGGGATCAGCGTGTCCAACTCGAGGTCCTCGGCGGTGACCTCCAGCTCCTCCTCGAACGGCTCCACCGGGCCCTCGGCCAGGTTGTTGGAGGGAAGGAACTCGAGGAGCTCGCGCACGTACTCGAGGGCGTCCTCCTCGTTGGCGGCCAGGTAGGCGGCGGTGCCCGTGGAGGCATTGTGCTGGCGGGCGCCGCCGAGCGTCTCCATGTCCACATCCTCGCCCGTGACGGTCTTGATCACGTCCGGGCCGGTGATGAACATGTGGGAGGTCTTGTCCACCATGATGATGAAGTCGGTCAGCGCGGGGGAGTAGGCGGCGCCACCGGCCGAGGGGCCCATGATGAGGGTGATCTGCGGGATCACGCCGGAGGACATCACGTTGTTGCGGAAGATGTCCGCGAACATCGCCAGGGAGGCGACGCCCTCCTGGATCCGTGCCCCGCCGCCGTCGTTGATCCCGATGACCGGGCAGCCGTTCCGGGCGGCGAACTCCTGGACCTTGACGATCTTCTCGCCATTGACCTGGCTCAGGGAGCCGCCGTAGACGGAGAAGTCCTGGGAATACACGGCCACCATGCGGCCGTCGACGGTGCCGTAGCCAGACACCAGCCCATCCCCGACGGGCTTCTTCCGGTCCATGCCGAAGGCGGTGGTGCGATGCACCGCGAGGGCGTCGAACTCGGTGAACGATCCGGGATCCAGCAATAGCTCGACGCGTTCGCGGGCGGTGTGCTTGCCCCGGTCGTGCTGCTTGTCCACGGCGGCCTGGCCGGACGGCAGGGCAGCCTCGGCCCGGCGGCGTTCCAGGTCCTGCAGTTTGCCGGCCGTGGTGGTCAGATCCGGTTCGGTCACAGGTCCTCCGTCGGTTGGAACTTTCATACAAGCGGTGCGGCCGTGGTTTCGGGGCGTACCCCGTGAACTTCACGGCCAAGGCCCCAGTCTAGTGACGCCTGGACCTCAGCCTCTTGTAGGAACCGCACAAGATTGAGGCCAGTGACCCCCGGATAGGTCCAGCGAATGACCAGTCCCACCCGCTATACCTGGAGTCATGACAATCACGTGGCTGGAGCAGGCCGACTCGACGCAGGAACAGCTCATCGCCCAGGCCTCGGCCCAACCGGACCGGTGGCCGCACCTGTCCGCCCTGGCGACCCTGGACCAGCGCTCGGGCCGCGGCCGCCGGGGGCGTGGCTGGACCACCGCTCCCGGCACGGCCCTGTCCGTCTCCGTGGTGCTGCGCCCGGACCTGCCCGTGGAGCACTTCAGCTGGGTCACGCTGGTGGCGGCCGCCGCCACCTGTGCAGAACTGCGGAGCCTCGGAGTGCCCGCCCAGGTGAAATGGCCCAACGACCTGCTGGCGGAGGACGGCCGCAAGCTCTGCGGCATCCTCGCCTCGGTGCTGCCGGACCAGTCCGGGATCGTACTGGGACTCGGCCTGAACCTGGACTTCGGCCCCGGTGGGGCCCCGGTCCCCACGGCGACGTCGGTCGCCGAGTGGGTGCCCGAGGGCACCGTGCCCTCGGCGCCGGACCTGCTGGACGCCGTGCTGGGTGCGCTGTCGGAACGGCTGGACGACTTCAGCCGCGCGGTCCGCGAGCACCCCGGAGAGGTGGACGGAGCGCACCCGGCCGCGGCCGGCGTCGTGGGCCAGCTGACGACCCTGGGCACCGAGGTGACCGTGCACCTGCCGGACGAGTCCCGGCTGACGGGGACCGCGAGGGCGCTGGGGCCGGGCGGTACCCTCCTCGTGGAGCCGGCCGACCGTGGGAAGATGGAGACAGCGGTGCCCGGCACCACTCGACGCGGTGACCTGCTGGAGGTTTCCGCCGCTGACGTGGTGCACCTGCGCCGCTGACGGACTGCGGCAGTCCGAGGCAACCCGATGATTCCTGGAGAGGACGGTCCGACGTGGGACTGAGGCTGGCACCCGGTGAGCAGGTACGCGTGCGTACCCGCTCGCACCCGCGTGCCCTGACGATGCCCGTCCTGCGCCTGATGCTGATCGCCCTGGCCACCGGCTACGTCCAGGGCTTCCTCGCCCGGCCGGACCTGGCGGACTTTCTGGTGGAGTCCCGCAGCTGGCTGTCGGTCGTGGCCTGGATCCTGGCCGCCGCGGCCCTGCTCTTCGGATGCCTGCGCCCCGCCTGGCGCTGGTTCAACCGCCGCACCCTGCTGACCAGCCGCCGCATCCTGCAACGAGCGGGGATCGGGGCGTCCAGGGAGCGTTCCCTGCACCTGCTCTCCGTCTACGACGTGCGCCTGCGTCAGCGCCGCGGCCAGAAGATGAGCCGCTCCGGGGACCTCCTGGTGGACCATGGGGCCGGCGGCTCGTGGGTGCTCGCAAACATGCCCGAGGCGGCGCGCTTCCGGGATCTGATCCTCCGGGAGATCGGCGCACTGCGACAGGAGATCTCCGCCCACGCCGGGACGGCCGGCCCGCCGGCGGAGCCAGGACCCGCACCGGGACCGGCGCCGCGACCGGCACCAGGGGCGCCGGGATCGGCACCCGGATCGGCACCAGGACGAATGATGAGGGGTGGCTACCGTGGCTGAGTACACCGGTCCGATGGACGACTGGGACGACCTGCCCGAACCGACGTCCCTGGATGACCACGGTGATCTGGGGCTGCTGACCGAGGGCGTCCGGCCCACGGCCGACCAGCCGTCCGGTTACGATCGGCCGTCCGGCCCTGCCCCGGCGTCCGGTTCCGCCCCGGGGACCGGTTCTGCCCCGGCGTCCGGCCCCGCCTCCGGGGACGGCCCCTCCCCGGAGACAGGCCCCGCCGACGCTCCGCTGCGGCGGACGGCGCAGATGGAGCAGGTCCCCGCGGAGGGCGGGGAACGCCAGGCCCGGCCGCAGCCGGCCCCGGACACCACCACCACGTCCGCGCTGGCCTTGGAGGACGAGCAGGAGGTCTCCACCTGGACCCAGGCGATCTCGGCCCTGGAGAAGGACCTGCTGGGCGGGCCCCGCTCGATGACGCGGCGGGACATGGCCAGTGAACTCGGCGTCTCCCTGATCTCGGCCCGCAAGCTCTGGCGCGCCCTGGGCTTCCCCAATGTCAAGGACGAGGACCGGGCTTTCACGCAGCAGGACACGGACGCGATCGGCACCATGATCGACCTGGTCCGGCGCGGCATCCTCAACGAGGAGACGGCCATCTCCCTGACCCGCTCCATCGGCCAGATGACGGACCGCATGGTCGTGTGGCAGATCGAGGCGCTCGTGGAGAACAAGATCAGTGAAGGTATGACGGACCCGAGCGCCCGGCGCGAGGTGGTCCGCATGCTGCCGGAGATCATCGAGCCGCTCGAAGAGGTCATGGCCTACTCCTACCGGCGGCAGCTCAACTCAGCCTTGCAGCGCCTGACCGTCCGGGTGGAGGCAGGGTTGGCGGCCAGTGCCGTGGGCCGGGACGGCTCTGAAGACGACGCCCCACTGCCGCTGGCCCGAGCGGTGGGCTTCGCGGACATGGTCTCCTACACCTCCCTGTCCCGGCAGATGAACGAGCGCACCCTGGCCCAGATGGTGCAGCGCTTCGAGAACAAGTGCGCCGAGATCATCTCGATCGGCGGCGGCCGGCTGGTCAAGACGGTCGGTGACGAGGTGCTGTTCAACGCCGAGACACCGGAGGCCGGGGCCCAGATCGGTCTGGCGCTGGCACAGGCCATGGCCGACGATCCCGTGTTGCCCTCGTCCCGCGTCTCCGTGGTCTGGGGCCGCGTGCTCTCCCGGCTGGGGGACATCTACGGCCCCACCGTGAACCTCGCTTCCCGGCTGACCGCGCTCGCGGACCCCGGCACCGTCCTGGTGGACGCGATGACGGCCATGGCCCTGGAGGCGGACGATCGGTTCGTCCTCGTCCCGCAGCCCCCACGGATGGTCCGTGGATTCGGCGAGATCCGGCCGTCCATCCTCATGCCCGGCTCCGGTAACGGTCTTGTGGTCGATTGACCTCGGCTGGAGGCAACCGACGCACATGGGGAGAACTACCCATCCCCTCAGGGCTATTTCAGGTTTGCGCCGTCGGCTGAACCGCTAGACTCCCGTGGAGTGGTCGCTGTGCCGTTGGCGCGCAGCATGGCCCGTGATTTCACCATCGGGGGACAAAAACGTGGGGACAGGTTTCGGCGCCGGGCGCCAAGGCGCGTTGAAGGCGACGGCGCTCGTCGGTGTCTCCGCCGTGGCCGTGACCGGCGCCATCCTCTATCCGGGGTTCCAGACCGCGGACGTCGACCTCAACGACGGCGGCGTGTGGGTGGTCAACGCGGCCGAGAACAAGGTCGCCCACCTCAACTACCAGTCACAGACCCTCGACGGCGGCGTGGCCACCACGATGACCGAGTTCGACCTGGCGCAGCACGCGGACCAGGTCTACCTCCGGGACCTCGAGATGGGCGCCGCCACCACCGTGGACCCGGCCGCCTTCGTGCTCTCCGACGAGACGATGCTCCCGGCCAATTCCTCCTTCTCCTACGGCGAGAGGATCGTGGCCGTCTCGGACTCGGAGCAGGGCCGGGTCTACGCGGCCACCACGCAGAACCTCGGGGCCATCGCCTCCGAGTCCGCGGACCCCTTCTACGAGGGCGAGGGCCGGGTGCTCTCGGCCGTGGGCCGCGATGACACGGTCTGGGTGGCGGACCTGGACGCCAACCTCATCAAGGGCTTCCGCCCGCTGACGGACGAGGAGCTGCGCGAGCAGTCCGATCAGGACGGTTCGACCGAAGAGGTCGGGGACGGCGAGGTCCCGGCGGATGAGCAGGACTCCGAGGGCGCATCGGGCGCCCCGGAAGACAACGACGACGGCGCGGACGATGACCCGGCCGGCTTCCGGGAGGTCTCCTCCACCGAGATCGACGGGCTCGCCGGGATGGCCGAGCCACAGATCTCGGCCGTCGGGGAGACGGGCGTCGTCTTCGATGCGGCTTCCGGCACCCTGGTCACGTCCGAGGGGGAGACCTCCAGCGTCGTCGATCCGGCCGGGGGAAAGCTCCAGGCGCCGGGACCGGAGGCGGCCGGGGCCGTCGTCGCGCTCGCCAACAAGACCGCGACCATGCCGCTGGACGGCGGGGAAGCGCAGTACACCACGGTGGAGACCACCGGCACCCCGATCCAGCCGGTGCGCGTGGGGACCTGCACGCACGCGGCCTGGCAGGGTTCCGGCCTGTACCAGCGTGATTGTGACGACGATGCCCAGGACACCACCGAGCAGATCCCCGAGATGCCGGCCGAGGCCCAGATGGAGTTCCGCGTCAACCGGGACGTGGTGGTGCTCAACGACATCTCGCAGGGCAACACCTGGCTCGTGGCGGACGGCATGAAGATCGTCAATAACTGGGCAGACCTGGAACCGCCGAAGGGCGAGGGCGAGCAGGAGGAAGAGGAGTCGGACGAGATCACCGACTCCATCGAACTGCCGGACCGCCAGGAGGAGAACCAGAAGCCCGTCGCCGAAGATGACACCTTCGGCGTCCGAGCCGGGCGCACCACCGCCCTGCCGGTGCTGTTCAACGACGTGGACCCGGACGGCGATCTGCTGACTGCGGAACTGGCCGGTGATCAGCCCGAGACGGGGACTCTGCAGGAGATCTACGACGGCACGGGCTTCCAGATGGTGGTCCCCGAGGACGCGAGTGGTTCGTCCGCCTTCACCTACACCGCGGACGACGGGCGTGGGGGCACCGACCAGGCCCAGGCCACCGTGCGCGTGGTCCCGGAGGAGGAGAACAGCAAGCCCGTCCAGGAACGGGTGACCACCCTGCGGGTCCAGGCCGGCACCGAGGTCTCGCAGAACATCCTGACGGACTGGAAGGACCCGGACGGGGACGACCTGCAGCTGATGGGGGCGGTCTCCGAGGACGGCGACGTGGTGCGGGTGCGCCCGGACGGCGTGCTGACCTTCGAGGACGTCGGCAAGACCGACGGCACCAAGGAACTGGAGATTACCGTCTCCGACCGCCGCGAGTCCGAGACCGGCCGGGTGGTCATCGAGGTGCTGCCCCAGGGCGCGGCCCCGCCGATCACGGCCACGGACCACGTGACCGTCAACGTGGGGGAGGAGGCGACCTTCTCGCCCCTGGAGAACGACTTCGACCCGACCGGCACCGAGTTGCGCCTGGCCCATGTGGACCCGATCTCCGGTGCGGACGTGAGCATGAACAGTGACACGGGCACCGTGGCGTTCCGCTCGGACCAGGAGAAGACCTTCTACCTGAAGTACGTCGCCACCAACGGGCCGGCCTCCGCCCCGGGGTTGATCCGGGTAGACGTCAAGGACCCGGACAAGAACACCGGTGCGCCGGTGGCCGTGCGTGACGTGGCCCTGCTGCCCGCCAACGGCGAGGTGCTGGTCAACATCCTCGGCAACGACTCCGACCCCGAGGGCGGCGTACTGGTGGCCCAGCAGGTGGACGTGCCGGAGGACGCCCCCTTCAACGTCTCGGTGGAACGCAACGCCGTCCTGCGTGTCACCGACCAGCAGGGACTGACCGAGCCGGTGACGTTCACCTACACCGTCACGAACGGCACGGCCGCCTCGAAGGGCGAGGTCACCGTCATCCCGATCCCGGCCCCCGAGTCCATGGAGCCGCCGCGGCCCAACCCGGACACCGCCGTGGTACGGGCGTCAGACGTGGTCACCGTGCCGGTCCTGGACAATGACGTCCATCCCAACGGCGCCGAGCTCACCCTCGAGCCGGAGCTGGCCGAGGGCATCGACGAGGCGGACGGCCTGGTGTCCGTCTCGGACAACAAGATCCGGTTCCGTGCCGGCGAGGAGGCCAAGACGGTCTCCGCCGTCTACACCGTCTCCGGTCCGGACGGACAGCAGGCCTCGGCCCGGGTGACGTTCCACGTCAACGCGCTGGACCTGGAGAACAACTCACCGCCGTCGCCGGAGACGGTGGAGGGCCGCGTGTTCTCCGGCGAGACCGTCGCCATCCCGATCCCGCTGGACGGGATCGACCCGGACGGGGACTCGGTGTCCCTGGTACAGCTGGAGAATCCCCCCACCAAGGGGTCCGCCAAGGTCACGGCCAACTCGATCGAGTACACGGCCACGGCCGGTTCCACCGGAACGGACGTCTTCACCTACGTGGTCGAGGACCGCCTCGGCGCCCGCTCCACCGGGACGATCATGGTTGGCATCGCCCCCGTGGCACAGGAGAACACCCCTCCCGTGGCGGTCAACGACTCGATCCAGGTGCGCCCGGACCGTCCCGTGGCCGTGGACGTGCTGTCCAATGACACGGACGCGGACGGGGACGAGCTGAAGTTCGTGGACACTTTGGAGGCCACCGAGGGTTCGGACGCCGCCCTGGTGGACGGCCGGATCCTGCTGACCTCGCCGCCCGAGGCCGGCTTCACCTCCGTCCGCTACACGATCACCGACGGCCGCGGTGGCCAGGACACCGGAACGCTGACGGTCGAGTCGGACCCGGACGCGCCGCTGCGTGCGCCGATCGCCCGGGACGACCGCGTCTCCTTCCGCGAGACCGTGGACCAGGACCAGGTCACCGTGGACCTGCTGAAGAACGACGAGGACCCGGACGGCACCCCGGACGACCTGACCGTGGATTTGCCGGAGAACCCGGAGGGCGTGACACTCACGGAGGACAACCAGCTGGTGGCCCCCGTGCAGTCCAACCCGCAGGTGATCACCTACCGGCTCACGGATACCGATGACCTCTCCGCCTACGCCTTCGTGATCGTCCCCGGGGCCGGCGAGGCCCGCCCGATACTGCGCTCGGACGCGCCGATCGAGGTGATGGCCGGAGAGGAACTGCCCCTGAACCTGGATGACCTGGTGGTGGTCCGGGACGGAAAGTCGCCGCGACTCACCGAGGAATCCAAGGTGTCCTCGACGCCGGAGTCCGAGGGCGGCCTGGTCCGCTCCGCCACCGAGCTGGTCTTCACCCCACCCGCGGACTTCACCGGGGCCGCCTCCGTGACCTTCGAGGTGACGGACGGCTCCGGACCGGATGACGCCGAGGGTCTCAAGGCGGTCCTGACCCAGCCGGTCCGCGTGTTGCCGCGACCGGATGAGAACAACCCGCCGCTGTTCCAGTCCAACACCATGGAGGTGTCCGCTGGCGGCGACCCGGCGACCCTCGACCTCGCCCAAGCCGCCTCCGACCCGGACCCGGACGACGCCGAGAACCTCACCTTCGCGCTGGGGGAGTCCGCCATCGAGGGCGTGGACGTCAACCTCGAGGGCTCCGTGCTCACCGCCAACGCCGGAGCAGACACCCCGAAGGGCACCCGCGGCACCGTCCAGGTGACCGTGACGGACGGCAAATCCGATCCCGTGCCGGCCCAGGTGACCCTCACGGTCAACGCCTCGGACCGCCCCCTGACCGTGGCGAACCCGGACACCGTGCCGGACGCCAACCAGGGACGTGCCGAGACCGTTCCGGTGCTTGCCAATGACGTGAATCCGTTCGAGGGGGAGGGCGACCTCAAGCTGACGGGCACCGAAGTGACCGGCGGTTCCGGTAACGCGGTGATCTCCGGAGATGATGTGGTGGTGACCCCCGCCGAGGACCTCGTCGGGCAGATGACCGTGCAGTACTCCGTCCAGGACATGACGGAGGACCCGGATCGCAATGTCATCGGCACCATCACACTGAACGTGAAGGGTGTCCCCGAGGCGCCGGGCGTGCCGCGCGTAGATTCCGTGGGCGACTCGGAGGTCGTGCTGACGTGGGATGCGCCGGCCAACAACGGTGCGGCCATCACCGGCTACACGGTGACCGCCGCCGGCGTGAACCAGGAGTGCGCGGCCACCACGTGCACCATCAGTGGTCTGACGAACAACCAGGAGTACACCTTCGCTGTCACGGCCATGAACGAGGTCGGCGAGTCCGATCCCTCGGTCTCCTCCGCCCCAGCTCGGCCGGACGTGGAGCCGGAACAGCCGGCCCCGCCGGCAGGCACGGACGGTGACCAGAAGATCGACCTGACGTGGAGCGCTCCGGTGAATCGCGGTTCGCCCATCTCCTCCTACACCGTGGAGATCTCCCCGGCGCCCGCAAACGGCGTGTCCCAGAAATCGGTCTCCGGCACCTCCACCACCTGGGAGGGGTTGACCAACGGCACGGCCTATCAGGTCCGGATCCAGGCCGTGAATGACGCGGACCGGCCCAGCGAGTTCTCCGGCTGGTCGTCCTCGATCATCCCGGCCGGTGTGCCCATGCAGCCCCTGGCCCCCTCGGCCTCCCGGGCCGAGTCCGCCGTCAACGGTGGTGTGGCCAACGTGAAGTGGAGCGCGCCGAATAACAACGGTGCCACCATCCAGGGCTACACCCTGAACGTGTACGAGGGCGGCTCGCTGTTCAAAACGATCGAGACCAGTGGTACCTCACAGCAGGTTCCGGGCCTGAAGACCACTTCGTCCTACACGTTCTCCGTAGAGGCCACCAACCGGGTGGGAACCTCCGAGGCCTCGGCCCAGTCCACCGCGGTGACGCCGTACGGGCGGCCCAAGGCACCGTCCAAGCCGGCCATCGCCGCCACTGGATCGAACAACACCCTCACCGTGGACTTCAGCCCCGGCTCGGCCAACGGCTCGCCCATCACCGGGTACCAGTACCAGGTCGGAGGCGGCAGCTGGCAGCGGCTGGGTGGCCCGGGCAGCACGATCAATGTCGGCAGCAACGGCAAGAACGTGACCGTCAAGGTCCGCTCGCTCAACGCCGCCGGTGCCGGAGACCCCTCCGCGGCCTCCAACCAGACCAGCGCCTACGGACCGATCAAGGACGCTTCCAATATCAAGGCCACCGGTGGGGAGAAGCAGGTGAGTTTCAGCTGGAACTCCAATGAGAGCGCCTACGCCAACGGCCGTCCGGTGAAACTCACGGTCAGCATCTCTGGTGCGGGCAACACACCCAACGACGGGTCCCAGACGGTCAGCACCGGCTATTCGGACAAGCGGATTCTGACGGTGACGGCCACCCCCAGCGAAGGCAAGGCGCGGTCGTGGACCCAGAGCGCTGAGTCGAAGCCAGCCCCACCGCCAGAGCCCGAGGTCATCCTGCGCCGTGGACCGTCGAACAACAGTTACGACGGATGCCCGAGCAATTGCTACCAGTTCGACGTGGAGATCAAGGGCTTCCCGGCGAACAAGACCCTCCCGGCGCAGTGCTATGCCAGCACCGGGGAGACCGTTTCCAACAACTCCTATGACATCCGCAGTGACGGGAACGGCAACGGGCGGGAGAACTTCACCTGTGTGCTGCAGTCCAACTTCAAAATGCCGGCGCACGCCACAGTGAACGGGGTTAGATCCAACAACGCTAGTTGGTAGCCGGATATTGTCCGGCCGCCCCAACCCTCCAGAATGCGCCCTTGCGCACACGACATCACTTCTGAAGCACCATGAAAGCGAGCAGCACCCATGACCATGACCACCGAACAGGCCGAGTGGTTCGCCGGGACGTTCGAGAAGATCTCGGACAACATCGGCCAGGCCATCCTGGGCAAGGAAGACGTCATCTCGCTGGTCCTCACGGCCATGCTCACGGATGGCCACGTCCTGCTCGAGGATGCCCCGGGCACCGGTAAGACCATGCTCGCCCGCTCGCTGGCCGCCACGGTCAAGGGCACCCACTCGCGCATCCAGTTCACTCCGGACCTGCTGCCCTCCGATGTCACGGGCGTGACCATCTACGACCAGAAGTCGCAGGAGTTCGAGTTCCACCAGGGGCCGATCTTCGCGAACATCGTGCTGGCCGATGAGATCAACCGTGCCTCGCCGAAGACGCAGTCGGCCCTCCTGGAGGTCATGGAGGAGGCCCGGGTGACCGTGGACGGCGTCACCTACACCAACGAGCGCCCCTTCATGGTCATCGCCACCCAGAACCCCATCGAGCAGGCCGGCACCTACAAGCTCCCCGAGGCCCAGCTGGACCGCTTCCTGATCAAGACCTCGATCGGTTACCCGGACCGCAACTCCACCGTGGAACTGCTCTCCGGCGCCGCTACCAAGGACCGCTCCGGCGCCCTGACTCCGATCATCACCACCCAGGCCATCCAGGACATGACCGAACTGGCCACCACGGTGCACGTGGACGGGGCCGTGCTGAACTACATCGCCGAGCTGACCGAGGAGACGCGCCTGGCGGACGAGACCCGGCTGGGTGTCTCCGTGCGCGGGGCCATGGCCATGGTGCGCGCGGCCAAGGTGCGCGCCGCCTCCTACGGCCGCAATTACGTGCTGCCCGATGACGTCAAGGACCTCGCCCCGCACGTGTGGACCCACCGGCTCGTGCTGGACCCGGAGGCCGAGTTCGCCGGGGCCACCCCCCAGGCCGTCCTGACCCGCGTCCTGGCCACCGTCGGCGCCCCGCAGCACCGGTCCGAGGCTCCCGAGCCGGCCGCCGCCATGGCGTCTGGCCCGGCTGCCGGTTCCACCGCCAACGAAGCGAACGAGGACACCGTGTACCGCGGTGGCTCGTCCGCCACCGGCGCCTGAGAGGCCCCCGCACCACATGAGCACGCAGTCATCACCCGAAACGCGGCGTTCGCGGCGATCCGCCAAGGCCACAGGACGCCGTGGTTCAGCACCCACGGCCACCCGACCGCCGAAGGGCCCCTCGAAGTCCTCCGAACGGGCCAGCAAGGCGGCGGTGCAGCTGCAGGACCGCTGGCGGCGCCTGCGGGAGACGATGGCGGTCACCACCGAACCGGCCCGCGAGGCCGCGACGGGGTGGTGGGGCAAGCACGCCCGGCCGGTCCTGGAGATCATTTCGCCGTTGGGATGGCTCGTGCTGGTCATCACCGTCGGGTCCTGGATCGTCGGTCTCGTCTTCGGCTGGGCCGAGGCCATCGTGGCCGGACTGGTGGGCGTGTTCCTGCTGCTGCTCGCCATCGGGTTCATCCTGGGCCGGTCCTCCTACCGGGTGGACCTGGACCTGGCGCGGTCCCGCGTGGCCGTGGGTGACCGTGCCGTCGGCGCGATCGAGGTGACCAACACGGCGGACAAGGCCTTGATGCCGGCCGCCATGGAACTGCCCGTGGGGCGGGCCACCGCCGTCTTCCAGTTGCCGCGCATGCGCCCGGGCTCCGTGCACGAGGACCTCTTCACCATCCCCACGCATCGCCGTGCGGTCATCACGGTCGGCCCCGTGCGCTCCGTGCGCCAGGATCCGCTGGCCCTGCTGCGCCGCCAGCTGAAGTGGACCGAGCCGGAGGAACTGTACGTCCACCCGAGGACGGTGGCACTGCAGGGGTCCTCGGCCGGGTTCATCCGCGACCTCGAGGGCCTGCCCACCCGCGACCTGTCCAGCGCGGACGTCTCCTTCCACGCGCTGCGTGACTATGTCCCCGGGGACGATCGCCGCCACATCCACTGGAAGACGGTGGCCCGCACCAACAAGCTCATGGTGCGCCAGTTCGAGGAGACCCGGCGCGCGCACCTGGCCATCGCCCTGTCCACGAGTACGTCCGAGTACGCCACGGAGAACGATTTCGAGCTCGCTGTCTCGGTCGCGTCCTCCATCGGGCTCGAGGCCTTCAAGGAACAGCGCAACCTCTCCATCCGCACCCATGCCGGCCCGGTCCACACCGAGACGGGGCGCAACATGCTGGATGACATGACCCGGATCGAGGGCAAGCCCCTGCGCAAGACCAGTGTGGATGTGGCGCGCGAGACCGCCGACCACGTCCCCAACGCCTCCGTGTTCTTCCTCATCACCGGGGACCAGCCGACCGCCGGAGACCTCCGCAAGGCCACCAACCATGTGCCTCCGGGCGTGCGTGCGTTCGCCATCCGCTGTGCCCACGGCCTGGAGACCCAGCGTGCCAACATCGGCGACCTCACCGTCGTCTCGATCGGCGACCTGCAGGACCTCGGGCTGGCCCTGCGCAAGGCGGCGGCATGATGGTCCGCGGCGCGAGGGAGTCCATGCCCACCCTGCCGAAGCAGCCCCGCCAGAAGGGGTTCAGGTTCGGTTTCTCCTGGGCCCAGATCGCGATCGACGCAGCGGTGCTGATCGTGCTGCTCGGCCTCGGCCTGCTGGGCTTCCAGGACACCTTCGCCGGTGACTGGCACTACCTGGTGGCCGGATTCGGCGGCATCGTGCTCGGCCTCGGCGTCGCCCTGGCCAGCGCCTACCTGCGCTGGAATGTCTGGAGGACCGCCGGCGCGGCCGTCCTGGGCTACCTCGTCTTCGGGTTCGCGCTGGCCGCCCCCTCCGAGGCCGCCGGCGGCTTCCTGCCCAGCCTGGACGCACTCCTGGTCCTGGTGACGGGCCCCGTCACGGCCTGGAAGGACATCCTCACCGTGGCCGCGCCGGTGGGCGTCAACGGCGGCATGCTCGTGGCGCCGTACCTGTCCGGGATGCTCACCGCCCTCGTGGCCGGTCTCCTGGCCTGGCGGGTCCGCCTGCCCTACTGGACCGTCATCCCCGTGCTGGTGATGACCGTCGTCGGGATCATGTTCGGCACCAAGGACGCGCCCATGGCCGTGGTGCGCGGAATGCTGCTGATCATGGGGGCCGTGGCCTGGCTCGCCTGGCGTCACCACCGGATGCGCGTGCAGGGCACCCAGACCGGTGCCGACGCGGCGGACACCACCACCGTGTCCAACCCGGCGACCGCGCGCAAGATGGTGTGGCGCCGCGTCGGCATGGGAGCCGCCGTGCTCGCCGTGGCCGGTCTGCTGACCGCCTCCGCCTCGCCGCTGCTGCTGCAGGACCAGGACCGCAAGGTGCTGCGCGACGTCGTGGATCCCCCCATCGAGCTGTTCGACTACCCGAGCCCGCTGATGAAGTTCCGCCAGTACGTCAAGGACCAGCACGAGGAGGTCCTGTTCACGGTCGAGGGGCTGCCCGAGGGGCAACGCGTCCGCCTGGCCGCACTGGACGCCTATGACGGCATGGTCTACAACGTGAACCCGCAGTCCGGAGGGAACTTCTCGCCCGTCGGTGATGCCTCCCGGCTCTCCGGCACCGCCGAGACCGAGATCCCGAACCGGGCCACCGGCACCCTGGACATCAGCATCGAGGCCTACAACGGGGTCTGGCTGCCCGGCGGCGGCAAGCTCAGCGGCGCCGTGCTGCAGGGACCGCGGGCGGACCAGCTCTCGACGTCGCTCTACTACAACGACGGCAATGAAACCGCCCTGTCCACCATCCCGCTGCAGGAGGGGGACTCCTACACCGCGGACGTGGTCTTCCCGGTGCAGGTGGCGTCCGAGGACCTCGAGGGACAGGACTACGGCGAGATCGTCATGCCGGAGCTGACCGGCGTGCCGCAGATCGTCCCGGAGAAGGCCGCCGAACTGACGGGCAACCAGGACCAGCCCTTCGGCATCGTCAGTGGCCTGGCGTCCACGCTCCACGAGTCCGGCGCCTTCTCCAACGGCCGCGAGGGCGAGGTCACCTCGCTCTCCGGCCACTACGCCGGCCGCATCACCCAGCTGTTGGACGCCGAGCAGTGGATCGGTGATGACGAGCAGTATGCCGTGGGCATGGCCCTGATGGCCCGGTCCCTGGACATCCCGGCCCGCGTGGTGATGGGCTTCTATCCGGAGAACTACGCGGCAGACGGCGGCCCGATCCAGATCAAGGGCAAGGACGTCCACGCCTGGGTCGAGGTCAACTTCGCGAACGTCGGCTGGGTCGCCCTGGACCCCACCCCGGACAAGGACAACGTCCCCACGCCGCCGCAGCAGGAACCGAAGTCCACGCCCAAGCCGCAGGTGCTCCAGCCCCCGCCCCCGCCGCAGGAGCAGGCCGACCTGCCCCCGGACACGGCACCGGAGCCCCAGGACGCCGAGCAGGAGGAACGGTCCTGGTGGGACCAGTGGGGCCAGATCGTCATGATCGTGGTCTACTCGCTGATCCCGCTGCTGATCCTGATGATCCCGTTGCTCATCATCGCTGTCCTCAAGGGTCGCCGCCGCAAGAGGCGGCGTGAGGCGCAGACGCCCGCCGAGCAGGTCTCGGGCGGCTGGTCCGAGGTTCTCAGCCTCGCCACGGACCTCGGCTCCGAACCCCAGCGTTCCGGCACCCGGCGCGAGCACGCCACGGAGCTCGCCGGAACCTTCCCGACGGCGGCCGCCGGCACCACGCTGCTGGCCCGGCGCGCGGACCAGGCCGTCTTCGGCCCGGGGGAACCGAACGAGGCCCAGGTGGCCGACTACTGGGCGCGCGTCGACGAGAACATCGCCGGCATGCGCGGCTCGGTGAGCGGCTGGCAGCGGTTCCGGGCGAAGTACACGCCGCGTTCGCTCATGCTCGAGGCCCGGGCCCGCCGCCGGCAGCGCCGTCAGCTGAAGAAACAGCAGCGCCAGGCGGATCGGGCCCGGATGGCCGAACGGCGCGGAGGCGACCGGACCGCCGAGCGTCAGGCCCGCAGTGCCCGGCATGGCGGCCGGAGCCGCGGAGTCCGTACAGTGGACCAGCAAGCTCGCGAGAAACAGGAATAAGGTACCCCGTGCAGAAAACCCTGAACCTGGTCAACGCACCGGCCGGCAAGCGCTTGGCGGCCTGGGTGATCGACCAGATCATTCCGGCGCTGGCCGTGGGCATCGCCACCGCTGCCACGTTCCCCGCGGTGCTGGACTCCGCCGGGGTGGCCCAACAGGAGGCGGTGGCCACCTACACTATGGCCCTGCTCATCGCCTCGGTGGTGTCCCTGGCCTACACGGTGTGGCTGTGGGGTTGGCAGGCGTCCGCGGGCAAGACCCCCGGCAACCTGGTGCTGGGTCTGCGCGTCACCTCCGAGGAGGGCACTCCCGCCGGCTGGGGTGCGATCTTCCTGCGCTGGGTCATCATCTCCGTCAGCGGTATCGTCCCGGTGATCGGTCCGATCCTGATGCTGCTCTCCAACATCTGGGACACCAACCACCAGCGCCAGGGCTGGCATGACAAGGTGGCCCGCACCCTCGTAGTGGACGTCAACACCGGCCGCAACCCGCTGACCAGCGGCGGCCTCTACGGCCCCTCCACCTTCGCGCCCGGCGCCCTGCAGCCCGGGGACCCCGGCCACCCGGAGACCGGTGTGTCCGTGCCGCCCGCCTCGCGCTGGCCGGCCTTCAACCCGGCCGTCGCCGCCGGTCCCATCACCTCCGTGCCCGGCGCAGGCCAGCCGGCCGTGGCCGGGGCACCCCAGCCGAGCGCCCCGCAGCAGCCGGCCCAGCCGCCGTCGGGCCCCGTCCCCGGACCAGCGACCGGCACACCTGCAGCCCACCCGGTTCCCGCCGTTCAGCCGGCGGCCAACGCACCGGCCGCCCCCCGACCGTCAGCCCCGGCTCCTGCGGAGGTCCCGGCCACCTCCGGTGCAGGGCAGTCCTCCTCGGGCTACAACGAGAATCAGGTCGTCCTGGTCGGCGGCGCCGCCGAGACGGCGAATCCGGGCGACCCGGACCAGGAGATGGGCTCCACCCAGCTGCGCAGTCGGGTGAACGCCGGCCCCACTGCCGTCAAGCTCCGGTTCGACGACGGCCAGAGCCACGTGCTCGCCGGCTCGGCCCTGGTGGGCCGCAACCCGGCCGCCGCCGCGGGCGAGACCGTGGACCTGCTCATCCCCTTCGCTGACATGGGCCGTTCTGTGTCCAAGACGCACCTGCACCTGACCGTCGACTCGACCGGTGTGTGGGTGACCGACCGCAATTCCACCAACGGTTCGGGCGTGACGCCGCGCGGGGGCGAACGTCAGCGCCTCGATCCCGGCCAGCCCGTTCTGGCGGCGGTCGGGTCCACCGTGCACTTCGGTGACCGCTCCTTCACGGTGTCGGCTGCATGACCTTGAATGCCAGTGTGGACGTACCCCAAAGACCTTTCCGCCTCAACTACGGCTTCGGCTCCCACCGCGGCCTGCGCCGGCAACTGAACGAGGACTCGCTGGTGGTGACCGGCAACCTCTTCGCCGTGGCCGACGGCATGGGCGGCCACGAGGCCGGCGAGGTCGCCAGCCGGATCTGCGTGGAGACGCTGGCCGCGGGGGTCAAGGAGGTCCGCAACGATCTCACCGCCGACGAGCTGCAGCAACTCATGGTCACGGCCGACCAGGCCATTCGCCGAGTCGGTGGATCCCGTGCGGGGACCACGCTGGCCGGGGTGGCCATCGTCCGGGAACTGCAGGGGCTGTACTGGATGGTCTTCAACGTGGGCGACTCCCGCACCTACCGGCTCTCCGAGGGTGAATTCGAGCAGGTCAGCGTGGACCACTCGGAGGTCCAGGAGATGGTGGACGAGGGCTACCTGACGGATGAGGAGGCCCGGCACCACCCGCGCCGGCACGTCATCACCCGGGCCCTGGGCACCGGGGAGGCCTCGACGTCCGACTTCTGGATGCTGTCCGTCCATGACGGGGACCGGCTCATGGTCTGCTCGGACGGACTGACGTCCGAGGTTCCCGACGAGGAGATCCGCCGCGAACTGGCCGAGAACCACTCGCCGCAGGACGCCGTGGACGCGTTGATCCGGCGGGCCCTGGACGGTGGCGGCCGGGACAACATCACGGTGATCGTGGTGGATGTGGAGGACACGGAGGCCGAGAGCGACCGCGAGTCCACATCACCGCGGCCCGGCGAGGCGGACGAGCAGCAGACCACACGTCCCCGGTTCGACGGTGGCAGCGGTGGACGAATGGTCAACGGGGAGCGCGTGTTCGGCATGGACGAGGGTGAAGGGGAATGACGATGAGCCAGACGGCGAAGGTCCGCTACAGTGCGGGCCCCTGGTTGGGCCTCGTGCGCGGCCGGTGCCTGGTGGCGCTGCCCGCGGACGCCAGCGAGGAGACGGCCGCCGTGGCCTGGGACCTGCTCGCCGGGACCCCGGGCGTCGAGCGGTTGCTGGCCACCGTGCTGTCCGGCCGCCTGGACCTGACGGGACTGCCCTCCTTCGCCATCGTGTCCTTCCGCGAGGGCACCACACTGCACGCCATCCTGCGTGGCGACGTGGTTCTGCGGATGAACTGCACCGACGGCAGCCGCACCGAGCTGATCGGCACCGGGGTGGCCACGTGGAACGAGCGGGTCGTCCACGGCGTGGAGTCCTTCGAGGTGCTCGTGGACGACGCCGTCGCCGACGTGGAGAACCTGCCCCTGGAGTCCGGGGCCGTGCGGCTGGCCTCCCTGCACGCGGACCTGGTGCTGCGGTCCGAGTCGGAGCCGGGCGAGGCCGAAGAGCCGGTGGAGGACGATCGCGAAGAAGCCGACGCCGAAGCCGAAGCCGAAGCCGAAGCCGAAGCCGACGCCGACGCCGAAGCCGAAGTCGAAGCCGAAGCCGAAGTCACTGCGGACGCCGACGCCGACCATGCTGCTGCCGACACCACGGCGAATGCTGTCGACAAAGAGTCCTCGACCGATCCCGCCGGGGAGGCCCCTCACGAGCCCGCCACCCCCTCACTTTCCGGGCAGAACTTAGGGGTGACTTCTGCCCGCAAAGTGGATGAGGAGGAGCCGTCCGCCCCCGCAGACGCTGTAGAAGCTCCCGAGGTCGGCGATGCAGAGACGTCCGAGGTTCAGGACGGCGAGTCGGCTGACACTGATCTCGACGCTGCCGAGGCCGGTCCCGAGGACGCGGCGGAACCGGACCAGGAACCGGACATCAACGCCACGATCGTGCCGGGCCCCCGCTCGGAGCCGTCCGATTCCGAACTCGAGCCGGCACGGGCTGCCACGGGTGAGACCACCCAGGTCCAGCCGATCAAGGAGACGGCCGACGACGAGAACGGTCATGAGGCCGGCGATGAGACCGGTGACGAGACCGGCGACGAGACCGGCGAGCAGCAGCAGGCTCCCAGCGAGGCGGGCACGGATGCCGCCGATGTCGATGAACGGACCATCGCCTCAGCCCCCGCCTCACCGAGAGCCGTGGAGACTCCGAACGACCGTCGGTCCCGGCCGAGCAGCGCCGTCCCCGGCCCACAGGAGTTGATCGACTCGGTGCCGTGGCTGGCCGCGGCCCGCAAGACCGTCCCGACGCCGCCTCCGGAGCCGGCCGCCCATGAGATGGTCGAGGTCCCCGCTGATCTTGGGATGACGGTCGCCCCGGACCATTCGCCGGACGACCACTCGCACGACCACTCGCACGACCACTCGGAGCCCCGCTCCGATGCCGCGGTCGGTGCCCCGACCAACGCACAGGACGCGGATGACGCGGACACGGTCATGTCGCCGTCTGCTCCTGATCCTGCACCTAGCCCGGCACCCGGCCCGGCACCGATCCCCGCCCCTCCTGCGACCCCGGCCAGGCCGGCGTCGGGCCCTGCGGGGACCGCGGCCATGGAGGAGGACCATGACGGTGAGACCGTGATGAAGTCGGACCTCGGTCTCCCGGATCTGCCGACCAGCGCACCCACCCCCGCTCCGGCACCACCGCCGACGACGGGCCCGGTAGTGCTGGCCCGCCAGTGTTCCCAAGGGCATGCCAATCCGCCGACCAACGCCACGTGCGGTGTCTGCGGTCAGTCCCTCTCTGGCGAGGCACAACAGCTGCGCCGGCCCTCACTGGGCCGCCTTCGCATGTCCACGGGGGAAGTCGTGGAGCTGGACCGCCCGGCCGTGATCGGGCGCCAGCCGCAGGCTCACCGGGTCGGTTCCGGCACCATGCCGCGCATGATCCAGGTCCGCAGCCCCAACGGTGACATCTCCCGGTCGCACTGCGAGGTGGTGCTGGAGGGATGGCATGTGCAGTTGCGGGACCTCAAGGCCACGAACGGCACGGTGCTGATCCGCGAGGGGCAGGCCCCTCGACGGCTGGGGCAGGGCGAGTCCCTGATGGTGCTGGACGGTGACATCGCGGATCTGGGCGACGGCGTCTCGGCGCGCTTCGAGGGGCTGCTGTGAGCGGTAAACGGCCACCGGCCCCGCCGCCGCACATCGGCGGATTCCGGTACGTCAGCCTGCTGGGCTCCGGCGGCTTCTCGGACGTCTACCTCTACGAGCAGGACCGGCCTCGCCGCAAGGTGGCCGTCAAGGTGCTGCTCTCCGGCCTCAAGACCGAACGGGCGCGCAAGTCCTTCGAGTCCGAGGCCAACCTCATGGCCCAGCTGTCCTCCCACCCGTACATCGTCACGATCTACGAGGCGGACATCACCGAGGACGGGCATTCCTACCTGGCCATGGAGTACTGCTCCCGGCCCTCCCTGGACCTGCGCTACCGCCGCTCCCGGTTGGGCGTGGATGAGGTCCTGGCCGTCGGCATCCAGGTGTCCTCCGCCGTGGAGTCCGCGCATCGGGCCGGGATCGTGCACCGGGACATCAAGCCGGCCAACATCCTCACCACAGACTACAACCGCCCCGCACTGACGGACTTCGGCATCTCCGGCACCACGGACATGCTGGACGACGACGCGGGGATGTCCATCCCCTGGTCCGCGCCAGAGGCTTTCACCGGGGGGAGCCCGGACGGGTTCGCCATGGACGTGTGGTCCCTCGGGGCCACGCTCTACACCTTGCTCGCCGGGCGGTCCCCGTTCGTGCGGCCCGGGGCGGACAACTCGCAGAAGAAACTGATCTCCAGGATCGCCAAAGCTCCGCTGCCACCCCTGAACCGGGCGGATATGCCCGCCTCGCTGGAGTTGGTGCTGTCCACGGCGATGGCCAAGAACCCCGGCTCCCGCTTCCCGTCGGCGCACTCCTTCGCGCTGGCCCTGCAGCGGGTCCAGACCGAATTGGGCCTGTCCGTCACGCCGTTCGAGGTCATGGACGAGTCCGGCTCGCTGGAAGCGGAGGATGACGAGGTCGAGGAGGGCGGGGACGCGACCCGCGTGCGGCAGATCGTCTCGATCGATCCTGATCGCGGTTCCACGAACACCTCACGCCACTTCCCGCCGATGCCCCCGCCCTCCGCGCCGGGACGTCCGCAGGAGGACGTGGATGATGCCACGGTCATGCGGCCTGCCCAAGGCACGACGCCGGCCCGTCCGACCCCGGACGACGATCCCACCATCATGGGTGGGCGCGTCGGCGGCGGCCTGGCCGGTTCCCGGGCGCCGTCGCGCCCCGCGAGGTCCTACCCCGACGCCGGCGGGGAGTGGGAGCCCGACGGCACCACCGCGCGGCGCGTGGAGGAACAGCAGTCGGGTTCGCCGTTCGCCGCCTGGATGGGCGAGAACAAGGTCGGCATCATCGCCTCACTGGTGGTGCTGGTGCTGGGCATCGTGGGTGCCGTCTGGCTGGCGAACAGCATGGCCGTCCAGCCGCGGGAGGACCCGGACCCCAGCTTCATCAGTGAGTCACCGGGCCTGCCGGTGCCGGAACCCGAGGATCCCGTGGCGGCAGCCGAGAACGTGACGGCCACCGCGGACGGAGCCGAAGCCGTGTTCACGTGGGAGAACCCTGATCCGAAGGAGGGGGACACCTACATGTGGAGGACGTCCACGGCCACGGGCCAGGGCCGGATTACCACCGCGGACGAGGCCACGGCCACCACCCCCGTGCTGGAGGAGGACCGGACGTGCATCGAGGTCGTGGTGATCCGGTCCAACGGGAAGCAGTCTGACCCGACCGTGGGGTGTGTGGACTGACTGCCCTGCCTGTGCGGCAGGCGCGGCAAGGCAAGCACGGGGAGATCATGGCAGGGCACGGAACCGCCAGGGCGCCACAATGACGGCTTTGGACAGGTTTGACCGGCATCATGGGACTGAGATCTTCAACCAGGGGGAGTGGCGATGAGCGTGGACGAGCAAGGCCAACGGGTCCAGTCGGCTTCGCAGGACCAGCGGGACCAGCACGACGAGCAGGACCACCGAGGCCGGCAGCCCACCGAGGGTAGCTCGGCGGCGCTGTCGATCGACTTCGTCGGCGAGTGGTACGAGGTCATGCCGGACCAGGTGTTCACCATCGGCCGCGAGGGTGACTTGGAGATCGACGACAACCCGTACCTGCACCGCCGGTTCATGGAGATCCGGCAGATCGACGGGCTGTGGTGGCTGTCCAACGTGGGCACCATGATCTCCGCGACCGTGGCGGACTCCTCCGGCGGCATGCAGGCCTGGGTCTCGCCCGGCTCCCGCATCCCGTTGGTGTTCGGTCAACTGAACGTGGTGTTCACCGCCGGGCCGACCACCTATGAGTTCTCGGCGCACCTGAAGAGCCCCTCGTTCCTGCAGCAGTCCAACGGCAATGATGCCGTGGGGGAGACCACCATCGGCCCGGTGATCTTCACCCCGGCCCAGAAGGCACTCATCGTGGCCCTGGCTGAGCCGATCCTGCGCCGCGGCGGCACCGGATTCTCCACGGTGCCGTCCTCCGCCAACGCCGCCAAGAGGCTGGGCTGGCCGCTGACCCGGTTCAATCGCAAGCTGGACAACGTCTGTGACAAGCTGGACCGCGTGGGCGTGGCCGGACTGCGCGGCGGTGGCGGCAAGCTGGCCACGAACCGCCGTGCTCGCCTGGTGGAGCATGCCGTGACCTCTCACCTGGTCACTCCGGATGACCTGCCGCTGCTGGACCAGGCTCTGGGGGACGAGGACTGAGACGAGGACTGACGCGGTTGAGCCGCCGTCGCTGACCATGTCCTGGCTGAGTTCGCTGCCGGTCCGCAGGATCGAGGAGCATTCCCTGGAGCCCATGGACCGTGACCGGTGGCCCGCCACGGTTGCCCCGGTTCGTCAGGTCCTTGACGAGGGGTTGGAGCTGGGCCCGGCCACGGTACTGGTGGGAGACAACGGGGCGGGGAAATCGACGGTCGTCGAGGCGTTGGCCGCGGCGTTCGGGCTCAATCCGGAGGGCGGGACCCACTCCGCCAGGCATGAGACCCGCCGTACGGAATCGGACCTGGCCGAGCACGTACAGCTGGTTCGCGGCGCCGGGGCCTCGAAACGAGGCGTCTTCCTCCGGGCGGAGACCATGCACGGGCACTTCAGCTACCTGGAGACCCTCGGCCCGAGCAGGCTGCACCGTCTCAGCCATGGGGAGGCCTTCCTCGACTACATCAAAGACCGCGCCGGAACCCGCGGCCTGTGGATTCTCGACGAGCCGGAATCGGCGCTCTCCTTCGCCGGTTGCCTGTCCCTGATCCAGATCCTGGGGCAGTTGGTGGCCGAGGGTTCCCAGATCGTGTTGTCGACCCATTCCCCGGTGCTGGCGGCGCTACCCGGGGCCACCCTCTACGAACTGGGCCCGTGGGGCATCCGGCCGAGCACCTATGACGACCTGGACCTCGTCCGGAACTGGCGCCTGTTCCTCGACGCCCCGGAACGACTGCTCCGCCACCTGGACTGAACCAGCTGTACCGGGAGGGGCCGGCCGGGCTGAGTAAATCACCGGCCGCCGCCGGCCGAAGCTTGGCGCGGCCATACCGCGCACGGTAAACACAACGCATGCGTGCCGGATCTGGATACGGGGGCGAGCATCCTTCTCGGGTGCTCGCGGCGTCAGCGATGCTGACGGTGGCGCTGGCGGTCTCCGCCTGTACGGCTGACGGCGGGGGCGGAGGGGCAGCGGGGAAGCAGTCGATTCCGCACCAGAGTTTCGCCAGCCGCCCGGACCTCAAGCCTCCGGTGGTGGAGATCACCCGTGGCCCGTCGTGGTCGGACGAGTACGAGCAGTCCCAGGAGTTCACGTTCTTGACTCCGAACTACGGCTCGGAGACTCCCTCGGACGGGGCCATGATTCTGGACGCCCGTGGGGAACTGGTGTGGATGAACCCGGCCGAGGACGATGACCCGGAGGACAATCCGTTCGACCTGCGGGTCCAGGAATACCAGGGGGAACCGGTGCTCACCGTCTACGAGGGAACCAGTGACGGCGGCATGGGCGATGGTGAGGTCATCGTCCTCGACCAGTCCTATGAGGAGATCGCCCGGGTCACCACCGGCGGCTCGCTGGGGCCTGGCCAGGCGGACTTCCACGACACGACGATCACGCCGGAGGACACCATGCTGATTGCCGTCTACGTGCCAGCACCGGCAGACCTCAGCGACGTGGGGGGTCCGGAGGACGGGCACATCCAGGACGCCGTGATCCAGGAGGTCGACATCGCCACCGGGGAGGTGCTCTTCGAGTGGAGCGCCATCGGTCACGTTCCCCTCACGGAGACCTTGCTCGACTTCGATGACGAACAGTCAGAACTGGAGAAGGAGGCCGAGGAATCCGCACAGGCCGAATCGTCCAAAGCCTCCGACGCACAGACGGGACCGCCGGAGCTCGGCACTGAAGAGCATCCCTTCGACTATTTCCACATCAACTCCGTGACGGAGGACGACGACGACTCCCTGCTGGTCTCGGCCCGCCACACCAACGCGGTGTACAAGCTGGATCGCGCCACCGGCGCAGTGGAATGGACTTTGGGCGGCTCGGCCAGTGACTTCGAGATGGGCGAGGGTGCCGACTTCTCGTGGCAGCATGATACCCACCGGAGCCCGGACGGCACGCTGACCCTCTTGGACAACCACTCCCACGGTGGCAGTGACGACGAGTCCTCCCGTGGTCTGCGCCTGGCCCTGGACGGAGACGCGATGACCGCGGAGGTGGCCACCGAGTACCTGCCGCCCGCCGACCGGGTAGCCAGTTCCATGGCGAACGCGCAGCAACTCGACAACGGGAATATGCTGATCGGCTGGGGTGCCCGCCCGCATTACTCCGAGTACACGCCCGACGGCGAGCTCATCTACGACGTCTGCCACGGCGATGAATGCATGGGGGATGACTTCGAAGGCGGCGGCGGCAGCTACCGGGCCTACAAGTTCGCCTGGGAGGGGCGGCCCGCCGCCGAGCCCGACGTCACCGTGCAGGAGCGTGATGGTGAACGGCTCGCCCACGTCTCCTGGAACGGGGCGACCGAGGTCGCCCAATGGCGGCTGATGGCCGGCGAAGACGAGGACAGCAGCACCGAACAGGCCGTCGTCGACCGCCAGGGATTCGAGACGGCCATCCCGGTTCCGGATGATGCCGCGGAACTGCCCTACGCCGTCGTCGAGGCTCTGGACGCCGAAGGCACGGTGCTCGGGGTGGCCCAGGCCCGGTGACCGCACGCGGGCCGGCGGACGGGTATCCCGGGTGTGCACCCGGCTAGGCTGGACCGGTGAGCAGCGAGCAGAAGAACGTCACGGATCCGAGTGTCGATCCACAGGTCGATTCCGCCGTCCAGCCCGAGGCGGGGGACATCCCGCCGGAGTCCCTGCGGGAGCAGTACGAGCACCTCGTGGACGAGGTCCGCAGGCACCGCACGGCGTACTACCAGAACGACGCCCCGCTGGTCTCGGACGCCGAATATGACGCTCTCTTCCGCCGCCTCGAGGACCTGGAGGCGCTGCATCCGGAGATCGTCTCCAACGACTCGCCCACCCAGGAGGTCGGCGGGGAGGCCTCCGCCGCCTTCGCCCCGGTGACCCACCTGGCTCGCATGTACTCCCTGGATGATCTGTTCTCCATCGAGGAGCTGCGCGCCTGGTACGCGAAGACCTCGGCCTCGATCGAGAAGATCGCTCCCGGCGCTGCTGAGAAGGGCGTCCGCTGGCTCGTCGAGGTCAAGATCGATGGGCTCGCCGTGAACCTGCTCTACCGGGACGGCAAGCTCGTCCGGGCCGCCACCCGCGGGGACGGCACCACGGGTGAGGACGTCACGCACAACGTCATGACCATCAAGGACATCCCGCAGCAGCTCGCCGGGTCCGGCTGGCCCTCCGAGGTGGAGGTCCGCGGGGAGATCTTCATGCCCACCGCGGATTTCCGCACCTTCAACGAACAGCGGGTGCGCGACGGCCTGGCGCCCTTCGCGAACCCCCGCAACTCCGCGGCCGGGTCCCTGCGGCAGAAGGATCCTGCCGAGACGGCCAAGCGGCCGCTGAGCATGTTCGTGCACGGCATCGGCGCCCACACCGGCCTCGACGCCGAGTCCCAGCACGCCACCTATGACCTTCTTGCCTCCTGGGGTCTGCCCACCAGCCCGTACACGAAGATCGTGGACTCCCTCGAGGGCAGGGGTGAGGGCGAGGAAGAGAAGGGCGACGGCGGCAAGGGCAGCGGCAGCAACGGCGGCATACTCGGCTTCATTGAGGACAACGGCAACCAGCGCCATGAGCTCGTCCATGAAATCGACGGCATCGTCATCAAGGTCGACTCCTTCGCGTTGCAGCGGGCCCTGGGCCACACCTCCCGCGTGCCCCGTTGGTCGGCGGCCTACAAGTACCCGCCGGAAGAGGTCCACACGAAGCTGCTGGACATCAGGGTCAACGTGGGGCGCACCGGCCGCGTGACCCCATACGCCGTCATGGAGCCCGTCCTCGTGGCCGGCTCCACCGTCTCGATGGCCACCCTGCACAACCAGGACGTGGTCAAGGCCAAGGCCGTGCTCATCGGGGACACCGTGGTGTTGCGCAAGGCCGGGGACGTCATCCCGGAGATCGTCGGTCCGGTGCTGCCGCTGCGCGAGGGAAAGAAGCAAGTGGAGGGGACCGGCCCGGCCGGGGAGGACGAACTGCGCGAGTTCGTCATGCCCACCGGGTGCCCGTCCTGTGGCACCACCCTCGCGCCGGCCAAGGAGGGGGATGTGGACCTGCGCTGCCCCAACGCGCGTTCCTGCCCTGCCCAACTCACCGGCCGCATCGAGCACGCCGCCTCTCGCGGGGCCTTCGACATCGAGGCGCTCGGGGAGGAAGCCGCCCTCTGGCTCACGAACGGCCCGGGGCCGGATCCGGCGGAGAACAATCAGCACGTGCGCCCCGAGGGGCCGGGCGTCATCACCGAGGACGCCGAGCTCTTCGACCTGGCGGACGGCCGCGAGAAGAACCTGAAGGACCCCTTCGATCCGGACGGTCTGTCCGCGTTCCAGTCCCGGCTGCGCGAGGTCATGGTCTGGCGGGAGAAGCGGAAGAAGGATCCCGAGACCGGCAAGCCCGTGCCCTCGGGCGAATGGGAACTCAAGCCCTACTTCTGGACGCAGGGCACCGCCAAGAAACCCTCGGAGCCCACCGCGAACACCCGCCGGCTCTTCCAGGAACTGCACAAGGCGAAGACCCAACCGCTGTGGCGGGTGCTCGTCGCACTCTCGATCCGGCACGTGGGCCCGACGGCGGCCCGCTCCCTGGCGACGGCGTTCGGCTCCCTGCAGGCCCTCCAGGCGCTGGCCACGGAAGGGTCCGCAGGGCACGCCGGGACGGAGACAACGGCCGCGGACGAGCGCCGCGCCGCGGCACAACAGCGCCTGGCGGACGTCGACGGGGTCGGGCCGATCATCGCCGAAGCGGTCATCGACTGGTTCGCCGAACCGTGGCATCGGGAGATCGTCGAGCGCTGGCACGCGGCCGGCGTCGTGATGGAGGACGAGCAGGACGAGGACACCCCGCGCACCCTGGAGGGGCTGACGATCGTGGTGACCGGGTCACTGGAGACCTTCAGCCGGGATTCCGCCAAGGAGGCGATCATCGTCCGTGGGGGCAAGGCTTCCGGCTCCGTCTCCAAGAAGACCGACTACCTGGTCGCCGGGGAGAACGCCGGCACCAAGCTGGACAAGGCCGAGTCCCTCGGTGTCACGGTGCTGGACGAGGAGGGGTTCCGGACGCTGCTGGCCGAGGGACCGCCGGACTCTGAGGGCCCTGAAGAGACTGACGCCGACACGGCCGCTGACACCGGAACCACGGAGGAGACCGCATGAGCGCCAAGGGACTGCTGGCCGTCGCCCGGGCCGCGGCCCGCGCCGGGGCGGCGGTGCTCGCCGAACGTGCCCTGGGTCCGACGCCGGCCACGCGCGCCGAGCTCGGCGCGGTCACCAAGTCCTCGGGCTCGGACTGGGTCACGGACTACGATCGCCGCGCGGAGCAGGCGGTGCGCGAGGTCATCACCGCCTACCGCCCGAACGATGCGATCTCCGGGGAGGAGTACGGTCACACCGAGCCGGAGCACCCCTCGGGCTACCGCTGGTCGATCGACCCGTTGGACGGCACCACGAACTTCATCCGGGGGATCCCCCAGTTCTGCACCTCCGTGGCCGTGGAGGGGCCGGCAGCGGCAGGCGAGACGCGCTGGTTGGCCGGGGCCGTCGTCGCGCCCGCCCTGGGCCGGACCTGGTATGCCTCGGCCGGTGGCGGGGCCTTCTCCACCGTGGACACCCCCGGGATCCCGCAGGCGGACCTTCCGCCGGCCTCGGGGGAGCCGGTGCGCCTGAACGGGCCCCTGGTTGGCCGCTCCGGCCGACTGCTCGCCACGGGCTTCGCCTACGCGGGAGAACGACGCGACTTCCAACTCGGCGCCCTGGCGGCGCTCATGCCCCACTTCGGGGACGTGCGGCGCATCGGGGCGGCGGCCCTGGACCTGTGCATGGTCGCCGACGGCACACTCGATGCCTACGCCGAGTTCGGCATCCAGGAACACGACTGGGCGGCAGGGGCCCTGATCGCCGAGGAGGCCGGAGTGCCGGTGCGGCGCCCTGCCTCCGGGGACGGCACGAACCACCCGGGCTGGACGGTGGCCGGGGTGCTGGACCCGTCGGAGTCGACGGAGCCGACTGGTCAGTCGAGTCCGCGGGCACAGCCGTTGTTGCCGATGCCGCCCGCAGGAGTCTGAGTCCATGCGTCAGCTGTTCTCCAAGCCCTGGCTCCTGCCCGCCCTCATGCTGCTGGTGGGAGCGTTGTTCGCCTACTGGGGCCTCATCGGACGGGGGCCGCTGAACTACGTGGCCGCGGCCATCCTGCTGTTCTTCGCGCTGCGCTTCGTCTCCACCACGCAGGTGCAGTCCAGGCCGGTAGCCGGCGCTGACGAGCATCTGGCCAACGGCGGGGTGGTGGTCTTCTGGCGGCCGGGTTGCCAATTCTGCGCCCGGCTCATCCGCGAGCTCGGCGCCGACGGGCGCTACATCCCGTACTGGGTGAACATCTGGGACGAGCCGGAGGCAGCCGCCCGCGTCCGCCAGTACCACCAGGGCAACGAGATCGTGCCCACGGTGGTGACGGCGGACGGCTACTTCGTGGCGAAGGACGCTGAGACGTATGACCGCGCCAAGGCCGTCATCCGCCGGGCCACGCCGGTGGCCTGAGGCCGCTGCCCCGGTCGCATGGCCGGGCTCGTCGCCAGCAACTCGGCGCGCACCTGCGGGTTGTACCGGTCCTGCGTCTCGTCGATGGCTGTCATCGGATACCTATCCTTGGTAATCTGATTTCATGGCACAGAACACCTCAATTAGCCTCGACGATCACTTCTCGGGCTTCCTGAGCCGAGAGGTCGCCTCGGGGCGCTTCCGGTCCGCCAGTGAGGTCGTCCGCGCGGGCCTACGCCTACTCGAGGATCAGGAGACCCAGCTGGCGGCGCTGCGCCAGGCTCTTGCCGAGGGAGAGGCAAGCGGTCCGGCTCAACCCTTTGACTTCGACGCCTTCATCGCCTCGAAGAAGCAGTGAGGTCCTACCGGCTGACCCCGGCGGCCCGTCGTGATCTCTCGGGGATTTGGGACTTCACCAAGGAGCGCTGGGACGCCGGGCAGGCCGAGAAGTACCTCACCGAGATCCAGGCCGCCATCGAGCGCATCGCCGCGGACCCTGACCGCGGACGCGCCTGCGACGAAATCAGACCGGGGTACCACCGCTACAGCATCGGCAGCCACCTCGTTTTCTTCACAGTGTCCAGCGACACCGTGGACGTCGTGCGCACCCTGCACCAACGTATGGACCCGACCCGGCACCTCTAGGGACAGCATGATCTGCCCGGCCGCTGGGAGTCGAGGTCCCCCTTGGCCCAGATGAACCGGTGCCCGCCTCGTCCCCGGTGCGGATCTCATCTTGGATGGGACGGACGGCGTCCACGCCCTGACCGGCGGGATCCTCGAGTTGCCAGTCCTCGTAGCGCTTGCCGGGGAAGACCGGGCAGCTGTCACAGCAGCCCATGTTGATGACCACGTCCGAGTCCCGCACTGCCTGGGTGGACAGCACCTTGGGGTGCTGTGCGGCAATATCGATGCCCTCTTCCGCCACTACCACCAGGGCAATGAGACGGTGCCCACGGTGGTGACGGCGGACGGGCACTTCGTGGCGAAGGGCGCTGAGACATATGACCGCGCCAAGGCCATCATCGGGAGGGCCACGCCGGTGGACTGACTCCGACCTCGCGGCTCAGTGCCGTGGGCGGCAGGCCCTGGTGCCCCTGGACATCGACCCGGAGGGCTCCGCAGCCCACGCAACGCACATAGAGCACCACTCCATCGGACGTCAGATGCTGTGATTCCACGCGCCACCCATGCTCGTGCCGGGTGGTCAGGTCGTCCTGGAGGGGCAGGGGGAACGTGTGGGGTGAGGTCATGCAACCATCGTGGTGTAATGGCGCTATGCATCTCAACCCTTACGGCGAATATGCGGTCCTGCTCGCGGCCTCCCTGGCCAATGAGTGGCCTGATGACCGCGAGGGCATCGAGGAACGGACCCGGGCTTTCGGGATGACGATGGTCTTCCCGCCCGGACGTGACGACCATTCCGGGACCGGGGCGGTGGTGGAGGACTGGTTGCGCGTCGTCGATGCGCCGGAGGACGGTGAGCGCGCCCGGTTGCTAAACGAGCAGATGGCGGCGGCCGCGGCATACCCACGCCTGACCGATCACGATGGCGAGGGCTGGCACCTCCACTACCGGGACGAGGACGACTCGATGCCTTTCGTCCTGCGCGCTGTCATCAGCGTCGGGACCTCGCTGCACCTGGCCACGCGGGGGATGCATCGGCTGGGACGGTGTGCCGGCGAACCCTGCCGCAACGTCGTCGTCGATGTCACCCGCAACGGCCGCCAGCGGTACTGCTCAGTGCGGTGTGCGAACCGAGCCGCCGTCCGTCGGCACCGGGCCCGCCCGACCGCACCGGCGTCTTGACTGAGATGCCGACCTTCTGACCATGACATTGGAGAGTAGCCGGATCAGTCCCGGATCCGGGTCAAGAGCTTCTGGACGCGTGTATCGATGTCCTCAACGATGGCCCGCACGCCATCGAGGTCCTCGATGGCAGGGTCATGGATTTCCCAGTCCAGGTAGCGCTTGCCGGGGTAGACGGGGCAGGCGTCTCCGCAGCCCATGGTGATGACGTAGTCAGATGCCCGGACGACGTCGTCTGTCAGCGGCTTGGGGTAGGCCTCGGATAGGTCTATTCTCCGTTCGGCCAGCGCCTCCACGACGAGGGGATGGACCTCCGACTGAGGCAGAGATCCGGCGGAGCGGACCTCGACCTCGTTTCCGGCGTGGTGGGACAGCAGGGCCGCGGCGATCTGGGAACGGCCGATGTTGTGCACACAGACGAACAGCACCTGCGGGACCGGGGAGTCGATCTTGCCCTCGGCCAGGGCCAGGGCCCGGAGACGGCTGTCTGCGAAATGCGTGGCGGTGGAGGCCAGATGGGTGCGCACCTTCGCTGTGCGGGACAGCGTGGTGTAGGACTCGAAGACGTAGCGTTCAATGGTTTCCGGCGAGAACATCCCGGTGTATCTTTCAGCCAGATGATCGGCGGTGCGTTGGAGGACGTGGGTGTCCATGGTCTCGGCGGGCTGGGTCATGACTACTCCTTCAGGTGGCGAGGGTGGCACTCAACAGCAGGCGGACACTCGGGCAGTGCCCGGTGTAGTACCAAGGGTGATTGGTTGGGGCGCGGCGCAGCAGGCATCGGCCGGTTCCGGCTTGTCGGATGGGGCGCAACAACCCTTGTCGGAGTTGTCGGCATGGTCGGCCGGCCCGGCGGCGGGCAGGTCGCAGGATCCGCCCAGGTCGGTGGAGCAGACCCCGGTCTCGGGCAGGTCCAGCTGCACGGCGTCGGCGGCGGCTTGGTCCCCGGCCAGGGAGGCGGCGATGGAACGGACTTGTTCGTAGCCGGTGGCCATCAGGAAGGTTGGGGCCCGCCCGTAGCTCTTCATGCCCGCGATGTAGAAATCCGGCTCGGGGTGGGCGAGCATCCGCTCCCCGTGCGGGGCCACAGAACCGCAGGAGTGGAACTCCGGATCGATCAGTGGGCCGAGCTGGCGGGGTGCGTCCACGGCCGGGTCCAACTCCAGGCGGAGTTCGGACAGGATGCCGAGGTCCGGGCGGAACCCGGTGGCCGGGACCATCAGATCCACGGCCAAGGTCTGCTCGCCGGTCGGAGTGGAGGCATGTACGGAGAGTCCATGCACTGTGGCGGTGAAGCTGGTGATGGTGAAAGAGGTGTGGACCTCGATGATCCCGGAATCCACCAGGCGGCGCAGCCGGGTGCCCAGCGCGCCGCGGGCGGCCAGCTCGTCGCGGTCCTCGCCGCCGTAGACGCTGGAGACGTCGGCTGTGCGCACGGCCCACGAGATCCGGGTATCCGGCTCGTCCTCGGCCAGGGAACCGAGCTCGAGCAGGGTGTTGGCGGCCGAGTGACCGGCCCCGACGACGAGCACCTGCCGGCCGGCGAACCGCTGCCGATCCCGGCCGGTGACGTCCGGTAACGCGGGGGTGATGCGCCCGGCCGCGATCGCCTCGGCCTCGCCGGGGGCGGGCAGTCCGGACTGGCCCAGGGGGTTGGGCCCAGTCCACGTGCCGGAGGCGTCGATCACCGCGGAGGCCCGGAAATCCTCCATGGTGCCGTCGGTGTGTCGGGTCCGGACCAGGAACGGGGTTTCGGCCCGGCCGGTGGTGCGGGTCTTGTCCATCCCGGCCCGGGTCACGGCGATGACCCGAGTGTCGGTGCACATGTGTTCGGCCAGGGCCGTGGTGGTGGCCAGGGGTTCCAGGTATTGCTCGACCAGTTCCGTGCCGGTGGGCAGGGTCTGAGCCTCGGGTGCGGTCCAGCCTGAGGTCTCCAGAAGGCGTTTGGCGGCGGCATCGATGTTGTATTGCCAGGGTGAGAACAGGCGGGTGTGACCCCACGCGCGGATGGAGGCGCCAGCGCCGGGCCCTGCCTCGAGGATCCGTGGGATCAGGCCCCGTTCGAGCAGGTGCGCGGCGGCGGCCAGCCCGACGGGTCCGGCGCCGATGACCACGACGGGCAGGTCCTGCGCCTGGGTGGGTGGGGGCGTGGTGGTGGAAACGGCCTCAACCATGGGGGTGTTCCTCAATCGTTCGGAGCGGACGGGTCGAAGGGGCCGGGCAGCAACTCGGTGATGAGCTGCTGGATTCGACCCTTGATGTCGTCGCGGATGGGGCGCACGCCTTCGATGCCCTGGCCGGCCGGGTCGTCGAGCTTCCAGTCCTCATAGCGTTTGCCGGGGAAGAACGGGCAGGCGTCGCCGCAGCCCATGGTGATGACCACGTCCGAGTCCTTCACGGCCTGGTCGGACAGCACCTTGGGTTGGTTCGCGCTGATGTCGATGCCTTCCTCGGCCATCGCCTCCACGGCTGCCGGATTGACCGAATCTGCCGGTGCCGAGCCTGCGGAGCGGACCTCGATCCGGCCATCGGCCAGGTGGGACAGGTAGGAAGCGGCCATCTGGGAGCGGCCGGCGTTGTGCACGCAGACGAACAGCACGGACGGTCGATCTGTGGCTTCCTCGGTGATTTCAGTGGTGGTCTCGGCGGTCATCGGGCGATCCATATCTGTCGGCGAGTGCGGGCGTCGGTGTATCAGGAGGCAGTGGTGTCGGTGAGCTCGGCCAGCAGTGACTTGACCCGTGCGCCGATGTCGTCGCGGACCATGCGCATCCGCTCGGCTCCCTCGATGCCACGGGCAGAGGGCTCGTCGGTGTGCCAGGTCTCGATGGTGCCGGCCATGCCTTCGACCGGCTCGACTCTGGCCTCGCCGCCGAGGACGACCACCCGGTCCACGCGGGCTAGCAGGTCCGGGTCGATGGGCTTGGGGCGCCCGGCGGACATGTCTGCCCCGGCTTCGGCGATGACCTCGGCCGAAAGCGCGTTGATCGTCTCGCCGGGTTTGGTGCCGGCGGAGTGGACCTCAACGGCGCCGGCGGCCTGGTGCTCCATCAACGCCGCGGCCATCTGGGACTTGCCGCCGTTCTTGGCACAGACGAACAGCACAGACGGACGGGATGAGGATCGTGGCTCGGTGGTCATCTCTACGGGTCTCCTGTCGGGACTGACGGTTCAGGCGCGGGTCGCGGAGGCGGTCTGAGCGAGGGCGGGGACGGTGGGGTCGCCGGGGAAGAGCTTCCGACCGGCCCAGAGGCAGACGTAGATGAGGCCGACGAGCACCGGCACTTCGATGAGCGGTCCCACGACGCCGGCCAGGGCCTGGCCGGAGGTGACGCCGAAGGTGCCGATGGCCACGGCGATGGCCAGCTCGAAGTTGTTGCCGGCGGCGGTGAAAGCCACGGTGGTGGACTTGGCGTAGTTCAGCCCGACGGCCTTGGAAGCGATGAGGCTGATACCGAACATGAGCACGAAGTAGGCCAGCAGGGGCAGGGCGATCCGGGCGACATCCCACGGGTTGGTGGTGATGGCCTCACCCTGCAGGGCGAACAGCAGCACGATGGTGAACAGCAGTCCGTAGAGGGCCCAGGGGCCGATGCGAGGCAGGAAGCGGTTCTCGTACCAGTCCCGGCCCTTGGCCTTCTCGCCGAAGTGACGGGTGAGGAACCCGGCCAACAGGGGAATGCCCAGGAATACTAGGACGCTGAGCACGATCGACCAGACGGAGAAGTCGGCCGACGTGGTCGGCAACCCCAGCCAGGACGGGAGCACCTGGAGGTAGAACCAGCCCAGGGCGCCGAAGGCGAAGACCTGGAAGACGGAGTTGATGGCCACCAGTACCGCGGCGGCCTCCCGGTCCCCGCAGGCCAGGTCGTTCCAGATGAAGACCATCGCGATGCAGCGCGCCAGGCCGACGATGATCAGGCCGGTGCGGTACTCGGGCAGGTCCGGCAGGAGCATCCAGGCCAGGGCGAACATCAGGGCCGGGCCAACGATCCAGTTCAACGCCAAGGAGGTGATCATGAGCCGCTTGTCCCCGGCCACGCGGTGGGTCTCGTCATAGCGGACCTTGGCCAGCACCGGGTACATCATCACCAGCAGGCCGATGGCGATCGGCAGGGACACCTCGCCGATCTTCACCGCTTCCAGGGCGATGTTCAGGCCGGGAATGAAGCGGCCCAGGGCCAGTCCGACGACCATGGCCAACAGGATCCAGGCCGGCAGCCAGCGGTCGAGGAAGGACATCTCCTTCATCACCGGTTGGTGCGGGGCGGGGGCGGTGGTGGTGCTCATGCAGGCCCATCTCTCGTATCGATAACCATCGATGGGAACACTACTGGTCATATCGATGAGCGTCAATGTAAGATGGCGTGATGGTTCCGACAGCTACCCAGACCGCCATTGACGCCACCGCCACCATTGACCTCCGCCGCGCAGCCTCCGGTACATCCGAGTGCTGCTCCCTCGGTGTTGGTCTGATTGGTGCGGATGAGGCGCAGCGCTCAGCGGGCATGTTCAAGGCCCTGGCCGATCCCATGCGACTGCGCCTGTTGTCCCACGTGGCCGCGCAAGGGTGCGAGGCTGTGTGCGCGTGTGACCTCACCGAGGACCTGGGCATCAGCCAGTCCACCGTCAGCCACCACATGAAGAAGCTGGTCGACGCCGGCCTGCTCGCCCGGGAGCAACGCGGCAAGTGGGCGCACTACACGGTGGTGCCGGAAGCGTTCGCCGCCCTGCGCAGCCTGCTCGAGATCGGCTGACCGGCCCGGCTTCCTCAGGACGGATTGGGCGCGGTTTCTCCATGCGTCACTGCTGGGATGCGCCGGTAGAGTTGCCGGGTCGACCCGATGGGCAACCCTGTCAATGATCTTGCCCAGTCTGGTGCGGTGGCCGATATTGTGGGAAGGCGGAGTGGTGGAGCACGAGCAGGATACGGACACGATGCAGATCGGCGAGGTCGCTGAGCGCACCCAACTGTCGCTGCGCACGATCCGGCACTATGACCAAGTGGGGCTCGTCCCGCCGTCGGGCCGGAGCCAGGGCGGGTTTCGTCTCTACACCGCCCGCGATGTCGAGCGGCTAAATCATGTCCGGCGCATCACCCCCCTGGGCTTCAGTCTGGAGGAGACGGCTGAGATCCTTACTCTGTTGGAGAAGTCGGAACGATCGGCGGGGGCTGAGGAGTACTTGGAGCGCGCCCAGCTCGGCCGGGAGAAGCTGGCTCGCAAGCTGCGCCAGGCCGATGAGCTGATTCGCGCATTGCAGGAGCGCTTGCCGGGCTGACGGCACGGCGCCGGAGCAGGTGTGTGGTGGCCTCTGCCTTTCCTGGCGCGAACCGTCTAGGGCTCTGCGTCTCACCCTACCCTGACGTTAGGGTAGGGTTTCGGATATCCCCTTCCCGCTGATTCTTTGAGCGCCTCCATTCCTCCGCGTGGAGGTGGCAGATTCCCGGGCCGGTATCCTTCTCGTTCCCGATTTGATGGGAGACCCGCGTGTCCACCACGATCCACTCCGCCCCGCCAGCGGACATCACCCCCGAGCAGCGCCAATCGGTGCTGCGGACCCTGAAGTCGCCCCGCAGGCTCAAGACCGAGGTGCTGGCGGGACTGATCGTGGCTCTGGCCCTGATCCCGGAGGCCATTGCGTTCTCCCTGATCGCCGGAGTGGATCCCCAGGTGGGGTTGTTCGCGGCGGCCACCATGGCGGTGTCCATCGCCTTCCTGGGTGGGCGCCCGGCAATGATCTCGGCAGCCACGGCCGCTACCGCCCTGGTGATAGCGCCACTGGTGGCCTCCCACGGGCTGGACTACATGATTGCCGCCGTCATCCTCGCTGGTGTCTTCCAAGTGATCCTGGGCGTACTGGGCGTGGGCAAGCTGATGCGCTTCATTCCCCGCTCGGTCATGATCGGCTTCGTCAACGCCTTGGCCATCCTGATCTTCACGTCCCAACTGCCGGACCTCACCGGGGTGCCCTGGCTGGTTTACCCCCTGACCGCCCTCGGACTCGCCATCATCTACCTCCTGCCGCGGATCACCACCGTGGTGCCGGCACCTCTGGTGTCCATCATCGTGGTCACGGCCATCGCAGTGGTCCTCGCGTTGAACGTTCCCACCGTCGGGGACAAGGGGGAGCTGCCGGAGGCCCTGCCCACCCTGTTCATCCCCGAGGTGCCGCTGACCGTGGAGACCTTTCAGATCATCGCCCCCTACGCTTTGGGCATGGCTCTCGTGGGGCTGCTGGAGTCCTTGATGACCGCCAAGCTGGTCGATGACATCACCGACACCCGCTCGTCCAAGGTCCGTGAGTCGTGGGGACAGGGGGCCGCGAACATCATCAGCGGCTTCTTCGGCGGGATGGGCGGCTGCGCGATGGTCGGTCAGACCATGATTAACGTCAAGGCCTCCGGGGCGCGCACCCGGATCTCGACCTTCCTGGCCGGGGTCCTCGTGTTGGTGCTGGCAGTATCCCTGGGCGAGGTGGTCGCGCTGGTCCCGATGGCCGCCCTGGTCGCCGTGATGATCTTCGTGTCCATCGCCACCTTCGACTGGCACTCCATCCGCCCCTCGACCCTCAAGATGATGCCCAAGTCTGAGACCGCCGTCATGCTCGTCACCGTGATTGCCACAGTGAGCACCCACAACCTAGCCGTCGGCGTCGGCCTCGGAGTGCTGACCGCCATGGTCCTCTTCGCCCGCCGGGTCGCTCATTTCGCCACCGTCACCCGCACCCTCGCCGGTGAGGGAGATGAGTCCGTGGCTCGGTACACGGTCAACGGAGAGCTGTTCTGGGCGTCCTCCAATGACCTGTACACCCAGTTCAGTTACGCGGAGGATCCCCAGGATGTCATCATCGACTTCTCCGGCTCACACCTGTGGGATGCCTCGACCATCGCCGCCCTGGACTCCGTCGAGGAGAAGTACCGCCATTACGGCAAGGATGTGGAGATCACGGGGCTGAACGTCGCCAGTCGAGCGATGCGCGCCCGGATGTCCGGCCGACTCGGCACCGGGCACTGACGTCCTCGGGTGGCTGTGGCTAAGCCGTGAATCTCCGCCGGTATGAGGTCGGCGTGGTGGAGAAGGCTGCCGTGAAGTTCTGTCGGAAGGTGACCGCGCTGCCGAATCCGCAGGAGGCGGCAATCCGGCTGATGCTCCACTCGGTCGTCTCCAGCAGGCGCCGAGCGTCATCCAGGCGGCGGGCCAGAAGCCACCTGGCGGGGCTGGTCCCGGTGACCTCCCGGAACCGGCGGGCGAAATTGCGCGTGCTCATATGGGCGCGTTCAGCCATTCCCGCCACATCAAGCTGCTCATCCAGATGTGCCAGGGCCCAGTCCATGGCTTCGGCCACCGGGCCGGCGCCCTCGTGCCCGGGCAGCGGCCGGTCGACGTACTGGGCCTGGTCACCCTCCCGGTGTGGGGCGATGACGAGGTGCCGGGCGACGCTGGCCGCAGCGGCCGAGCCCAACCGCGTGCGCACGATGTGCAGGCAGGCGTCCAAGGCGGACGCCGTCCCAGCGGAGGTCAGGACGTCCCCGTGGTCGATATACAACGCGGCGTTCTGGACGGGCAGGGCCGGGTAGGCGAGGGCGAGGTCGTCGCTGCTGGACCAGTGGGTCACGATCTCTCGCTCACCCAGTACGCCGCTGGCGGCCACCGGGAAGGCACCCAGGCAGAGGCCGGCGACGGCGGCGCCGCGCTCGTGTGCCCCTCGCACCAGGGTGGCGAGGGAGTCGGGTACTGGCTGTAGGTCGGCCGGCCAGGAGGGAAGTACCAAGAGGTCTGCCGTCGCGACGGCCTCGGCTCCGGCCAGGTCGGCCAGGAGCACGCCTTCGGCGCTACGGACCGGTGCGCCGTCGTCGCTGAAGATGGTGGTCTGCCAATCCGCGGCAAGGCCTTGACGCCGGACCTCGCCGAAGACCAGGAGGGGAGCCGCGAGGTGGAAGAGGGTGATCCCGGAGAAGGCGTAGACAGCGATGTTCATAGTTTTGGCCGAATCCCATCGAAAGGGTGCTGATGTGCCACTCACGGTAGGGGCAACCGGTGTCGGAGGCTAGGTACTGACCCAATCTGCCGGCCTGAAGCCGCATCACCCCACGGAGGCAAGACCATGACCGCACCCCGCCGCGCCCTGATTCTCATCGATGTGCAGAACGACTACTTCGACTCCGAGGGTCCGCTGGCCATCCAGTACCCGTCCCGTGAGGACTCCCTCGCGAACATCCTTTCCACCCTGGAAACCGCCGGCCAGACCACGATGCCCGTGGCCGTGGTGCAGCACGAGTACCCCGCTGGTGCGCCGGTGTTCGCTGCCGGGTCCGAGGGGTGGAAGGTGCGCCCCGCTGTGGAGGACGCGGTCGGTCCGAACGCGACGTGGGTGACCAAGTCCCACGCCAGTGTGTTCGCCGGCACCGGCCTGACCGAGTGGATCCGCGAGCAGGAGGTCGACACCATCACCCTCGTGGGCTACATGACGAACAACTGCGTGGTGGGCACGGCGGCTGACAGTGAGCCGCTGGGGCTGGCCGTCGAGGTCCTCTCGGATGCCACGGGTGCCGTCCATCTGGCCAATGAGGCTGGCAGCGTCAGTGCGCAGCAAGTGCACGAGACTCTGATGGTCCTGTTGCACTCAAACTTCGCGGCCGTGGCCACTACGCAAGACTGGGCCACCGCCGTGGCAGGAGGCGCAGTCCTGCCGAAGAGCGATCTCGGTTCGTCGGCTGTTCAGGGCCATGAGACGCAGGCCGTCGCCAACGCCTGACAACTGCGGTTTCTACTGCTCCACGTCGAGTCCCATGATCACCCGGGCCACCTCGGCTCGCTGGTCTTCCGTCAGGCCCAGCAGGGGCAGCGGCAGACTGGACTCCTGAGCTAGTCCCAGCTGCTCTGCCACGGCGGCCATCACCCGGATGCTCCCGCCATGCCGGGCGAAGAGCTCCCAGAGCGGAGCAAGGCGCTGGGACTCCGCCCGTGCCTGATCCGGTGAACCCTGGCGGGCGGCCCGGACGATCCTCCAAGCCGCCTCGGGCAGGGTCCCGGCCATGGCCGAGTACCAGGTGTCGCAGCCGGCGATCAGGCCCTCTGCCGCGTGGGCATCCCCGGAGACACCAATGGTGACCTCGGGCGGAAGGACAGCCCGGATCTGCTGGACGTGGGCCCGGGCGGCCTCCGGATCCGCGGGCACGCCCGGGATCTTGATGGACGCGATCCCCTCCAGCGCGGCGATCCGCGCGTACAGCTCCGTGGTGAAGGTGAAGCGCGTGGTGCCCGGATTGTCATAGACGATCACCGGCACGGACGAATGGCTCGTCACCGTCCGGAACAACTCGAAGACGTCATCCTCGGTCAGCGGCTGGTAGCTCACCGGCGCCAGCAGCAGTCCCGCGGCGCCGGCCTCCTGGGCCGCCTCGGCATGGGCCAGGACCTGCGAGGTCCGGGTGGCGCCGATGCCCACGAAGATGGGCACCTCGCCGGCATGCGCGACGGCGGCGCGGGCCACTCGGGCGCGCTCGTCCCGGTCCAGGTACGCGTACGATCCCGTGGAGCCGAGCGCGGTGATGGAGTCGACGCCGGCGGCCACCAGGCGCTCCACCAGCCCGATGAAGGCGGGTTCATCCAGTTCGTCGTGGCGGAGGGGGGTGAGGGGAAAAGCGCTCAGGCCGGTGAACATCGTCGGGCTCCTGTTCGGCATCTCAGGTCAGCTCCTCAACGGCCACGGTGGCGGCCTCGGCCACGAAGTCGTCCTGGAACTGCCCTTCCGGGTCAGCGAGGTTGGTGTAGACGGCCACCACCAGGGGCGCCCCCTCTGCGCTCTCGATGACGGCGAGGTCATTGCGGGTGCCGTGGCCCAGCCCGGCCCCGCTCTTGTTCGCCACCGTCCAGGAGGCGGCCTCCGGCACAGCGGCCCGGATCAGCCCCTCGCTGTTCTCCGAGGCCCGCATGGCTGCCAGCAGCTCGTCCCGCGCCCACGGCTCGAGGGTGTCATCCAGGGCGTACCCGCGCAGGTTCTCGGCGGCCTGGCGCGGCGTCGTGGTGTCCCGGGTCTCTCCGGGGGCCCACTCGTTCAGCCCTGGCTCCTCCCGGTCCACCGAAGTGGTCTCGTCGCCGGTCCCGGTGTCCACGGCGTAGACCCCCACCCGGCCGGAGAACCGCTCCTCCAGATCGGCCAAGGCGCCGTCCGTGGAAGGAGCCGTTGAATCGGCGGACGCCGCCGTCGCCGCCGACTCGGCGTGACCGGTGGCAGGGCTGGGGGCAGCACCGGAGGCCGCGGACCCCGCCTCCGCAGCAGGGCTGCACCCCGTGAGGAGTAGCGGGGCCAGAAGGACCGGAAGAATGAATGACGTGCGCATCGGTTCAGACCTACCACGGCTTTGACCACCCGGCGATGTCCGGCGCGCTGTCTGCCCTCAAGCTGTCTACACTCAACGGGAGCCCGAACCACCTCCCGGAAGGGGGCCGCCATCTCAGAGCCGACCCGGGCCGTCCCCACCCGCACCAGGCGCGTCCTCCTCGGCGCCGCCGTCCCTCTGACCATCGTGCTCGGGCTGGGCATCCGCGCCCTCAGCACGGCGGCCTGGACGGGGCCGGCCGGAGACGCCCTGTATGCCGCGCTGATCTACCTGCTCATCGCCCTGGTGCTACCGGCCCGGCCCCGGGTCCTCGTGGCCGGACTGGCGCTGGCCGGGTGCCTGGCGGTCGAGTTGCTCCAGCTCACCGGTCTCTCGGCGGAACTCGGGGCGTTGTGGTCGCCCCTCCGGCTGGTCCTGGGCACCACGTTCGGGTACGCGGACCTGGTGGCCTACGCCGGAGGGGTCGCCTTCGCCTACGCCGCCGACCGACTGCTCGGCGTAGGATTCAGCCGTGCCGCACGAACGCCTTGAGAACGCTGACCCCACCGAAGACCTGCACCCGGCCATCCGCGCCGCCGGGTGGCCGCAGCCGGCCTCACGCGTGCCGGGCGTCACGGTGCGTGACGCGCGGGCGGAGGACCATGCGGCGATCGCGCACCTCACGGTGACCTCCTACATCGACGGCGGTCATATCGACCCCGAGGACGAGTACATCGCGAACCTCCAGGACGTGGCCACCCGGGCCCGCCAGGCCCGCGTCCTTGTCGGAGAGGTGGAGGCGACTGCGCTGGCCGGCCCGCCGGCCCCCAGCGCGGCTGGCACCGTCATCGCCGGTTCGGTAGTCCTGACCCTGCCGGGGATGCCGATGTCCGAGACCGCCCGTGAGGGCGAACTGGAGTTCCGGATGCTGGCCGTGGATCCGCGGGTCCAGCGCCGCGGGGTGGCCCGTGCCCTGGTCCGTGCCGCGATCGACCGGGCCGAACAACTGGCGGGGGTCGCCGCCGTCGTGCTGACGACCATGGAAACCATGACCGGGGCGCACCGGCTCTACGCATCCGAGGGATTCGTCCGAGTCCCCGAGCGGGACTGGCGCCTCTCGGACATCGGCCAGGCGCCGACGTCGGGCGGGGACCCTCTGTACTGGGTCTACCGGCGCCCGGTCTGAACCCAGCGCTGAACCCTGCGCGGCGGTACTCCGCACTAGACTGGGTGACCGAACCGGTCTGAGGCACACCAGACACGTCAGACCAACAAATGTGGAAACCACAGGAGATTCATGTCCGCCATCACCCGTGAGGACGTCGCCCACCTGGCGCGACTGGCCCACATCCGGATGGACGAGAACGAACTGGACAAGATGTCCGGAGAGCTCGCCTTCATCATGGATGCCATCACCTCGGTCAGCGAAGTCGCCGGCCAGGACGTGCCGCGCACGTCCCACCCGATCCCGCTGCGCAACGTGTTCCGCGAGGACGTGCCCTCGGGCATGCTCACCCAGGAACAGGCGCTCGCCATGGCACCGGACGCCGAGGACGGCCAGTTCAAGGTCCCCGCGATCCTGGACGGGGAGTGATCGGCGTGACTGACCTGACTGAACTGTCCGCGAATGAACTCATCAAACTGACCGCCCTGCAGATGGCCGAGCGGCTGCGCGCCGGCGAGGTCACCTCGGTGGAGCTCACCCAGGCCCACCTGGACCGCATCGCCGCGGTGGATGGCCCGGCTGACGGCCAGGGCACCGGCGTGCACGCCTTCCTGCACGTCAACACCGAGGAGGCGCTCGCCGTGGCCGCCGAGGTGGACGCCATCCGCGCCGCCGGTGGCACCGAGGCGCAGGACCTGCACCCGCTGGCCGGCGTCCCCATCGCGGTGAAGGACCTCATCGTCACCGTCGGTCAGCCGACCACCGCGGCCTCGAAGATGCTCGAGGGCTGGATGAGCCCCTATGACGCCACCGTGGTGCAGAAGATCCGTGCGGCCCGGCTGCCGATCCTCGGCAAGACCAACCTGGACGAGTTCGCCATGGGCTCTTCCACCGAGCACTCCGCGTTCGGTGACACCCGCAACCCCTGGGATCTGAGCCGGACCCCCGGCGGATCCGGGGGTGGCTCCGCCGCCGCGGTGGCCGCCTTCATGGCCCCCCTGGCCCTCGGCACGGACACCGGTGGCTCGATCCGCCAGCCCGGCGCCGTCACCGGCACCGTGGGCGCCAAGCCCACCTACGGCGCGGTGTCCCGCTACGGCGTCATCGCCATGGCCTCCTCCCTGGACCAGGTGGGCCCGGTGACCCGGACCGTCTCCGATGCCGCCGCCCTGCAGGAGCTCATCGGCGGCCACGACCCCCAGGACTCCACCTCCCTGCCCGAGCCGATGGACGGGCTGCTCGAGGCCGCCCGCAACGGCGAGCTGAAAGGCCTGCGCATCGGCATCATCGCCGAGCTCGAGGGCGAGGGGTTCCAGGAGGGCGTGCTGGCCCGCTTCCAGGAGTCGGTGCAGATCCTCCAGGACGCCGGGGCAGAGGTCGTCGAGGTCTCCTGCCCGCACCTGGGCTACGCCCTGGGCGCCTACTACCTGATCATGCCCTCGGAGGTCTCCTCCAACCTCGCGAAGTTCGACGGCGTCCGGTTCGGCAACCGGGTGGTGCCGGACGGCGGAGGCACCATCGAGCAGGTCATGGGTGCCACCCGAGCGGCCGGCTTCGGCGATGAGGTCAAGCGCCGCATCATCCTGGGCACGTACGCGCTCTCGGCCGGCTACTACGACGCCTACTACGGCTCGGCGCAGAAGGTCCGCACCCTGATCCAGCGCGACTTCGACGCCGCGTTCGGACAGGTGGACGTGCTGATCTCGCCGACCTCCCCGGTCACCGCCTTCCCCCTGGGGGAGAAGCTGGACGACCCGGTGGCGATGTACAACAACGACATCGCCACCATCCCCGCCAACCTGGCCGGCATCCCCGGCATCTCGGTGCCCGCCGGGCTGTCCGAGGGGCTGCCCGTGGGCATCCAGTTCCTGGCCCCCGCCCGGGGTGACGCCACCATGTACCGTGCCGCCGCCGCACTCGAGTCCCGCCTCGAGGAGGCCTGGGGCACCCCGTTCTGGGCCCAGGCCCCGGATCTGGCCGGTTCCAGCGCCGCCGCACCGGCCGGCGTCGGGAACGCCCCCGCTACCGCAACTGTAGGAGGAGAGAACTGATGGCCGCCGTCACTGACGAGGTGCTCACGTTCGAGGAGGCCATGGCCCAGTACGAGCCCGTGCTCGGCTTCGAGGTCCATGTGGAGCTCAACACCCGGACCAAGATGTTCTCCTCGGCGCCCAACGGCTTCGGGGACGAGCCGAACACCAACGTGACCCCGGTGGACCTCGGCCTGCCGGGAGTGCTGCCGGTGGTCAACGGGACCGCGGTGGAGTACTCCATCAAGCTCGGCCTGGCGCTGAACTGCCAGATCGCCGACGTCTGCGGTTTCGCCCGGAAGAACTACTTCTACCCGGACACCCCGAAGAACTTCCAGACCTCCCAGTACGACGACCCGATCGCCCACGACGGCTGGCTGGACGTCGAACTCGAGGACGGCACGGTCTTCCGCGTGGAGATCGAGCGCGCCCACATGGAGGAGGACGCCGGCAAACTGACCCACCAGGGTGGGGCCTCGGGCCGCATCCAGGACGCCGCCTCCTCGCTGGTGGACTACAACCGCGCCGGCGTGCCACTGGTGGAGATCGTCACCCGGCCGATCACCGGCGCCGGTGAACGCGCCGCCGAGCTGGCCAAGGCCTACGTCACCCAGATCCGGGACATCGTCAAGAACCTCGGCATCTCGGACGCCCGGATGGAGCGCGGCAACGTCCGGTGCGACGCCAACGTGTCCCTGATGCCGAAGGGCTCCACCGTGTTCGGCACCCGCACCGAGACGAAGAACGTCAACTCCACCCGGGCCGTGGCCCATGCGGTGACGTTCGAGATCCAGCGCCAGGCTGCCGTCCTCTCCTCCGGCGGCACCGTGACGCAGGAGACCCGGCACTGGCAGGAGGGCACCCGCACCACCACCTCGGGCCGTCCCAAGTCGGATGCGGATGACTACCGGTACTTCCCGGAGCCGGACCTCGTGCCCATCCACACCACGCCGGAGTGGATCGAGCGGCTGCGCGCGGAGTTGCCGGAGCCCCCGGCCGAGCGCCGCAAGCGCCTGAAGGCGGACTGGGGCTTCTCGGACGAGGAGTTCCGGGACGTCGTCAACGCCGGCGTCCTGGACGAGATCGCCGCGACCATCGAGGCCGGCGCCAGTGCCGCCGCGGCCCGCAAGTGGTGGATGGGCGAGATCGCCCGCCTGGCCAACCTCGCTGAGAAGGACATCGCCGAACTTGGGGTCACCCCGGCGGACGTGGTCGAGGTCGAGGCGCTGATCGCCGAGAAGACCATCAATGACAAGCTCGCCAAGCAGGTGCTCGGCTTCGTCGCCGAGGGCGAGGGTGCCCCGCGCGCCATCGTCGAGGCCCGCTCGCTTGCCGTGGTCTCCGACGACGGTGCGCTGAACGCCGCGGTGGAGGCCGCCATCGCCGAGAACCCGGGCGTGGTGGACAAGATCAAGGCCGGCAAGCTGCAGGCCATCGGCGCCCTGATCGGCCCGGTGATGAAGGCCACTCGCGGCCAGGCCGACGCCGCCCGGGTCCGCGAGATCGTGATGGAGCAATTGGGCGTCAGCGAGTAGCCCCGAGAGAGGGGCCGCATGCCGTGGGAGTTGCGTGACGGTGAGCCGGTCATCGGCCGGGCGCTGGTCCGGGCCCTGCTGGAGGAGCAGCACCCCGACCTCGCCCACCTGCCGCTGGCGGAGCCGGTCCGCGGTTGGGACAACACCATGGTCCGGCTGGGGGAACGCCTGGCCCTCCGCCTTCCCCGGCATGCCCAGGCCGAGGCGCTGCTCGATCGGGAGGTCGCCTGGCTGCCGCGGCTGGCAGCCCAGCTGGCGTCACCGCCGGCTTCTCCTCTGACGGTCCGGTCGGACGGCACCGCGCCGGCAGCCGGCCACACCACTACTGCCATTCCTGCCGTCCCGACGCCGATCCGGACGGGAGTGCCCCGCACCGGCTACCCGTTCCGCTGGGCGGTGGTGCCCTGGGTGGACGGGACACCGGCGGTCCACGTGCCCCTCCAGGTCCGGGACGCCTATGCCGCCCAGCTGGCCGCCGCCCTGCGGGGACTGCACCAGCCGGCACCCGCGGACGCCCCGGCCAGCGCCTTCCGCGGGGTCGATCTGGCCGACGTGGAGGACCGTTTCACCCGGCGATGGAACGCCGTGGCCGGAGATCTCGGCCGGGAGCGCCGGGACCAGCTCGCCGAGGTCTGGAGGCGGGCGGTGAACGCGGCGCCGTACTCCGGCCCCCGGATCTGGCTCCACGGTGATCCGCACCCGAACAACACGGTGCTGGCCGGCGTCGGGGGGTCCCGGTCCTGTTCTCCGGTGCTGGTGGATTTCGGTGATCTGTGTGCCGGGGATCCGGCCTCGGACCTGGGCTCGGCCCTGTTGCATTTCTCACGTGCCGGCCGGGAGGCCTTCAGGACCACCTACGACGCCGGCCGGGTTCCGGATCCTGCCCTGTGGGCCCGGGCGCACGGCTGGGCGGTGCACTACGCGCTCATCTTCGCGGCCCAGTCCCCGGGGGAGGCGTTGCGCCCGTTGGGGCGGGACCTGCTCGCCTGAGACCCGACGCGCCGTCCGGTCCCACGTTGTGTTTCGTCCTCGGCCGTGTTTACGGTGGCGGCAGGCTCGACCGGAGCCGTTCGCCGACGAGAGGTTGCGCGTGATGGAACAGAAGAACATCCACGTCCTGGGCCTGACCGAGGTCCAGCGGCACGAACTGGAGACCGTCTCGGGGGCTGAGAACTACGCCTTCCACAACGTGCTGGACTACGAGCGGCTGGTGGAGACCGCGGAGATTGATTTCGAGGAGTTGCTGGCGGCCGCGCGTCGCCAACTGGATGCCTTCGAGGGGACGGTGGACGCGATCATCGCCCACTGGGACTTCCCCGTCAGCGTGATGACACCCATCCTGGCGGCGGAGCGGGGACTGCCGGCACCGTCCCTGGAGAGCGTGCTGAAGTGTGAGCACAAGTACTGGAGTCGGCTGGAACAGCGGGCCAGCATTCCGGAGTGCGTGCCCGGTTTCGCCGCGTTCGACCCCTTCGACGACCACGCGCTGGACTCGATCGACCTGGACTTCCCCTTCTGGGTGAAACCGGTCAAGGCCCACTCCTCGAACCTCGGCTTCAAGATCGAGGACGAGACGGGCTTCAACGAGGCCCTGGCCGAGATCCGCGAGCACATCGAGGAGATCGGGGACGCCTTCGACGCGGCCCTGTCCATGGTGGACCTGCCGCCGGAGATGCAGCAGTGGGGCGGCAACACCTGCCTGGCCGAACAGTTCGTGCAGGGCACCCAGGCCGCCCCCGAGGGCACCGTGTTCCAGGGTGTCGTCCGCATCCACGGCGTGCTGGACATGCACAAGGATGAGGACGGCACCAGCTTCGACCGGCTGGACTACCCGGCCAGCAGTGTGCCGGAGCGCGTGCAGCAGCGGATGATCGATGCCACCGAGCGGTACCTGAAGCACGTCGGTTTCGACAACGGCTGCTTCAACTCCGAGTTCATGTGGGACCAGGAGGCGGACCAGCTGTGGATGATCGAGGTCAACACCCGCATCTCGCAGTCCCACAGTGACCTGTTCGCCAAGGTGGACGGTGCCTCGAACCACGAGGTCGCGATCGACATCGCCCTGGGCCGCGAGCCGAGGATGCCCCACCGCCAGGGTGAGTATGCCGTGGCCGCCCAGTGCATGGTCTTCCATGATGAGGACGCGGTGGTGACCCGGGTGCCCGACGAGGAGGACAAGAGGGCCTTGGCGGAACGGCACCCCGGCACGGTCCTGACCTTGATGGCCCATGAGGGTGACCGGCTGTCCGAGCTGGCCGGCCAGGACAGCTACCGGTTCATCGTCGGCAAGTTCTACCTCGGCGCGTCCAGCCATGAGGAACTCGGCCGATTCCACGCCCGGATCGTCCAGGAGCTGCCGTTCGAGTACGCCAGCGCCGAGTCGGGCGACCACGAAGGAGAAGGAGCAGGAGGACGATGAAGACCATCACCGAGTTCCCGCACGAGACGCGGGTCATCGAGAACGTGTTCATCCCCATGCGGGACGGGGCCCGGTTGGCCGCCCGGATCTGGATGCCGGTCGACGCCGAGCAGAACCCCGTCCCGGCGATCCTGGAGTACATCCCGTACCGGAAGCGGGACAGCAGCCGCGCCCGCGACGAATTGAATCACCCGTACATGGCCGGGCACGGCTACGTGTGCGCCCGGGTGGACCTGCGCGGCAGCGGTGACTCGGACGGCGTCATGGTGGACGAGTACCGCGCCCAGGAGCACGAGGACGCCGAGGACGTCATCGCCTGGCTGGCCGAGCAGCCCTGGTGTGACGGCAAGGTCGGCATGATGGGCATCTCCTGGGGCGGGTTCAACAGCCTGCAGCTGGCGGCCCGCCAGCCCCCGGCCCTGAAGGCCATCATCAGCGCCTCGGCCACGGACGACATCTACGTGGACAACATGCATTACATGGGTGGCTGCCTGCTCGGCGACAACCTCTCCGAGGCCACCGTGATGTTCGCGTTCAACAGCCTCCCGCCCGATCCGCAGATCGTGGGCGAACGGTGGCGGGACATGTGGCACGAGCGGCTGGCCGGCAGCGGGCTGTGGCTGGAGACCTGGCTGGAGCACCAGCGGCGTGACGACTACTGGAGGACGGCCTCGGTCTGCGAGGACTACAGCCAGGTGAAGTGCCCGGTGATGGCGGTCGGCGGCTGGGCGGACGGCTACACCAATGCCGTGTTCCGCCTGATGGAGAACCTGGACGTCCCACGGAAGGGCCTGATCGGACCGTGGGGCCACAAGTATCCGCACCTCGGCGTGCCAGGCCCGGCCATCGGCTTCCTGCAGGAGGCCGTGCGGTGGTGGGACCACTGGCTCAAGGACCGGGACACCGGGATGATGGACGAGCCCATGCTCCGGGCGTGGATGCAGGACAGCATCTCACCGGCCTCCTCCTACGAGGACCGGCCCGGCCGCTGGGTCGCCGAGGACCAGTGGCCCGCCCCGGAGATCAAGGACCGCGAGTTCACCCTGCGCGGCCACCACCTCGAAGAGGCCGAATCTGACGCTGACCAGCATGGCGAGTCGGACGCCGAGATCGAGATGAAGTCCCCCCTGAGCGTGGGCATGTTCGCCGGCAAGTGGGCCTCCTACGCGGCGGTGCCGGACCTGCCCTTCGACCAGCGGGAGGAGGACGGCGGCGCTATCTTCTTCGAGTCGCGTCCGCTCACCGAGGACCTGGAGATCTTCGGCCTGCCGGAGTGCCACCTGGAGGTTTCCGCGGACCGGCCGGTGGCCATGCTGGCCGTGCGGCTCTCGGACGTGAACCTGGACGGCGAGGCCACCCGGGTGACCTACGGACTGCTCAACCTCACCCACCGGGACAGCAGCGAGGACCCGAGCCCGCTGGAGCCGGGGAAGAAGTACCGGGTGACGGTGCCGCTGAACGGCATCGCCCAGACCTTCCCGGCCGGACACCGGCTCCGGTTGTCCATCTCGACCTCCTACTGGCCCCTGGCCTGGCCCTCCCCGGAGGCGGCCACCGTCTCCCTGACCACCGGGGTCAGCAGCCTCACCGTCCCGCAGCGGGCCCGCCGGCCGGAGGACGCCCGGCTGCGCGAGTTCGGGGAGCCGGAGGCTGCGACTCCGTTGGCGGTCACCGAGACCCAGCCCGGCCGGCACCACTGGCGGGTCACGCGCGACCTGGCGACGAACGTCTCCTCCCTGGAGATCGCCAATGACCAGGGGGCCTTCCGCATCGAGGACACCGGGAGCCACATCCGGCGCGGCACCGAGGAGTGGTACAGCTTCCGCTGGAACGACGTGAACTCCGTGCGCGGTGAGACCCGGACCGTGCGCCGGGTCGAGCGCGAGGACTGGGGGGCCGAGGTCACCACCAGCACGGTGCTGACCTCCACACCCACCGAGTTCATCATCGACGCCGAACTCGACGCCTACGAACTGGACGCCCAGCGCGGCGACCCCCGCGTCTACTCGCAGAGCTGGCACCGCCGCGTCCCGCGGGACCTGGTGTAGTCCTCTGTAGTCCTCGTGCCCGGCACCGCCCTTCGGCCAGGTGCCGGGTTGGCGTCCCTGGTCGGCCTACTCCGGGCGGCGGCTGCGGAATCTCCGCGCTGCCGTCCGGGCCAGCAGGGCGCAGCACACCGCCAGGCACACCAGGGCGCCGAGGGCGAAGGCGCCGGTGACCCCGGCATCGGTGGTCTGTCCGGCGGGATCCGCGGTCACCGCGAAGATGGCCGCAGCGGCCGCGGTGCCGAAGGAACTGCCGATGGTGCGCAGCACCTGGTTGAAGCTGACCGAACTGCCCAAGCCCTCGGCGGCCACGTTCCGGGCGATCAGGGCGGGCATGGCCGCATAGCTGGAGCCGATGCCCAGGCCGAACAGGAACATGCCGAGCAGGACCTCCCAGAGCTCGGTGTGGGCGAACCAGAGGAGTATCCCGGAGGCGGCGGCCAGTCCGGCCCCGATCGGCAACAGGGCCGTCAGCGGCACCCGGGACGAGAGCCGGCGGACCATCCGGTTGGCGATGAAGCTGCCGACGGACAGCGGCAGCATGACGAAACCGGCCCAGAAGACCGGCAGGGCCAGCCCGTATCCGCTGGAGGTCGGTGCCTGGGCCACCAGGCTGGAGACCGAGAGGCCGATGTAGATGGCGGCGCCGAGCCCGATGGCCGAGGCGTTGGCCAGCACGACCTCACCATTGGCGAACACGCGCAGATTGATCAGCGGGTGGCGCGAGCGCAGTGACGTCCGCACCCACAGGGCCAGCAGGACGGCGGCCAGGACCAGGGTGGCGAGGGTCCAAGGGGAGGACCAGCCCCAGGTGGGCCCTTCGCTGATGCCGAGCAGCAGGCTGCCCAGGCCGGTGCCCAGCAGGATCGCCCCAGCCGTGTCGAAGGGGACCCGGACAGCGTGGACATCACCACCGGCGGGAACGGTCCGGATGACCACCACCATCGCGGAGAGGACGAAGAGTGCGGCGAACCAGAAGGCGAAGCGGTAGTCGACCAGGCCGGCGATGATGCCGGTCAGCGGATAGCCGATGCCGAGCCCGGTGCTCACCGTGACGGACAGGCTGGAGATGGCCGGCTGCACCTGGGGCCCGGCGAGATACCGGCGTGCCAGGGCGATGGTCACCGGGACGATGCCGTAGGTCAGGCCCTGGAGGGCCCGGCCGATGAGGAACACCGTGAAGTTCGGGGCCAGGGCGGCCACGACTGACCCGGCCAGGATCACGGTCAGGGACACCAGCAGCAGCCGCTTCTGATGCGGCCCGTCGCTGATCCGGCCCATCACCGGGGTGGCGACGGCACCCACCAGGAGGTTCACGGTGAGCATCCACTGGGCGGTGCTCACGGAGACCCCCATGTCCTGGGCCACGGACGGCACCAGCAGCATGCCCAGCGAGCTGACCACCGCCGTGCAGAGCGCTGCGTAGACCAGGGCCGGTTCCAGACGTTGAGGGGTATCAGTCACGCGGCTCCTCAGAAGGTGCTTCAGGCGCGGGCTCAGGTGCAGGCGTGGACGCGGCCGTGGAGAGTGTCTCGGACGCCGTCCCGGCCGTGAGTTTGCGCAGGACCGGGATGGCGGAGGCGAGTGTCTGCCTCTCGTCCGGCGTCAGGCGTTCACGGACGACCCCGTAGAGCCATGCGCGGCCGGTCCGGGTCTCCTCGGCCAGTTTGAGCCGGCCCGCCTCGGTGGGGTGGATCCAGGAGCGGCGTCGATCCGTCTCATCCGGGATTCGTTCGACCAGCCCCAGACCTTCGAGTTCCCGGGCGGCGAGTGAGATCGCCTGGGGACTGACCTGGACCTTTGCGGCCAGCTCGGCTGTGCTGGCCCGTCCGTTCTCGGCCACGTGGCGCAGAATCCCCACTTTGCCGGGGGACAGGGTCCGCTCCACGTGGATCCGGTGCAGGATCGGGAGCAGCGCCTCGAGCAGTTCGGCGGTCGGCTCGGAATCGGAGTTCAGGTCGTGGGGCACGCCCCAACCCTACAAGCAACTTGATCAAGTTGCTTGTGCATGTGGGGAAAGCCACGTCCTGGCTGGTCGGTCAGCTCCACCAGGCTGGCGGGTCAGTTCAGGCGGTGTTCGTCCGTCCGACGCCCAGCAGGCTCAGCCGGCTGAGGAACCGGTCGGCATCCCGGGGCAGGTGCGCGGCCCGACCCCACTCGTGCAGGGGCAGCGCTGCCTCCACGTCCAGCCGCACGTCGGCGTCCACCAGCACGTCCACGAGGAAGGCGAAGCGCTGGAACGCCTGAACGTCGATCTCCTCGGGGCGCGGCACCGCCCGCAGGTGCCACCTCGAGTACGTCTGGGCCAGGCCCAGGACGTCCTGCACGGACACCGGGGCGCCGCACAGCTGGCCGAAGGTGGCCACGAGCTCGCCGGCCTCCGGATCGGCGGCGGTCACCTCCAGCTGTCGGGTCCCGCTGTATCCCACCGGCACGTGGGCGGAGGTCCTGGCCGCCGTCGGCCCCGGCCCTCCGGTGACCGTCGCTCCGGCGACCGTCCAGGACCCGGAGGCGAACCCCGCGCGCCGGCCGTCGCCGGCGTTCAACGGCCGGTAGTCCACCCCGTCCGGGATCTGCCACTCGGTCAGGGAGGACTGGATCATCTCGATCACGGGCACCATCGTGTGGTGGAACAACGGGTCCGGCAGCAGGCCGTCGGCCGGGTAGTTCGAGGTCAGCAGGAGCCCGGCATCCAGGGCGAGCAGGCCGGGCAGGACACGGCGCAGCAGCATCGCATCGCCCACGTCATGAACGTGGAACTCGTCGATGAACACCAGCCGGGCGTCCCCGGCGATCCGTGCCACGGCGTGGTCGATCCCCTTCGGCTGGCCCGCCGGCGCGCTCGCGACCACCTGGTTCACCTGCCCCAGCAGGGCATGCATGTGCAGCCGCAGCTTCGGCACCTCGAGCGCAGTGAAGAACTCGGCGCCCAGCCACGTCTTCCCGCGCCCCACCCCTCCGTGCAGGTACACGCCACGGGAGGGAATCCGCCCGGTCAGCAGCTTCACGGTGGCCCGCTGACCCGCATCCAACACCCGTCCGTCCGCCTCGACCACGGCCCTCAGGGTCGCCTCCCGCAGGTGCGGCCACGGACCTCGTTCCCGACGCCGGCTGCTCACCGAGCGTTCACGTGGCCGTCCACCGGCGCGTGCTCGGCCTGCCACCGGGCCAGCGCCTCGGTGGCCCGCTCGATGCGGGGGAGTACCTTGGGCAGCAGCTTCGGCCAGGTGGCCGGTCCGTTCTCGCCCGCCGGGTCTTCACGCAGGGACGCGTCGTAGATGGTCTCCAGGGCCATCCATCCCAGCCAGACCCGGGCGCGCAGGGCCTCATCGGCGTCCCGGGCGATCTCCTCCAACTTCTCCTCGCCGTGCCACAGGGCCAGGTAGGCCGGGTTCAGGGCCGGGTCCCACACGGCGGCCAGGTCCCAGTCCAGGATCCCGGTGAGGTGCCAGCGTTCTCCGTCGGGTCCATCTGGTCCGAGACCTCCGGCGCCTGCGGGCTGCCACCGCATGTTGTGCCCGGCCAGATCCCCGTGGACCAGCGACGGTGGCACCACCGGCTCCTCCGTCCATGCGGTGTGCGTGGCGGTCAGGGTGGCCACCGTCTCGGCCCAGCGGTCCGCGGAGACCACGGCGCCGGGACCCACCGGCGAGCCCTCGGTCCAGAGGCCTGGCCCGTGCGACGCCGCCAGCAGCGACGGCACCGCCTGGACCGCGGCCACCTTCTCCGCCGTCCACGGGCCGCGATAGGCGAACGGGGGACCGAGGTGCGGCGTGAGGGGAGTGGTGTCGATTCCGGCGAGCGTCCGGCACAGGTCACGCAGCACCGGCACGTCACCGGTGTGTGGCGGGTGCGCCTCACCGGGAAGGTACTGCTGCACCACGGCGGCCATCCCCGCCGGGAGCCCGTCCGCCTCCCCGACCACCTCGGTGAGGGGTACGGGCACGGCGAAGGGCAGCGCCGCCGTCGTGCTGAGGGTCTGCAGGGCGGCCATGCGGTCGCTGAGGCGTGCGGCGGCCTCGCGGGTGCGGGTCATCCGTACGGCGCCCACGCCGGGCAGCACGAGTACCCGGTGGAATTGTCCGCCCTCGTCGATCACGCCGGCAGGCCAGTCTGCCTCGGCCAGGCGGCGGGCGAGTCCGTCATCAGCGGCGAGGGCAGAAGCCAAGGGCCGGGCGGCCGCGGCGCAGGCGGTAGCGACGTCGTCGGGAGTCGGTGCGGAGGCCATAGATCCACGGTAGCGCGGCGGCTGACTGTGGCCGAGCGGGGCGGCGATGGTGGGCGGCCGGGCCGGAGTGGGCAGCGGACACTCCTACACTGGGGCGGTGACCACCTCTGCCTCCTCGTCTCCGCTGCCGAACCCTTCGAATCCGCCGACCCGGCCGGCCGGAGCCGGGGCGTTCGATGCCCTGGCGGCACCCTCATCTCGGACGGTCCGCTGGGAGATCGTCATCGTGCTGGCGCTGTCCCTGGGGGAGTCGGCGGTCTACGCGATCGTCAACCTCATCGACAAATGGACGCAGGCGCCCCTGTCCGGGCAGACCACCACCCTGAACCCGGCCCTGGATGACCGGCAGTTCTTCGACCTGACCTACCAGGTGCTGGACATCGGCTTCGCGTTGGTCCCGGTGCTGCTGGTGCTGCATCTGGTGTGGATCCGCGGGCGCAACCCGTTCCGCACCTTCGGCCTGGACTTCCGCCGGCCGGGCCGGGACGTGGGCCTCGGCGCAGGACTGTTCCTGGTGATCGGCCTCGGGACCTTGGCGGTCTACGCTGCCGGCCGGGCCGCGGGCGTCACCACGGCCATCGTCGGCAGCGCCCTGAATGAGTACTGGTGGACCACCCCTGTGCTGCTGCTCTCCGCCCTGCGGCACGCGTTGCTGGAGGAGGTCATCGTGGTGGCGTGGCTCTTCGACCGGCTCGGCTACCTGCAACAGCGGCGTGCTGGGATGGTGGCGGGCCAGCCCGGCAGTCACAGTGGGCTACGCGCCTGGGCGAGCGGCGCCGTCGTGCCCCTGAATCCCGTGGCCGTGGTGGTGGGCTGCGCGGTCCTGCGGGGTGCCTACCACCTCTACCAGGGGGTGGGCCCGGGGATCGGCAACCTGCTGATGGGGCTGGTGTTCGGCGCGGTCTACCTGAGATACCGGCGGGTGATGCCGCTGGTGATCGCGCACTTCCTGCTGAATGCCGCCGGCTTCGTGGCGTACCCGCTGCTGGTGGCGGCAGGCCTGTTCGGCACCTGAATCCGTGACGTGAGTCTGGAGGGATTCACGTATATCGGGGCTGAGAGGTGAATCCCTCCGGACTCAACGCAGGGTGGTGCGTGGGGTCAGAGCGTGACGGTGCCCTGGGGGGTCTCGAAGGTGACCTCCAGGATGCCGGGGGTGCCGGAGGGCGATTCGAAGACCACGTTGATGTCCCCGACCGTCTCCTCCGGGTCGTCCAGGCCCAACCAGCCGCGCACGCGGTCGCGGGAGCCGGCGATCGTGATGGAGGACAACTCGGCCTGAGGCGTGTGGGCCTGTGAGGGGTGCAGGTCCTCGGTGCCCTCATCCCAGCGCAAGAGGTACGGGACCTGGGGATCGGCGATGAGGCCCTTGATGCCGATCTGGCGCCAGGTGAGTTCGCGGCCGTCCGGGAACTTGCGGTTGCCGGGCACGGACTGGCGTTCCAGGCGCTCCTCGAACGGGGCGAGGTCGTCCACGGAGACACACCAGCCCATCCAGCCGCCGCCCATCTCGGAGCGGGCGCGCACGGCCTGGCCGAACGGGGCCTTCTCCGAGGAGGGGTGGTCCAAGACCTCCACGACCTCGAGGTACTGGCGGTTGCGCAGCGGGAAGATCGCATTGCGCGTGCCGAAGCGGGGGTGGACACCGCCCTTGACGCGCTCGATGCCGAGCGTTTCGGCGAGACGGGCCACCGTGGCGGCAAGTCCTTCTTCGGGTCCAACGGCGTACGAGACGTGATCCAGGCGCATCATGCTCTTATCGTTGCACTTTCTTCCGGCCCGGACTGGTTAGGTTAACCTCACTTGAAATGTGGTCGACGTCACAGGTCTGACCGGCAGCCGGTGCCGGTTATTCGGCGTCCCTGATGACGAGGGCCGCGGGAGCACCGTGCGGCGCAATGCTACGCCCCAGGGCGGCCGGGGATGAATCCCCGGAGCCGATCTGGCAGACTTGACGAAGGTCATGAGTGCCAGCATCAAGCCCCGGCTTGCTGGCCGGCAACCCTCCAGCTCGCGGTGGGGTGCCCCGGGTGAGGACCAGGCAGGTGCCGACCGGCACCGGCAAGCGCGGGCCACCACGCCGCGTCGGGTTGCTGGACGATGTCCCTGCCCGCCGGCACCACACCGGTGGCCCTGGACTGACAGGAGCCGTCACGTGACTGACAACCCCACCAACACCCCCAGCACCCCGAACACCGAGGCCGCCGATCCAGCCCAGTGGGGCTTCGAGACCCGCCAGGTCCATGCCGGGATCCCGGAGGAGAACCCCTACGGCGCCACGGTGCTGCCGATCATCCAGTCGAACTCCTTCGATTTCCCGTCCGCCGAGGTCGCCGCCGACCGCTTCGCCCTGAAGGATCTCGGCCCGATCTACTCGCGCATCGGCAACCCCACCCAGGAAGCCGTTGAAGGCAAGATCGCCGCCCTGGAGGGCGGGGTCGGGGCACTACTGCTGGCCTCGGGCCAGGCGGCCACCACCTTCTCCATCCTCAACCTCGCCGGGGCGGGGGACCATGTGGTCGTGTCCGCCTCGCTGTACGGCGGCACGCAGAACCTGTTCAAGCACACCCTGGCCAAGATCGGCATCACCACCACCTTCGTGCAGGACCCGGACAGCCCGGAGGCGTGGCAGAACGCCATCCAGGACAACACCAAGGCCCTGTTCGGTGAGACCCTCGGCAACCCCCGCGGGGACGTGCTGGACATCCGCGCCGTCGCCGACGTCGCCCACGGCGCCGGGCTGCCGCTGATCGTGGACAACACCCTGGCCACCCCGTACCTGCTGCGCCCGATCGAGCACGGTGCGGACATCGTGGTCCACTCGGCCACCAAGTACCTCGGCGGCCACGCCGCGGCGATGGCCGGCGTGATCGTGGACGGCGGCACCTTCGACTTCGCCGCCCAGCCCGAGCGCTTCCCGGGCTTCAACACCCCGGACGAGAGCTACAACGGGATCGTCTTCGCCCGGGACCTGGGCGTGGACGGCATCCTCGGGGCCAACCTGGCCTTCGTACTCAAGGCGCGGGTCCAGTTGCTGCGCGACTACGGCAGCGCGATCAGCCCTTTCAACGCCTTCCTGCTCAACCTGGGCCTCGAGACCCTGTCCCTGCGCATGGAGCGCCACGTGGCGAACGCCCGCCAGGTGGCCGAGTATTTGGACGGCCACGCCCTGGCCGAGGCCGTGATCTACCCCGGGCTGGCCTCCAGTCCCTGGCACGAGCGCGCGAAGCAGTACCTGCCGAAGGGCCCGGCCGGCTTCGTCTCCTTCGAGATCGCCGGCGGCCGCGAGGCCGGGGCCCGCTTCGTGGACGCCCTGCGCCTGCACCACCACGTGGCCAACATCGGTGATGTCCGCTCGCTCGTCATCCACCCGGCATCCACCACGCATTCCCAGCTCACCGAGGAGGAGCAGCGTGCCACCGGTGTCACCCCCGGCTTGGTCCGCTTGTCCGTGGGTGTGGAGAGCATCGAAGACATCCTGGCCGATCTGGACAACGGCTTCGCCGCGGCCGACGTGAGCGCCTAGGGCCGGAGGTATTCGCATGACCACGACCACCCCCCAGCCGACCGCCACGGGCCTACCCGACGGCGGCCTGCACACTCGGCGCATCGGCGCCTTGGACTTCGAGACCGGTGGCCACCTGCCGGAGGTGGAGATCGCCTACGAGACCTGGGGCACGCTCAACGCCGAGAAGTCGAACGCCGTGCTGGTGCTGCATGCCCTGACCGGGTCCACGCACGTGGCGGCCTCCTCCGGTGATCCGGAGGAGGGCTGGTGGGAGGGTGTCGTCGGCCCCGGCTGCCCCATCGACACCAATACCTGGTTCGTGATCGCCCCGAACATCCTCGGCGGTTGTTACGGAAGTACCGGACCGTCCTCGCTGGACCCGGAGGGCACCCCTTGGGGATCCCGCTTCCCGTTCACCACCATCCGCGACTCCGTCCATGCCGAGGCGCGGTTGGCCGACGCCCTGGGCATCGAGCGTTTCCAGGCGGTGATCGGCGGCTCCATGGGAGGTGCCCGCGCCCTGGAGTGGGCCACCGCCTACCCGGACCGTGTGGCCGGCATGGCCGTCATCGCCTGCGGGGCGCACTCGACCGCCGAGCAGATCGCCTTCGCCCAGGCGCAGGTGCAGTCCATCACCCTGGACCCGAACTTCCGCGGCGGGGACTACTACCCGGGCCCGACGCCGGACGGCGGGCTGGGCATCGCCCGCAAGATCGCGCACATCACCTACCGATCCGAACCGGACATGGTCTCCCGCTTCGGGCGCGCCGCGCAGCCCGAGGAGAACCCGTTCGGGGAGCCGGTCCGGCGGCAGGGGCGCTATCAGGTCGAGTCCTACCTGGACTACCAGGCGGCCAAGCTGATCAAACGCTTCGACGCCAACAGCTACCTGGTGCTGACCGAAGCCCTGATGAGCCACGACGTCTCCCGCGGCCGCGGCACGGAAGCGGAGGTGCTGGGCTCCATCCAGGTGACACCGTTCATCGCCGCCGTCGAGTCCGACCGCCTGTATTTCCCGGGCCAGTCCCAGGAGCTCGCCCGCCAGCTGCCCGGCGACGTCCCGGTCCACATGATCGATTCTCCGATTGGGCACGACGGGTTCCTGACGGACCTGGACCAGGTGGCCGCGGAGATGACGCGGGTGCTGGGCCTCTAGGCCTCTAGCCGCCCTCACTCGCCGCGCTCAGTCGGCCCGGACCCTCCCGCGGTGCCCCGTGTCAGGGCCAGGTGGCCGCCGAGGAAACCAGCCGATGCCGCGACCACGTTGCCGGCCGCAGCGAGTCCGACCCCGAGGGTGTGACGGTCCCGGAGGCGGGCGATGAGGGATCCCAGGAACAGGAAGACGGCGGCATCTGTTCCCAGCGCGTGAACCGCGCCGATCCGGTGATCAGCTCCTTCGGTCTCTGTCCAGTCGGCAGCGCCGGCGAGTGCTGTCGGAATCGCGGCCAGCAGACCTGCGGATACCAGGAGCGTGGCGCCGTGGCGTGACGGCGTCCCCCCGGCCAGGTCGAGGAGGGAGGCCCCCATCCAACTACCCAGGGTGATGTCGGTGAGAGGTGGATGTACCGAGTGGCCGAGAGCGTTGGTGTGGAAGGGGCTGTGGCGCACCCAGTCGAGGATCGGCCCGTAGACGAGTCGCTGGGCTGCGGCCAGGCGTTCTGCGGTGGAACTCTCGGCCACCGTGCGCAACACCGCTGTGGAGAGGATTTCTCCGTCCGTTGTCCTGTGCATGGGGCTCAACTCCTGGTGCCGACGGAGAGCAGGTATTCCATCTCGAACCGGGCCGCGTCGATGCGGGAATCGTTCCCCGCAGGAGAATCATCCCACCGCGTCCTCGGTGGCGGGAGCCCTCGACGCCGCCGGGTTGAACCCCGAAGCCCTATTGTCCGGAGGTGTCCGCGCCCGGCGGCATGGGGTGTCCGAACATCGGCTCGGCGAGGGGCCGCTTCGGGGAGAGCCCGTCACCGGAGGACTGGCGCCGCAACCGCCGCAGTACCCAGGGCATCAGATGCGAACGGGCCCAAAGCACGTCCTCGGTCCGGGCCTGACGCCACGTGCGTGGCACCGGTGGCTTGGGCTCCAGCGGCACCAGGTCATGGGGGACATTGAGGGTCTCCAGCACCATGGTGGTGATTGTGTGGTGGCCGATGGGGGAGAAATGCAGCCGGTCCTCGGCCCACATCTCCTTCCGGGTCAGCTCCCGCAGGGCCCACAGGTCCGCGACCACGGCCTCGTGCCGCAGGGCCACGGTGTGCACGTTCTCGTTGTAGATCGCCACCTTGCCGCGGATGCGGCCCATCACGGGAGTGTCCCGGATGTCAGGGCCGGTGAAGAGCACCACGGTGGCCCCGCTGGCGGCGAGGTTCCCGACGAGATCGTCGAGCTTCTCCGCGATCGCATCCGGGTCCCCGCCCGGCCGGATCACGTCGTTCCCGCCGGCGCAGAGGGTGATGAGGTCCGGCTTCAGCTCGAGGGCCGGCGTGGTCTGCTCGGCGGCGATCTGGTCGATCAGCCGGCCGCGGATGGCCAGATTGGCATAGGAGAAGTGCTCGGTATCCGGGACGCGATGGGCGAGTTCCTCGGCCACCCGGTCCGCCCAACCGCGGTGGTAGCCGGGCCGCTGCGGGTCCGGGTCGCCGATGCCCTCGGTGAACGAGTCGCCCAGAGCCACGTAGCGGCGCCAGGGGTGGATCGGGTGCAGGGGAGCATCGGAGTGCAAGGAAGTCGAGGAAGTCGAGGAAGCCGAGGAACCAGACATGCCACGATCCTAAAGGCCTGGTTACCCAGCGGTCACTTCGCATTGGTGGCAGAACTCGTCCAGGACTTCTCGCCTACGCTGGGATCATGACCGAACCGCAGACTCCCGACCCGTCCCACTCCGAGCCCACCGAACCGTTCGTCCGCTGGTCCCGTCCCGAGGCCGAGCGCGGGGGAACGCACCTGCTGGTGGTGCTGCACGGCTACGGTGCAGACGAGAACGACCTGTTCGGGATCGTTCCGGATCTGCCGGAGAAGTTCACCATCGCCTCCGTGCGGGCACCGCTGGTCATGGATCACGGTGGCTACACGTGGTTCCCGCTGACCAACTCCCTGGAGTCCTCACCGCTGGCGGTGCGGGCCGCCATCGAGGACCTCCAGGAGTGGGTGGCCGCCCAGCGGCCGGACTTCGCCAGCACCTCCCTGCTCGGATTCTCCATGGGCATGGCGATGGCCACTTCGCTGCTGCGCCGGGAACCGGAGGCCTATGCCTGCGTCGTCGGACTCTCGGGGTTCGCGATCGACCCCACCATGGCGCCCGGTGCGGGGACCGCAGCCCCGGCGGCCGGCGTCGTGCCCTCCGAGGTGTCCGGTGCCGGCCCCCTGGCCGGATTCTTCGACGACGAGGCCGTCAAGGCGGTCAAGCCCAAGGTGTTCTGGGGCCGGGATCAGGCCGATCCGGTCATCACGCCGGACAAGATCGAGTACACGCACGCCTGGATGAACGAGCACGTGGACATGACCAAGGTGCTCTACGCCGGGATCGGCCACGGCATCGGCCCGCAGGAACTGCGCCACGTGGGGGAGTTCCTGGACTACGTGGTGAAGTAGCCCGTCCACGCTCAGCCCCCGGACGGGACCACCTTCACGGCCTCGCCGGAGAACTCGAACACGTCCCCGGGGTGCAACTGGCGGCCGCGGCGGGTCTCCGGATCCCCGTTGACCTGGACCAGGCCGGCTTCGATCACCGCGCGGGCGTCCGCCCCGTCCTCCACCAGGTTGGCCAGCTTGAGGGCCTGTCCCAGACGGATCATCCCGTCGCGGATCTCCAGCGGTGCCGGATGCGCGGACGGGGCCTCGGGGGCGTGGCGGTATCGGTGAGGGGTCTCGGGGCTCGGGTGTTCGGACATACCTCCATTGTGGCCTGAGATCCGTGCCGGTGCACCAGCCGCGGCCCGCAGGGGACCTAGACTGGCTCGGTAACCCGAACGCCGGCGTGCCCCGCGCGCCGGCTCCAGTGCGCTGACCGCAGCCAGCGGCCGAAGTAACAGACACGGATGTGATGCCCCCATGGCCCCCAAGACCACCCTCGACCAGGTCATCTCCCTCGCGAAGCGACGCGGCTTCGTGTTCCAGGCCGGAGAGATCTACGGCGGCTCCCGCTCGGCGTGGGACTACGGGCCCTTAGGCGTGGAGCTCAAGGACAACATCAAGACGCAGTGGTGGAACACGTTCGTGCGCGGCCGTGAGGACATGGTCGGCCTCGACTCCGCCATCATCCTGCCCTCAGCCGTGTGGAACGCCTCCGGTCACGTGGCCACCTTCACCGACCCGCTGGTCGAGTGCACGTCCTGTCACAAGCGCCACCGCCAGGACCACCTCATCGAGGGCTTCGTGGCCAAGAAGGGCCGCGCCCCCACGGGCGGGCTCGGCGGCATGGACGAGATCGCCTGCCCCGATTGCGGCACCCGCGGATCCTGGACCGAGCCGCAGATGTTCTCCGGGCTGATGAAGACGTTCCTGGGCCCCGTGGACAACGAGGAGGGCCTGCACTACCTGCGCCCCGAGACCGCCCAGGGGATCTTCGTGAACTTCCTCAACGTGGTCAATGCCTCCCGCCGCAAGCCCCCGTTCGGCATCGGTCAGATCGGCAAGGCGTTCCGCAACGAGATCACCCCGGGCAACTTCATCTTCCGCACCCGGGAGTTCGAGCAGATGGAGATCGAGTACTTCACCCACCCGGAGGCCGCCACGGAGCACTTCGACACCTGGGTGGAGGCCTGCTGGAACTGGTTCATCGATCTGGGCATCAACACGGACAATATGCGCCGCTTCGAGGTCCCGGACGGCGAGCGGGCCCACTACTCCGATGCCACGATCGACCTGGAGTACAAGTTCGGCTTCGCCGGCTCCGAGTGGGGCGAGCTCATGGGCATCGCCAACCGCACGGACTTCGACCTGAACTCCCACACCGAGGCCTCCGGCACGAAGATGCAGTACTTCGACCAGACCTCGGGGGAGCGCTACACCCCGTACGTGATCGAGCCGTCCTTCGGCCTCACGCGGTCCATGATGGCCTTCCTGGTGGACTCCTACCGTGAGGAGGAGGCGCCCAACACCAAGGGCGGGACCGATGTGCGCACGGTGCTCGGCCTCGATCCGCGGCTGGCCCCGGTCAAGGCGGCCGTCCTGCCGCTCTCCCGCAAGGAGGAGCTCGTGCCCACCGCCAAGCGGCTGGCGGACGAGCTCCGGGGCGTGTGGAACATCGACTATGACGACGCCGGCGCCATCGGCCGCCGCTACCGCCGTCAGGACGAGATCGGCACCCCGTTCTGCATCACCGTGGACTTCGACTCCCTCGAGGACCAGGCCGTCACCATCCGCGAACGCGACTCCATGTCTCAGGAGCGCGTGTCCCTGGACCAGGTGCGCGGCTGGCTGTTCGAGCGGCTGTCCAAGTAAGGGGAGGGGTACAGATGACGGTTCCCGACGCCGGCCCCCAGCTCCCAGCGGGCGTGTCCCTGCGGCCGTGGGCCGAGGGAGACGACCTGCGGCTCCTAGAGTTGTGGGGTGACCCCACCGATGCCCAGCATCACCAGGACCGCGCCATGCTCCGTCCCTCGAGTACCCGGCCGGACGAGCCCTGGGCCCGGTGCCTGGTGGCGGAGGACGAGGGCATCCCGGTCGCAGCCGCGGTTGTGTATGCCTCGTCCGTGCATCCGCAGCGCCTCTGGTTCTACGCCGAGACGGCGCGCGAGCTGCGCGGCCGTGGCCTCGCCACCGCGCTGCTGACCGCACTGCGCGCCGAGGCCGAGGGTGCCCGGGCCGAGGGCACCCTGGCGACCACCGAGCTCAAGACGCGCTTCGCGGTGGCGTCGGCTGCGTTGCCGGACACCGCGCCGGACGGTGCCGACGGTGCCGCCTCGGGCGATGCCAGAGCAGAGGCGGGGTCCGCCGCTGCGGGCGCGCAGCTGGACCTGGCCAGTGGCCCCGTGAAGCACCCGGCCGCGCCCTTCCTGGCGGGGCAGGGGTTCTCGCCGCTGCAGCGCTCCCGGCGCATCGCCGTCGGGCCCGGGGTCATCACAGCGCCGGAGCTGGACGGCACCGGGCTGGCCGTGGAGGACCTGGCCACGGGTTCGGTGGAGCTGACGCAGGCGGTGGCGGCGTTCTACGCGGCCACGCACGCCTGGGATCCGTCCGACCTGAGCGTCGGCCGGGCCCAGCAGCTGCTGCTCGGCCCCGCGACGGGCGCCTCGGGCGCTGTGGTGCTGCGGTCCAAGCCGAAGGCCCAGGGGGGCGGGATCGATGCGTTCGCCCTCTCCTACACGCCGGAACGCACCGAGGACCCCACCGACGTGCTGCTGGGCTGGAACCCGGAACTGGCTCCCCTGGACGCCCAGACCGCGGCCGCCTCGCTGCTGGCCCTGCTGACCACGCAGTATCCGGTCCAGCTCGAGGTGGACGACTCCATGGACATCCTCACCCCGATCCTCGACCAGCTGGTCACCACCGGGCACGCCCGTGTGCTGCTGGATACGCGGATCTGGGCCACCGACGTGCCCGATGCCCCCTGAGCACGGCCCTGAGCACGGCCATGATCGCCCTCTGGCCGTCCGGTTCCCACCAGGAACTCTCCCTGGCGGACCCCTACGGCACCTCACAGGGCATCACCATGGTCACGGGCACCGTCACCGGTCTCCAACCCCGGGACTGTGGCCAGGAGGCCGGCACCCTGGAGACGCCGACCGGCGGGATGGCCGGGGACCCCGGCGCGAGCGGTGAGTCGGACTACGTGTTTGTCGATTTCGAGCGGACCGTGCCCGTGGTGGTCCTCGCCCTGCTGTACGCCCTGGTGGTGGTGGCCGTGGCCCGCTGGCGCGGATTGCGGGCCATCGTGGGCCTCGGCCTGGCGTTCACGGTGCTGTTCGGATTCATGTTCCCGGCATTGCTGGAGGGCGGCCCACCGCTGTGGATCGGGCTGGTCGGCTGCTGCCTGATCATGCTCGTGGTGCTGTACTTCGCCCACGAGTTCTCACTGCGGACCACCACCGCGTTGTTGGGGACCCTGATCGGCCTGGCCCTCACCGCGGTGCTGGCGTTGTGGGGAACGGACGCGGCCTATCTCACGGGTCTGGGGGACGAGTACTCCTATGTGCTGGCCACCGTGGCCCCGGAAGTGCGGCTGTCCGGGATCGTCCTGTGTGGCCTGCTCGTGGCCGGGCTCGGGGTGCTCAACGACGTCACCATCACGCAGGCCTCCGCCGTCTGGGAGCTGCAGGCCGCGAACCCGGCGGTGTCCCAGCGCGAGCTGTTGGCCTCGGGGATGCGCATCGGCCGGGACCACATTGCCTCCACCGTCTACACGATCGCCTTCGCCTACGCCGGAGCGGCCCTGCCGGTGCTGATGGTGGTCTCCCTCTACGACCGCAGCCTCTGGGACACCCTGATGTCCGGAGAACTCGTCGAGGAGATCGTGCGGATCCTGGTGGGCTCGATCGGGCTGGTCCTGGCGATCCCGATCACCACCGGCATCGCGGTGGCGGTGGCGAAATCCGTCGCGGCGCCGACTGCTCCGGCATCCGTCCGTGTCTAGGCTGGAGGAATGACTGAACTATCGACCGCCGTGGTCTTCATCGATCTCCAGGAGGGCTTCTTCGAGGACCCCGCCTCACGGGACAACCGGGAACTGATGGTGACGGAGTCCAACCGGCTGGCAGGACTCGCCCGCCAGGCCGGCATCCCCGTCTTCGTGGTCGGCACCGTGCATGCCAGGGACACGTCGACCTGGACGCTGAAGATGCTCGAGGACGAACAGGGCTTCAACTTCCCCGGCACGCCGCAGGTCCAACTCCTGGACGGGCTGGACCTGGAACCGGCCACGCACCTGGAGAAGATCCGGGACAGCGCCTTCCACGGGACCTCCCTGGCCCAGCGGCTGCGGACCGTCGGCGCCCGGACCGTCATCCTGGCCGGGGGGCTGGCCGAATCGTGCATCGCGGCGACCGGACGTGACGCCTTCGCCCACGACTTCCGCGTGGTCTACGCCCGCCAGGCCATCGCCTCGGCGGAAGCGGAGACCGGATGGCCCCTGCTGGAGGGGCTCTGTGACACCTTGCGCCAGCAGATCCTGAACCGTCCCGACCTGGAGCGGCTGCTCACGACGGAGGGCTGAGTCCGGCGCGGGGGCTACCGCCGGTAGGTGCTGGGCCAGCCGCTCCGCAGTCGTCGGACGAGCCCGTCGGGCTGCCGCTGCAGACGGCCGGTCACGAGGCCCTCGTGCAGGCCTTCGCTGAGCAATTGCCGGATCTTCGGCGCGGAGGTCGGCAGGAAGACACCGTGGGGCACCGCGCCGTTGATGGTGCGCTGCACGCCCTCGGGCAGGCTCTTCAGCCCGCGGGCGATGCCGTCGTTGAGGCTCTGGGTGAGGCCGGAGGTGAAACCGGCGGTCAGGGCCAGGTGCTGCTGGGCCAGCTCGAGCAATTCCTCGTCCGGCATGCCCCGGTCCGCGGGCAGCAGGGCCCACAGGGCGTTGGCGACCTCCACCGGGGGGATGTCCTGGATGCTGACGTCCGCGTCACGGCCGAAGGTGCGGTAGACGCCCCAGTGCTCCACCACCGTGGAGCCGGGCCACAGGAAGCCGTGGCGGTCGGCGGAGTACCGGCGGGTCTGGATCAGCTGCTCGAGCGCCTTCTGGGCGCGGTGGGCGTGGCCGGCTCCACCGCTGCGTTCCCGCAGGGCTTTCAGGGCGGTCTCCCGGCGCAGCGGGTAGGCGGCGTCGAGGAATTCCTTCACGGACCGCGCGGCGTTGGTCTGCTCCAGCGAGCCCAGGCGGGGGAGCACGGCGGACCGTCCCCAGCGGGGGTCCAGGAGGAACTGGGGATGGGGGACGTGCAGCGTGCCCGGGCGGGTCCAGCCCACGGACCGTACGGCGCGGTCGGTGTCCCGGTAGGCGTCCTCCAGGCGTTCGACGAGCAGCTCGAACTCCTGCAGGTCCTGTTCGGTGGGATTCAGGCCCGACGCCGGATCCTGGTTTCCGCTGCCGATCTCCCGTCCGGCACGGCCCGGCGCCCGGCCGACCGATCGCTCCAGCTCGGCCCGGTCCTTCTGGGCCCGCTTGAGCGTGCCGGAGAAGCCCCGGACCACGGGGCTGGAGCGGTCCAGCCAGCCCGGGGCGGCCAGCGCATCGTCAGGGCTGCGCTCGTAGCGGTCGGCGTCCAGGGTGACTTGGTTGAAGCGGCCTTCCAGGGCACGCCACCGGTCCTGCCGACCGGTCAGGAGGCGGCGTTGAAGCGCGGCCACCCCAGCCCACCCGCCGAGCCCGACCATGACGGCCAGCACGAGGAGCATGATGACCCAGAGATCCATGCTTAAAAGTTACTTCACTTCCAGCCCAGGGCCCTCGCCACCGCGGCCCACTGGGTGAACAGATGAGCGTTGTACTCCACGCCTAGCTGGTTGGGGTTGGCCATCAGCACGTAGTCGGCCGCCTGGGCGGCCTCGTCGGCGCGCAACAGGTCCACCACCTCGTCGAAGGTCCCGGAGTACGTGGGGCCTCCACGGGCCTTGCCGCCCTCGAGGTGGCCGGAGGAGTCTGAACGCTCGCGGCGTCCGCCGAAGTACATGTCGTCCTGGGCGGAGACGATCGGGAAGACTGAACGGGTCACCGCCGTCATTCCGCCGGTCGTGTGGCCGGAGGCGGCATAGGCCTGCCGGTACTGGGCGATCTGGTCGGCCTGCTGGACGTGGAACGGCCTACCGTCGTCCTGCAGCAGGAGCGTGGAGGAGAGCAGGTTGTAGCCCTGCTCTCCCGCCCGGACACCGGAGACGGTATTCCCGGAGCCCCACCAGATGCGGTTCACCAGTCCGGGGGACTGCGGCTGGATGGACAGCTTCTCCTGACCGGGCTGGGCCCAGCCGGAATCCGGATCGGCGTGCGCCACGAGCCCGCCCGAGACGGCGTCCCGGAAGCGGTCCCCCCGGGCCTGGGCCAGCTCGGACCAGGACTGACCTGGCTGAAGGTCATAGCCGAACTGGTGCTGACCGTCGCGGGCAGCCTCGGGGGAGCCGCGGGAGACGCCCAACTGGAGCCGGCCGCCGGAGATGAGGTCCGCCGTCGCGGCCTCCTCCGCCATGTACAGGGGGTTCTCGTACCGCAGGTCGATCACGCCGGTGCCCAGGTCGATGGTCTTCGTGGCCGCGCCCATGGCCGCCAGCAGCGGGAACGGGGCGGAGAGCATGTTCTGAAAGTGGTGGGACCGGATCCAGGCCCCGTCCAGACCGGATTCCTCCGCGGCCACCGCCATCTCGATGGTCTGGCCCAGGGTGGCCCCGGCGTCCGGGGTGCGCGAGCCGGGCACGGAGCTCCAGTGCCCGAAATTCAGGAATCCGATCTTCTTCATGACTGCAAGAACATCATGGTGACCGGGGTTCTTCCAGCGTTGACCTGTGGCGTTGGCCTCCACCTGTGGATGGCTGATGGATGGCTGGTGGAGGGAGCCAGCGGAAGCGGGCCCCTTCTGGGATAATAGGTGGAATGACTGCCGTGACTGACGCTTCCCAGCGCACCGAAACCACGGCCCAGACTCCAGAGCGCTTGAACCTGCCCGCCCTGCAGCTGGGCCCGCTGACCATCGAGACCCCCGTGGTGCTGGCCCCCATGGCCGGTATCACTAACAACGCCTTCCGGCGGCTCTGCCGTGAATACGGCGGTGGGTTGTACGTCTCCGAGATGGTGACCGCCCGGGCGCTGGTGGAGCGCCGGGCCGAGTCCTTCCGGATCATCCACCATGATCCGGATGAGACGCCGCGCTCGGTGCAGCTGTACTCCGTGGACCCCGTCACCACCGGCCAGGCGGTGCGGATGCTCGTGGAGGAGGACCGTGCGGACCACATCGACCTGAATTTCGGTTGCCCCGTGCCCAAGGTCACCAAGCGTGGCGGGGGTTCGGCCCTGCCCTGGAAGTCGGATCTTTTCGCCTCCATCATCGGCGCGGCCGTGCGGGAGGCCTCCAAGAAGGACATCCCCGTCACCGTCAAGATGCGCCGCGGCATCGACGAGGACCACCTGACGTACCTCGACGCCGGCCGCCGGGCTCGGGCCCTGGGCGTCGCCGCCGTGGCCCTGCATGGGCGCACCATGGAACAGCACTACTCCGGCCACGCCGACTGGGACTCCATCGCCCGGTTGCGTGAGGCCCTGCCGGACATCCCGGTCCTGGGCAACGGGGACATCTGGAGTGCCGAGGACGCCATCGCGATGGTGCGGCAGACCGGCGTGGACGGGGTCGTGGTCGGCCGCGGTTGCCAGGGCCGCCCGTGGCTCTTCGGCGACCTGCAGAACGCCTTCGAGGGCTCGGACGAGCGCTTCCGCCCGGGGCTGGCGAAGGTCGCCGACACCTTCTACCGCCATGCCGAACTGTTGGTGGACACCTTCGGCGGGGACGAGGGCAAGGCCTTGCGGGACGTCCGCAAGCACGTGGCCTGGTACTTCAAGGGTTACCAGGTGGGCGGTGAGCTGCGTGCACAACTAGCCCAGGTCCCGGACCTGGCCACCCTGCGAGTTCTGCTGGACGAGCTCGACCCGCACGCCCCGTACCCCGGGCCCGATGCCGAGGGGCCGCGGGGGCGCGCCGGTTCGCCCAAGCGCCCCCACCTGCCGGAAGGTTGGCTGGACTCCCGGGAGCTGAACGCCGAGCAGAAGGCGCTGATCCAGGCAGCCGAGTTGGACGTCTCCGGTGGCTGAGCCGGCGTCGTTCCCGGTGCCTGCCCGGCGAGTCCGGCACCATCAGGCGGTGCTCTTCGGCGCCGAAGGCCGGCCGCCGTACGCGGGCCGGCCGATGGAGCTGCCCGGTTATGCGCCGCAGGACCGGGAGCGGTGGCTCCCGGAGCCGCCCAAGAGCTCCTACCGCTCGGACTTCGAGCGGGACCGGGCCCGGATCCTGCACTCCTCCGCCCTGCGCCGGCTGGGGGCCAAGACCCAGGTGGTCGCCCCGGATGAGGACGATTTCGCCCGCACCCGGCTGACACACTCCCTCGAGGTGGCCCAGGTGGGCCGCGAACTCGGTCGGTCGCTGGGCTGTGACCCGGACGTGGTGGACGCCGCGTGCCTCTCCCACGACCTGGGGCACCCGCCGTTCGGGCACAACGGCGAGAAGGCCCTGGACGCGCTGAGCCAGGACATCGGCGGCTTCGAGGGCAATGCGCAGACGCTGCGGCTGCTCGCCCGGCTGGAAACCAAGAAATTCTTCGAGGACGGCCGCTCCGCTGGGCTGAACCTCACCCGCGCCTCACTGGATGCCTCCTGCAAGTACCCGTGGACCCGGGACGAGGCGCCGTTGAAGTCCGACGGGGAGCCCACCCGCAAGTTCGGGGTCTACACGGACGACCTGCCCGTGTTCGAATGGTTCCGCCGTGGCGTGAGCGGGACCCGGAAGACCGTGAAATCCATGGAGGCCCAGGTCATGGACCTGGCGGACGACATCTCCTACTCGGTGCATGACGTGGAGGACGGGATCGTCAACGGCCAGTTCCAACTGAAGTGGCTCATCGACCCGGAGCACCGGGCCCTCGTCATCGAGCGCACCCGTCAGTGGTACCTGCCGGACACCGATCCCGCCGAGGTGGAGGCCGCTCTGGCCCGACTCGAGGCCACGCACGTCTGGGTCACCGAGGCGGACGGCACCCGCCGGTCCCGTGCCGCGCTGAAGGACATGACGAGCCAGCTCATCGGCCGGTTCTCCAACGCGGCGTTCGATGCGACCCGTGAGGTCTACGGTAACGAGCCCCTCACCCGCCACGGCGCGGACGTGGTGATCCCCGCGGACACGGACATCGAGATCGCGACCATGAAGGGCATCGCCGCCGCCTACGTCATGAGCTCTGACGCCCGCCAGCCGCTCTACGCGCGCCAGCGCGAGATCCTCACCGAGCTGGTGGAGCTGTTCTGGGAGACCGGGGAGAGATACCTCGACCCGATGTTCGCCGGGGACTGGCGTGAGGCCGGCGACGACCGGGGCCGACGCCGCGCGGTGATCGACCAGGTCGCCTCGTTGACGGACTCCACCGCCATCGAATGGCACGCCACCCTGGTCCGTGGCGAGCAGTTCCGCCGCAGCTGGGTCTGACAGTCCACGGGGACCGCCCCTGATGCGAATGGCATGACCGTGGCATGATCGTGGCATGGCCAAGGTGAGGATCAGCACCACCGTTGACGAGGCTCTTCTGGAACGGGCACGCCGCTTCCACGGCCAAGGTACGGACGCATCACTGCTGGAAGCTGCGCTGACGTCACTTCTCCGCGAGCATCGATCGGCTGAAGTCGACCAGGCGTATCAGAGCGCATATCGAGAAAGTCCGGCGGACCTGGTGGATGAGTGGGGCAGCCTGTCTGACTTCCTGAATGCCGCGGCCCGCCAGTGAGCAGGGAACTGCCGGCGAGGGGCGAACTCTGGTGGGCGGATCTCGCCGATGCCGGGGCGAGACCGGTGGTGGTGATCAGCCGGGATGCCGCCATCCAGGGGCGCCGGCGTGCCATCGTGGCTCCCTGCAGTACGACTATTCGGAACCTGCCGAGCGAGCTGCTGCTGGAGCCGGGGGACGAGCCGGTTCACCAGCCCTGCGTGGCCCAACTCGACTCCGTGACGGACCTGCCAGTGCAGGTGCTCACTCGCCGGCTGGGCCGTCTCAGTGACGACTCCATGCGGGAGGCATGTCATGCCCTGGCCGTGGCCTCCGGCTACGCGCCGTGTTCGGCAGCGAAGACCACTATGCCGTGGTTGCCGCCTCCTCGTTGCGCTTCACGATCTCGGTGATCCAGATCGGAGCGAACGGTGAGGTGCAGTTCGGGGGAGTGGGATAGTCCTTGAGCACCTCGAGGCGCTCGCCGATGGCCAGGGCCCGGGGGCGCAGGTCTGGGTTCTCGATCCCGATCGCGGCCAGCGTGTTGTTCATGGCCCATTGCAGGTCCTTCGGGGCGTCTTTCATCTGCGCCTCGATGGTGTCCAGCAGGCCGGGCAGGTCCAGCACCTCCGGCTTCTTGTACACCTGGTGGCTGTTCAGGTCCCAGCCGGCGCTCGCCACGAGCTGGTCCGCATCCTCGGCCCACGCTAGGCGCAGGTCCTCCAGGTGGGCGCTCTTCTTGACCACATAGCTCACCAGCCAGTCGTGGACCTTGGGCGCTCGGGCCTGGCGGATCATCTCGTCCAGCTCATCCCGGGTGAATTTCTTCGGTGAGCAGATCAGCAGAGCGACCAGCCGGGAGGCGGAGTCGCCGGTGGCCCAGAGATCCCTGGCCAGCTGCTGCTTGGCTGCCGGAGCGGTCTTGACGGCTTTCGCGACCCCGCGCAGCTTCGTCAGGTTCACCCCGTGGTCGTCGCCACGCTTCTCGTTCGCCGCCCGCATGGCGGGGTCCTCGAGAGCGCTGAGCTCCGCCTGCACCGCTGCGACGGTGGGATCGATGACGGGGGTAGCGGTGGTGGCCATGACATTCCTGACGGGACGGGTATCGAGAGCGGAACAAGGGACGGTCCTAGCCTACGACCGGGCGCGGACGGTGTCCCGTGTCCCCGCGGGCTGTGACCGCCGATACAAACATACGTATACGTACGGTAGAGTGGTCAACGATCGTGTGAGCGCCGTCATGGACCGCCATGGCGCAGGACTCAGTCCGGCCGCCCGCGAACTCCTGCCCGTCTCATCTCGGAGGTCCCATGACCACGTCCACCCCTGCCCGTACCGGGTCCGGCTCACTCGGGTTGCGCGGACGCAATTGGGTCGCGCCCCTGTGCTGGTTCGCCGTGCTGCTCGACGGCTTCGATGCCGTCGTCCTCGGCGCCATCATGCCCATGCTCACCTCGGATCCCACGATGGGCATCGACAACGGGACCGGCACCGTGATCGCCACCCTCGGCCTGGTCGGCATGATGGTCGGTGCCCTCGGCATGGGCTGGCTGACAGACAGGTTCGGCCGCCGCAAGCTGCTGATCGGGGCCGTGATCGCCTTCTCCATCCTGACCTTCGTCACCGGCTTCGCCCAGGACGCGACCACCATCGGCCTCCTGCGTTTCCTGGCCGGGCTCGGACTGGGCGGCTGCCTGCCGACCGGCATCTCCATGGTCACCGAGTTCGCCGGCCACAAGAAGGGCTCCAACGCCACCACCCTGATGATGACCGGTTACCACGTGGGTGCCGTGGTCACGGCACTGCTGGCCATCTGGGCCGCCAGCGAGACCGTCTCCGGCTGGCGTGAGATGTTCTTCATCGGCGGCCTGCCGGCCCTGGTCCTGGTGCCGCTGATGTGGCGCTACCTGCCGGAGTCCCCGGACTTCCTGATCTCCCAGGGCCGCCTGGAGGAGGCCCGCCGGGTGGCCGAGCACTATGGGGTGGAGATCGAGGAGCAGCCCGAGCGTGCCTTCGCGGACGCCTCCGATGAGCGGGCCGACCACGAGAAGCAGGGCGCCGCGCTGCTGCTGTCCGCCACGTACCGCCGCAACACCATCTTCATGTGGCTCGCCTCCTTCATGGGCCTGCTGCTGGTCTACGGCCTGAACACCTGGCTGCCCCAGATCATGCGCGAGGCTGACTACGACCTCGGCAATTCCCTCGGCTTCCTCGTGGTCCTCAATGCCGGCGCCGTGATCGGCCTGATCGTCGCCGGCAAGGTCGGCGATGCCATCACCCCGCGCAACGCCGCCATTCTCTGGTTCATCGGCTCGGCCATCCTCCTGGCCGCCCTGGCCATCAAGCTGCCGCTCCTGGGCATCTACGTGATGATCTTCATCACCGGCTGCTTCGTGTTCTCCGCCCAAAACCTCGTCTACTCCTTCGCCGCGACCAACTATCCGCCGAAGGTCCGCGGCACCGCCCTGGGCATGGCCGCTGGGGTGGGACGCCTCGGTGCCATCTCCGGCCCGATCATGGGTGGCACCCTGGTGGCCGCCGGCATCGCCTACCCCTGGGGGTTCTTCGGTTTCGCCGTGGCCGGGGCACTGGGTGGTGTGGCCGTGTCCGGCATGCGCACCATGCGCCGCGGCCAGGGTGCGGGCACGGGGGACGGCGCGGCGGACGGTACGGCGGGTCGGGACGCTGCGGGCACCCACGGCACCACCCCCGGAACCACGCACGACGCCGGCCCGGTCACCGACCAGCCTGACCGCACCCCGGCCGGGGTCTAGTCAGGATCGGCCCCCCGAGGCCCGTCACCCACTCGACACCGCACCCCTCCTGCACCACTGGTGCGGCATTCCTGCACAGCGGACCAGCCCCTCGGTTTCATCCACGGGCTGGTCCGCTGCTGTCTGGGGGACCACGGGCCAGCACTAGACTGTCTGCATGGCAGGCCTGATCAAACGCGAGGACATCGATCTTGTCCGCGAGCGATCGGACCTCAAGGAGATCGTGGACGCCTTCGTGACACTGCGTAGCGCCGGCGTCGGATCCTACAAGGGACTGTGCCCCTTCCATGATGAGCGCAGCCCCTCCTTCCACGTCCGTCCCTCGGTCGGCACTTATCACTGCTTCGGCTGTGGGGAATCCGGCGACGCCATCGCGTTCCTGATGAAGATGGAGCACACCACGTTCGCCGAGACCGTTGAGCGGCTGGCCGCGCGGGCCAACATCGAGCTGCACTACGAGGACGGCGGCTCCGGCCCGGACAAGGAACAGGTCGGCCGGCGTCAACGGATGCTCGAGGCGAACAAGATCGCGGACGAGTACTTCCGGGACCAGCTCGGCACCCCCGGAGCGGCCACCGCCCAACAGTTCCTCGCCGGCCGCGGCTTCACCGCGGAGCACGCCCAGCACTTCGGAGTCGGCTACGCCCCCCAGGGCTGGGACCACCTGCTCAAGCACCTGCAGCGCAAGGGCTTCCGTGAAGATGAGCTGAAGCTCACCGGGTTGTTCTCCGAAGGTCAGCGGGGGATCTATGACCGCTTCCGGGGCCGGCTGGTCTGGCCCATCCGGGACATGACCGGTGCGACCATCGGCTTCGGTGCCCGCAAGCTCTTCGAAGACGATCCCGGCCCCAAGTACCTCAACACCCCGGAGACCGGTCTCTACAAGAAGTCACAGGTGCTCTACGGGATCGACTTGGCCAAGCGGAACGTCGCCAAGAAACGCCAACTCGTGGTGGTCGAGGGCTACACGGATGTCATGGCCGCCCACCTGTCCGGGGTGGACACCGCCGTCGCCACCTGTGGCACCGCTTTCGGCTCGGACCACGTCAAGATCGCCCGCCGGCTGATCTCGGACGACGGCACCGGCGGGGAGATCATCTTCACCTTCGATGGGGACGCCGCGGGGCAGAAGGCCGCCCTGCGCGCCTTCGAGGAGGACAACAAGTTCCTCGCCAAGACCTTCGTGGCCGTGGAGCCGTCCGGGATGGATCCCTGTGACCTGCGTCAGGACAAAGGCCCGGAGGCGGTCGTGGCACTGATCGACTCACGCCGCCCGCTGTTCGAGTTCGCCATCAAGGCGGGAATGAAGAACTTCAACCTGGACACCGTGGAGGGCCGGACCGGTGCCCTGCGGCATGCGGCCCCCATCGTCGCCGGCATCCGCGACTCCGTCGTCCGCCCCGGCTATGAGCGTGAGCTGGCCGGCTGGCTCGGCATGGAGCCGGCCACCGTGCACCGCGCCGTGCAGAGCGCGCAGCGGGCGGCGGCCTCGCCGGCGTCGGGACAGCGCCGGGGACAGACCGGTGACGGCCGGTCGGCGGGCCACGGCAACGAGGGCGGCGTCGGCCGGACCGGGGGAGCGGGGCCGGGCTTCCAACGCCCGGACGTGCGCGATCCGGCGGCCCGGATGGAGAAGGAGGCCCTCGAGGTGGTGCTCCAGCAGCCCACCCTGCTCTCGGCGGAGCAGTGGCAGGCGTTCTACGCCGCCGACTTCAAGGTGCCCGCCTACGCGGTCATCCACTCCGGGATCCGTGCCGCCGGCATGGCCGGCGCCACCCCGTCACAGTGGGTGGAGCAGGTCCGCCAGGAGGTGCCGGTCGAACTGGGATCACTCGTCAGCGAACTGGCCGTGACGCCGTTGCCTGCCCGGACCTCGGAGGACCTCGTGCGGTACTGCCGGGACATCATGAACCGGCTGTTCGAATTGCAGATCACCCACCAGAAGGGCGACCTCATGGGCCGGCTTCAGCGCCTGGGACCCCAGGGCGATCCGGCGGAGTTCGCCACGCTGAACCGCCAGCTGGTGGACCTGGAGATGAAGCGCCGGTCCCTGCGCGCCCGGGACTGACCCCCGGTACCGGCACGAGGCCGGTCACCCGCCGGTCTGCGGGCAGGGGCTGGCCGGATCAGTTGTCGGTGGTGACCACGCCGGTCATGGCGTCGACGTGCAGGTCGTTGTCGTCACCCTGGGCGTTGTCGAGTTCAACCTCCCACCGCAGGGTGTTGTCATCATCATCCAGGCTCAGGCTGTCGATGCTGGCGCCGTCGCGGCCCTCCAAGGCGGCTCGGGCGGCCTCCTCAGCGGTGAGGTCCGCCTCCTGGGCGCGGCGGATGTCGTCCTGATCATCGTCGTCGTCATCATCGGTGTCCTCGCGGACCTCGCCGTCCAGGGTGACATCGAAATCGAGGATCTGGTCGCCGACGACGGCCTCGATGTCATAGCGCGTGTCGTTGTCATCCAGGTCGATCTCCACGATCAGTGCGCCCTCCTGCTCGGCGAGGAACGCATCGATGGCCGCGAACACCGGGTCGTCCCCGGCCACCGCGGCGGTGGTCTCACCGGACGTGGGGGTGCTCGTATCGGTGGCCGAGGCTGACTGGTCGTCGGTCGCGCCGTCCGTGCTGTCACTGGTGGCGTCCGAAGTCTCCGCCGCTGCGCCGGAGGTGGCCGTCGTGGCGGTGTCATCCGAGTTGTCCGGCTCGGCCACCGAGCAGCCGGTCAGCAAGGCCAGGGCCAGGACGCCGGTCCCGGTCCACGCGAGAGTCTGGGTGAACGTGGTCTGGGCTACCTTTTTCTGCATCATGGCTCCAGTGTGCCAAATCGGCATGAGCCGGTCATGAGAGTCAGATGAAGCGCTGATGAGAAGGCCCTGCCGAACGCGCGGCGGTGGAAACACGAAGTCCCCATCCTGGGATCAGGATGGGGACTTCGCGAGTGTGGCTCCCCCGACTGGACTCGAACCAGTAACCCTTCGATTAACAGTCGAATGCTCTGCCAATTGAGCTACGGGGGACCGCTGGTGCTGTTCGTAGAACTGCATGACAGCGGGTTCCACTGTACCGAAGTTCGGCGGAACTGTGAAATCGGCGGCCGGACTCTGCCCGAGGCCCGGCACGGTTAGAGTTTTTCGGTGACCACGTCCTCCACGCCCGCCGAGATGACACCGCTGCGCCGCTGGCTGTTGCTGGTCGCGGTCAGCGCCGGGGTGCTGCTGATCACCCTGGACAACACGATCCTCTACACCGCGCTGCCGACACTGACGGCCGAGCTGGGGGCGTCGGCCTCGGAGTCACTGTGGATCCTCAACGCCTATCCGCTCGTGATGTGTGGCCTGCTGCTGGGTGCCGGGACGTTGGGGGACCGGTACGGCCATCGGCGGCTCTTCCTCATCGGCCTGGTGCTGTTCGGGGCCGCCTCCCTCGTGGCGGCCTTCGCGCCCGGTGTCACGGTGCTGATCGCCTCGCGGGCCCTGTTGGCCGTGGGGGCCGCCTGCATGATGCCGGCCACCCTGGCTCTGATCCGCATCGGCTTCGACGACGTCCGCCAGCGCAATGTCGCCATCGGCGTCTGGGGGAGCATCTCCGTGGTCGGGGCGGCTCTAGGGCCCATCGTCGGGGGCCTGCTGCTGGAGCACTTCTGGTGGGGCTCCGTCTTCCTCATCAACGTCCCGGTCGTACTGGGCGCCCTGATCCTGACTCCCTGGGTGGCGCCGCGGGCCCGCCCGGACCGGTCCACATCCTGGGACGCGCTGTCCTCCCTGCATGCCATGGTCGCCCTCACGGGAGCCGTCTTCGCCATCAAGGAGGCCACGGGTCCGGATCCCTCAGGGCCACTGCTGGCGGTCACCGCCGCCGGCGCCGTGGCCGGGGTCGGGCTGTTCGTCCGGCGTCAACGCGAGTTGGAGGATCCGGTCCTCGACTTCGCGGTCTTCCGCAACCGGGCCTTCTCCGCCGGGTTCCTGGCGGCGGCCTGCTCGATGTTCGTGATCGGCGGTGTGCAGCTGGTCACCACCCAGCGCTTCCAGCTGGTCGAGGGCTACACGCCGCTCCAATCCGGGCTCCTGGTCGCCGCACTCGCCGCAGGGTCTCTGCTCACCTCCCTGGCCGGGGGAGCCACGCTGCACCTGCTCGGGCTGCGCACCCTCATCACCGGCGGCTTCATCCTCGGCACGCTCGGCATGACCCTGGCGGCGCTCGGCGCTACCACGCACGTGGGTCTGCTGGTCACCGGCCTGGTGCTGACCGGTGCCGGCATGGGCGCGGCCATGTCCGTGGCGTCCACGGCCATCATCGGCAACGTCCCGGCACGGCAGGCCGGCATGGCCTCCTCCGTGGAGGAGGTGTCCTACGAGTTCGGAAACCTGCTGGCCGTCGCGATCCTCGGCAGCCTGGCCACCCTCGTCTACACGGTGACCGTCCAGCTGCCGTCCGGCGCTCCTGCCGGGGCGGGGGAGAGCATGTCCCAGGCCGTGACGGTGGCCACCGGTGACCCGGCCGTGCTGGCCGCCGCGGGTGCCGCGTATGACACGGCGTTCGTGACCGTGCTCGCCATCATCGCCGCCGTCGTCGCGGTGTGCGCCGTAGCCACCGGGTGGCTCCTGCGCCACTATGGCCCCGGAACCCTGGCCAGCGCCTACGAGAGCAATCACTAGCCTGTCCGGCCCGGCCCGGCCCGTCACTTCTGTCATCCGGTCCGGCCCCCTCCGTTGTTCGGTGTCCACTATCGTCCCTGGGGCTGGACTAGTCTCAAGCCATGACGAGCACGCCTGCAGGGCCATCCGGATCCTCCGGACCGGCCGCCCGGCGGACCCGCACCGCACTCGTGTCCGTGCTCGCCGTCGTGCTGATCGGCCTGAACCTGCGGGCCGGGATCGCCTCGGCCGGGCCGTTGTTCCAGGACCTGCAGGACCTGCTCGGCTACGGGCCTCTCACCGCCTCTCTGTTGCCGACCATCCCCGTGCTGTGCTTCGCGGTGGCCGGGGCGGGCACCGCCTGGCTGGTGCGCCGAAGCGGGCTGGAGCCGGCCATCGCGCTGGCCCTGGCGCTGCTCACCGGCGGACTGGCCCTGCGAGTGTTCGAATCCACCGTCCTGCTGTTGGCCGGCACCGTGGTCGGCATGTGCGGGCTGGCCGTCTGCAACGTGGCGATGCCGACCTACATCCGCCAGCACCATGGAGCCAGGGCCGCCACGATGACGGGGATGTACACCGTCTCCATGACCATCGGCGCCACCGCGGCGGCAGCCCTGGCGGTCCCCGTGGCCCGTGGACTGGGCTCGCCCACGGCAGGTCTGGCGGCATGGGCGGTCCCGGCCGCCGTCGCGCTGGCGGTGTTCGTCCCGCTGGCGGTACGCAGCCGGCTTTCCGGGGACTGGGCCGCTCGTCGGGACGTGCCGTACGTCTCGCCGTGGGCCCTGTTGAGGACGCGCAAGGGTCAGCTGTTCACGGCGCTCTTCGCCGCCCAGGCGTTCCTGGCGTACGGGGTCCTGGGCTGGTACCCGCACATCCTCATCTCCCGGGGGCTGGACGCCACCACGGCCGGGCTGATGCTGGGCCTGATGCAGTTGGTCGGCATCCCCACGATGATGGTGCTGCTGACCCTCGCCGGCCGCCCCTGGTTGCTGCGCACCGCGTTCATGATCACCTGCGGCGCGTCTTTCACCGGCTATGTGGTTCTGCTGCTGGTCCCGGTGGACTGGGTGATCGGGACCTCGATCCTCATGGGTCTGGGATTCTGCGTGTTCCCGCTGCTGATGCTCCTGATCAGCCGTAGCGGGGACACCGCGGCCGAGACCACGGCACTGTCCACGCTCGCCCAGTCACTGGGATATCTGGGCGCCGCCCTCGGCCCCTTCGGCCTGGGATTGATGAACGGGCTGCTGGGGGACTGGACCGCCGCCATCGTGGTGGTGATGGCCGTCTCCGCCCTGCAACTGGTCCTGAGCCATCGCGTCAGTTCCCCGGCGGCCCGGTTCTGAGCCGCCTCCGCGCATCGGCGCATCGGCGCAATGGAGGTGGGGATGAGCCCAGGCTTGCCTTCTTTAGCAGAGCCTTTCCTTCGATGACAAGGCGCTCGTGCGGTTCTACTGTGGTCCCATGAAGATCTCAGAAGACCTTGTGAAGAAGTTCAACGAACAGATCACCCTGGAGTTCGAGTCCTCCCTGGCCTACCGCCAGCTGGCCATCGAGGCGGACGAGCAGGACCTGACCGGTTTCGGCTCCTGGTTGCGTCACCAGGCCGACGAGGAGATTGTCCACGCCAACAAGTTCATCGACCACGTGGTGGACCGTGGCAACCATGCCGAGATCGGCGCGATCAACGCCCCCGTGGTACGGGCCGGCCTGAGCCCGCTGGAGATCTTCGAGGAGTCCCTCGCCAACGAGGTCAAGGTCTCCAACGCCATCCGCGACCTGTACCGCGAGACTGAGGCCGCCGGTGACCTCGACTCCCGCCCGTTGCTGAACTGGTTCGTCGACGAGCAGATCGAGGAAGAGGCCACGGTCAGCGAGATCATCGGCCGCATCAAGCTCATCGGCAATGACGGCGCCGGCCTGCTTCGCCTGGACGCCGAGCTGGGCTCGCGTTCCGTGGGCACCACCGAGGCCTGACGGCCGCCTCCGGGGAGACCCGGTCGGAGATGGAGGAAGCCGGTGCCGCTCATCAGGGGGAGAGAGGGCACCGGCTTCCGTTCGACCCTAGTCGCATAGCTTGAAGTGTCAAGCGACAGTCCTGGGTGATCTCGGGGAAAGGACGGTCGGTGGTAGGTTTGACCTGCCCGGACCGGTCCGGGACAGCACCGAATTCCAGTCGTAGACCACAGGGAAGGCACACTCACATGGCCAACCAGAGTTCTCCCCGCGTGACGGACCAGACCCGCTCCAGCTCGTTGCCCGATCTGGTGACCACCGCGGGCCGCCTGCTTCCCCTGCAGCTCAAGGACGAGCTGGCCATGGTCAAGAGCCAGATGGGCAAGAAGGCGATCACCGCCGGGATCGGTGTCGGCCTCGCCGTCGTCGGCCTGGTATTCCTGTTCATCATGGTGGTGGCACTGATCGTCGCTATGATCGGCGGTTTCGCCCAGGACCGCCCCATCTGGTTCTCCGCACTCATGGTTGCGGCCGGCTCGCTACTCGTTGCCCTGATCTTCCTGCTGATCGGGGTGTTCCGGGTGAAGGCGGCCATGCCGCTGGTCCCCGCGGAGACCATTCAGGGTGTGAAGTACGACCTGGGGTACCTCAAGGAGGGCAACGCCTTCGACCCGGCGGAGTTCGACCGTCTCGAGGCCCAGAAGGCCGAGGAGAAGAAGGTCGCCGCTGCCCGCGAGGCCGAACGCCGCAAGGCCGCGGCCGCGGAGGACAAGGCCGCGCGGAAGCGTGGCGAGGCCCCGCAGCACGCCACCGTCCAGAGCCCGTCCTACGCCGAGTTGCGCCGCCGCACCCAGTTGCGGCGTCAGCACCTGGGCGACATCCGCTCGGGCCTGGAGGAGAAGACGGACCTCAAGTCCCAGTTCTCCGCCTTCACCTCCCAGTTCAAGGGCGATGCGTCCGGCGCCGGTTCCGCCGAGCAGGATCCGACCTCGCCGACCGCACCGCACCACACCGGCGCCCGCGCCGGCCAGAAGGCCAACGATGCCGGCGATTTCGTGAAGGACCGGTGGCAGCCGCTGGCGATGCTCGGTGCCGCAACCACCGCCGTCGCCGTGTTCGCCCGCCAGCTCAAGAAGTAGCCGCGCCCACGGCGGGCGCGAGTCACTCCATGCGTTTGATCGGTGCGGGTACCCGGGCCGATATCGACTACGTGGTCACGGACCGGTTCTGGACCGTCCCGAATGTCATCACGCTCGTGCGGTTCTGCCTGGTCCCGTTCTTCGTCTGGCTGGTCTTCACGCAGCAATATCTGGCCGCCTTCATCGTGCTCGCGGTGCTCTCCTGCACGGACTGGGTGGACGGCTACATCGCCCGCCGCTTCAACCAGATCTCCACAGTGGGCCAGTGGCTCGACCCGATGGCGGACCGGTTGTCCCTCATGGTCATCGTGGTCACGATGGTGCTCGGCGGCATCGCCCCCCTGTGGCTCGTGGTCAGTGTCCTCGCCCCGGACCTGATCCTGGGCATCACCGCCCTGGTCCTGTTCCGGGGCAGCCCTGAACTCGAGGTGACCGTCCTCGGCAAGATCCGCACGGCACTGTTGTTGGTGGGCACGCCGTTGCTGCTGCTGGGCCAGGTGCCCGGGCTGGCCGAGGACGCCCTCACGCTGGTGGCCACCATCCTGCTCGGACTCGGTTGCGCCGGCCACGTCTGGGCTGCCGGGGACTACCTCGCCGGCTGCGTGCGCAAGCACCGCGAACTCCGGGAACGGGGCATCGACCCTCGAGACCGGGCCAGCTGGTCCCTCGCATGAAATGGCTGTCCATTCTGGCGGCCCTGGTGGCTGCCTGCTGTCTGGCCCTGGGCAGTGAACGCCAGTCAGTGGGCGTCCGTCGTCATGAGGCCCACCTCCGCATCCATCCCCGGTCCGGTTTCCTAACCCTCTTCGGCTCTCCCGTGTGGCTGGCCGGCGGTGCCCTGATGGTCCTCGGGATCATCCTCAACGTCTACGCCCTGGCCACGGCCCCCCTGACGGTGGTGCAGCCGATCGGCGCGATCGCCGTGGTCATCACCACGGTGCTCAATGCCCGGATCCAGCACCTGAAGCTCAACCGCGTCACGATCTGGGCCATCGCCGCGTGCGTGGCGGGCTCGGCGGGGTTCGTGCTGATCGCCATCGTCGCCACGGAGGAGAACCCGGCGCCCACGCTGGGGCAGGAGCACCTCACCGCGGTCGTCGCGCTCACCGCCACGGCCGTCTTCGCCCTCGTGGCGGTGATATCCCGACGCCGGCCCAGCGCCTTCCTCTTCATCCTCGGCGCCGGCGTGCTCTTCGGCTTCGTGGCGGTCTTCGTGCGCCTGGCCTCGATCCACCTGCTCCGCGGTGACGCCGGCGGACTGCTCGGCATTCCCTGGTATCAACTGGGCATCATGGCCCTGGCCGGGCTCCTGGGCGTCTATTTCGTCCAGATGGCGCATCGGCACGGTCCGCCGGACCTCGTGGTCGCGGGCCTGACGGTGGTTGATCCGATGGTCGGTGTCCTCACCGGCATCATCGTGTTGGGTGAGCTCCAACCGAATCTGCCCTGGTGGGTGGGTTTATGCATGGTCGTGGCGGCCGCCATTGCTACGCTCGGAGTCGTTGCCTTGTCACGTCACCATCCGGATGTGATCAAGCGCCGCGAACAACGTCGCCGTGCGGCCAGTGCGCCGGTCGAGGACTAGTACGGTCCGGTCCCGAGCGGCACCGGCCCCCCACCAGACAGGAGCCCCTTGCCCGTGACGGCAGCAACCGACCGCAAACTGAAGGTTCTCATCGCGGCGGACACCTACCCGCCGGACGTCAACGGAGCCTCCGTCTTCTGCTACCGGCTGGCACGGGCCCTGCATGCCCGCGGCCACGAGGTCCACGTGGTCGCCGCCCGCAACGAGTCCGGACCCGACTCCGTCCAGTACAACGACGAGGCCACTGTCCACCGGCTGCAGTCCGTGGCCGCGCCCACCCACGAGTACTACCGGCTCGTGTTCCGACGGCATGCCAGCCAGTCCATCGGGGCCTTGTTGGAGGAGATCCGCCCGGACGTGGTGCACGTGCAGTGCCATTACATGATCGGCGAGGCTGCCATCAAGGAGGCGGAGAAGCGGCGCATCCGCACCATCGCCACCAACCACTTCATGCCGGAGAACCTGGAACCCTTCCTGCCATTCCCGCAGTGGTTCCTGGATATCGTGTCCAAGAACTCCTGGCGGGACATGGGCCGCCTGATGCGCAAGACCGCCGCCGTCACCACGCCCACGGCGCTGGCGGCCCAGACCATGGCCGAGCACGCCGACCTGGACTACGTGCTGCCGATCTCCAACGGCATCGACTCCTCCGCATATGAGCTGGCCCCGGGGGAGACGATCGAGCGCCGCGCGCATCCCACGGTCCTGTTCGTGGGCCGCCTCGCGGTGGAGAAGAACGTGGACGTGCTCATCCGCGCCATCGGCGCACTGGCCACCACAGTGGGGGCGCACCTGGAGATCGTGGGCGACGGCGAACAGCGCACCGCCCTGCGTGCCCTCGTCGACGAGCTGGGGCTTCAGGACCGGGTGCATTTCCTCGGCCATGTCAGCGACGCCGAACTGCACCGGGTCTACCTGCGGGCAGATGTCTTCTGCCAGCCCGGCACGGCCGAGCTGCAGTCGCTGGTCTCCCTCGAGGCCATGAGCGCCTCCCGCCCCGTGGTCCTGGCCGATGCCCTGGCGCTGCCGCATCTGGTCTCCGATGGGGACAACGGCTTCCTGTTCGCCCCGGGCGACCCGCAGGACCTGGCGGACAAGCTGGCCGCCGTGCTGACGGCGAGCGAGCAGGAGCGGGCACGCATGGGGGCCTCCTCCCACGACCGTGCGGTCCAGCACTCCCAGGAGAAGACGATCGACCTGTTCGAGATGCTCTACCGCGGAGCAACCGCTGAAGAGGTCCGCCCACTGCTCTAGGATCGGCCGCGTGGAGTGGTTCACCGAGATCCTGCCGGGCTGGCTCGCGGCCCCCGACGGAGAATGGGCGCGGGAGATCCTGCAACGCGGGGTCGCGGCCCTGTATCTCGTCGCGTTCCTGTCCACGCTGAACCAGTTCCGGGCCCTGCTGGGGGAGCGAGGCCTGTTGCCGGCGCCGGAGTTGCTGGCCGCTGGCCGTCAGCGCGGGCCCACCCTCTTCCGCCGCTGGGGCTACGGCGACCGCCGGCTGGTGGTGCTGGCCGTCGTCGGGATGGCGGTCTCCGCACTCCTGGTGGCGGGGATCCCGCAGGCCGGGCCGCCGTGGCTGCCGCTCGCGCTGTTCCTGGGCCTGTACGGGCTGTACCTGTCCGTGGTGAACATCGGGCAGGTGTTCTACGGTTTCGGCTGGGAGATGCTGCTGCTCGAGGCCGGGTTCACGGTGGGCCTCCTCGGCTCCCAGCAGGTTCCGCCGCCGGCACCGGTGCTGATCCTCGTGGTCTGGCTGGTGTTCCGTCTCGAATTCGGAGCCGGGATGATCAAGATGCGCGGCGGCCCCGAATGGCGGGACCTCACGGCGCTGGACTATCACCACCAGACGCAGCCGATGCCTAATCCGCTCAGCCGGCAGGCGCACCTCAAGCCCCCGTGGTGGCACCGCTGCGAGGTGGTCGGCAACCACGTGGCTCAGCTCGGTGTCCCCTTCCTGCTCTTCCTGCCCCAGCCGGTGGCCTCGATCGGCGCCGGGGCGATCATCCTGACCCAGCTCTGGCTCGTGGCGACCGGCAACTTCGCCTGGCTGAACTGGGCCACGATCGTCCTCGCGACCGCTGCCCTCGGAGACGCGGTGCTGCACCGCGTCATCCCGGCGCTGCCGGCGGATCTGGGCGCCGACGCCGCACTGGAGTCCGGGACGGCGGGCGGAGGGCCGGCCGTTGGTGTCCCCCTGTACTGGACCGTGATCGTCCTCGCCGGATCGGTGGCCCTGATCGTGGCATCCGTGCCCGCCCTACGGAACCTGTTCTCCCGCCGCCAGCTGATGAACGCCTCCTTCAACCGGTGGCAGCTGGGCAACGCCTACGGTGCCTTCGGCTCGGTGACCCGGCAACGGGTCGAGATCATCATCGAGGCCACCGAGGCAGGCTCCGGAGATCATCCGCCGGAAGACGAGGCCGATTGGCGGGCCTACGAGTTCAAGGGAAAGCCCGGTGACGTGCGGCGCCGGCCGCGGCAATGGGCGCCCTACCATCTGCGGCTGGACTGGATGATGTGGTTCCTTCCGCTCAGCGGTGTCCACCAGCGCTGGTTCCACACCCTGTTGGCACGGCTCCTGGTGGCGGACCCGGCCGTGTTGCGGCTGTTGCGCCAGGATCCCTGCGACGGCCGCCCGCCGCGGTTCATCCGCGTGAGGACCTTCCGGTACCGCTTCGCCACGCGCGCGGAGCGCCGGGAGACCGGCCACTACTGGATGCGCGACGACGGCCGGACCGTCATCGGGCCCGTCTCCGCCCGCTAGGATGGAGCCTTGCGCGCCCGGCACCGCCGTGCGCCGAGGGGCGTTAGCTCAGTTGGTCAGAGCACAGGACTCATAATCCTATGGTCGCGGGTTCAAGTCCCGCACGCCCCACCTCTACGGAGATCGTCGACGGATTCCCCTCGTCCTCCCCGAGCCGCTGCACCATGTCGGAGCCGGATGAAACAACATCACGTCGTCCTCTCTGGGGGATACGGTGGAGTGCGTCGGACAGACCGGCATCCAACAGAAGGGAGCAGCACATGTCTGCTTACACAGAAGCACGCGAGGAAGCCGCCACGGCCCTCCTGAAGAAGATCACCGAGCAGGTCGCGGAGAGCGACAGCCCCAAGTCCATCCGGGCACTGGCGGAGGCGTTTGCCCTCGTGCGGGGGACCCTGACCGGCGGGCCCAAGGTCGATGTGAAGTCGTGACCCGGCCCGGCACCCTCGGCCCGCGCGGCCGGAGCGGTCAGTAGTACCGGCCGGCCTGCGGGAGCATGTTGTACGGGCTGTAGTTGATGCTGGTGATGGACACGCCCTCCTTCTCGTTGCGGGCGTGGGCGATCTTGCCGCCCCCGATCACCACGGCGATGTGATAAACACCGGTGCCGGAGCCATCGTTGGACCAATAGACCAGATCGCCGGGCTTCGCCTGGGAGACGGGCACCTGGGTCGTGGCGGCGCCGTGCTGGGCCCTCGCGGTGCGGGGCAGTGAGCGTCCGGCGGCTTTGAAGGCATCCACGGTGAACCCCGAGCAGTCGTACTCCCAGGGTCCGTTGCCACCCCACTGATACTGGGCCCGGGGGTCCTTCGCCTTGGCGGTGGCCCAGGTGACGACCGTCGAGGCCCACGACGGGGCTGTGGTGGAGGGCTGGCCCGTCTGGTTCGGCAAGGGGCTGGCAACGGGGGTGCTGACGTCGCCCCGGTGGGCGATGAAGCGGTGGGCGTTCTGGAGCATGATGGCGGTCTCGCCACGCGTGATGCTCTTGCTCGGTTGGAAGGTGCCGTCAGCGTAGCCGCGGGCGATGCCGTTCGCCTGGAGCCAGCTGGCCTCATGGTAGAAGGACGTGGACCAGCCCATGTCCTTGAAGGGGGAGAAGTTCGGGCCCTTCTTGGTGGCCCCCGCCAGTCGGTAGATGAATGCGGCCATCTCGCCGCGGGTGATGTCCCGTGTCACACCGAACGAACGATCGGCATTGCCTGACGTCACGCCGGCCTGGGCCATCCAGGTGATCGGACCGGAATAGTACTGACCCGTGGCGGGCACATCGGTGAAGTACTTTTTCCCGTTCTGGATGTACTTCGGGGTGACCTGGCGGAAGAGGAAGGTGGCCACCTCCGAGCGGGTGATGTTCTGGTACAGGCCGTAACGGCCATTGGTGTAGCCCGTGGTGATCCCGTTGCAGTACACCCAGGTCACGGCGGAGTAGTACGTCTTGTTGGTCTTCTTGACGTCGGAGAAGTTGGATGAGGAGCATTGGGCGGCCGCCGCGGGGGACGCCGTGACCGCGTCCGCCGCCACGCCGGCCGTGGCCGCGGTGACCACCAGGGCCGTCGCCCCGATGAAGGCTGCAACACGGTGCTGGAACGGTCGTGGCGTCCGGGATGGCCGGGCGGTGGGGCGAGCGGATGAAGACACAGTGGTCCCCTTCAAGGTGCGATCACGAGCATGACAGGTCCCACTCCGGACAGGTCGAGTCCGGGGAAAGACCATGTCCGGGAAAGACGCGCTGAGGCGACGGCCCACCGGCGGGTCAGGAGCTACCCGCCCGGATGACATCGGGCCAGGAATCAGGATATCGCACTGTTATGGAACTGACACCTCGAAATCCCACGCTTCCCTGGAGGCCTATGCCTCAGGCGCCTTGCCGACCTGGGTCCTGCTGCCCGGTACCGTGGAACCGTGCCAGCCCCCGAGACTCCCGAAACCCCCGAGGCCCCCTCAACAGCCCGGCCCACGGGCGCGCCGCCACCACGTCCCCTTCGGCTGTTCATGGACGCCCGCTACACGCGAATCGGATTCCACGACGGCATCTCCCGCTACGGTGCCAGCCTCATCGCCGCGGCCGCACGCCTCGCGCCGGCGGTCGAGATCACCATGATCATCTCGGACGAGGCCCAACTGGACATGCTGCCGGCGGGCCTGCCGTGGGTGAAGGTCACGGAACCCACGTCCCCGGCGGAGCCGTTCCTGGCTCGGCAGCTCAATCCGCACCGGCCGGACATCGTCTTCTCACCCATGCAGACCATGGGGTCCGCCGGCCGGGAGTACGGCCTGATCCTGACCCTGCATGACCTGATCTACTACCAGCACCGCACCCCACCGGCGGACATGCCGGGGCCGGTCAAGGTGCTCTGGCGGGCCTTCCACCTGGCCTACTGGCCCCAACGGTGGGTCCTGGACCGGGCCGACGCCGTGGCCACCGTCTCCGAGACCACCCGCACCCTGATGCGACGTCACCGGCTCACCCGGCGGGAGATCCGGATCATCGGGAACGCGCCACAAGCGGTGGCCCGGCCCCGTGATCCCGAGAGGGCTCCGGAGAAGTCGCTGGTGTACATGGGCTCGTTCATGGACTACAAGAACGTCCAGACCCTCATCCGGGCCATGGCGCACCTCCCCGGCTATCGACTGCACCTACTCTCCCGGATCTCCGCCGACCGGGAGAGCCAGCTGGTGGACGTGGCCCGTGCGGCCGGCGTCGAGCCGGAGGCAGTCGTCTTCCATCACGGCACCTCGGACGAGGACTATGTACGGCTGCTGCGCTCAGCCACCGCCCTTGTGACGCTCTCCCGGGCGGAGGGCTACGGCCTTCCCCTCGCCGAGGCCATGGCGCAGGGAACCCCGGTGGTGGTCTCGGATGCGGAGATCTTCCGGGAAATTGGCGGTCCCGACGGCGGCGCCGCACGATTCGTGCAGCTCGGTCCCGCTGCGCCCGGTGCGGGAGCGGCCGCCCACCCGGCCGACACCTCACCGGTCGAGATGGCCACCCGGGTCCGCGAGTTGGAGGATCCTGAGGTCTTCGCCGCGGCCTCCCGGGCGGCGGCCGAGCGGGCTGCCCTCTTCAGCTGGGATGCCTCCGCACGCGCGCTCGTGGACCTGGGCCGGGACATCGCCGAGCGACGGTCCCGGGCCTCACGCCCCGCCTAGCAGCCCCTACCGGGGTGGCCCACCGTCGAGGGGCCACAGGACTGACGGTCCGGACCATCCCAGCAGCACCAGTGGATCGAGGTAGCGGTCCCAGGCCGTGCCGTCGACCACCCAGCCCTCCGGGATGCGGACACCCCAGTGGACGCAGCGCTGCGGGCAGTGTCCCGCCGCCGAGGCCGCTGTGCTGCTGGCCTGACCGCCGTCACCGTCGCCCTCCCCGTCACTCCGGCCCGGCCCCACGGTGCCCAACAGCTCGCCGGCCTCCACGCGGTCCCCGACCGACCAGTGCTCCGCGGCCGTGACCGGTTCCAGACTGGAGAGCATGCCGTTGGCATGGGCGAGCGTGATGACGGGTCGCCCTGCCACCGGTCCGGCGAAGCGTACCGTCCCGGCCCCGGGCGCCACCACCTCGTCGCCCGCCGCCTCCCAGTCCACACCGCGGTGGCCGGCCGCCCACGGTTCCGGAGGAGGGTCGAAGACCCGCAGGACCGCGCCCGAGGTGGGCGGCACCCAGCCGCTCACCACCTCGGCCGCGGGGGCGACCTGCGGCGAGGGTGTCACGAGTGCCGCCGTCGTGATCGGCGGGACAAAGACCGGGGCGGCCAGCCCCAGGGACGCCAGGCCGAGCAGGCGCAGCGCCAGCGGGAGCCGGGCGCCGGCGTCGGCGGGGAGGGTGGGCCAGGACCAAGGTGACATGACTCCAGACTGGGGTGCCGGCGTCGTGCGTGGGGGGCGGGAAGACCTGCCGGTGGATGAGGACGCCGGACCGGTTCCCTGTGGAGGAGTGGAGCAGGACCACCGGGGGCGGGGGCGGTTTCGCGAGCAGGAGGTCCGGAAGCACCGGGGGCAAGCCGCACGCCGACCGGTTCGGAGCATGGATCCGGCTGGGGTAAGATTGACCCAGCAGTTGTGTGCCCTTGCCGTCAGCGATGACGTGCGGAGTGCGCCGCTGACTACGCGTATGACTGATGCCGGCCCTCACGGGTGCGGCAGGTTCCCACCTTCGGTCCCGAACACCCGCTGAGCGGGTGCCATGGGTCAGCGTCGGGAATGCCGGGTTCGCCCGCAGGCCATGCCAGGGACCGGACCACCACGGAACGGTCGTCAACCGACAACATACAAGGAGCGACATGCCTGTCGTCACCATGCGCCAGCTGCTGGACTCCGGCGTCCACTTCGGACACCAGACCCGCCGTTGGAACCCCAAGATGAAGCGCTTCATCTTCACCGAGCGCAACGGCATCTACATCATCGACCTGCAGCAGTCCCTGTCCTACATCGACCGGGCCTTCGAGTTCGTCAAGGAGACGGTCGCCCACGGTGGCACCATCCTCTTCGTCGGCACCAAGAAGCAGGGTCAGGAAGCCATCGCCGAGCAGGCCACCCGCGTCGGCATGCCCTACGTCAACCACCGTTGGCTCGGCGGCATGCTCACCAACTTCGCCACGGTCTCCAAGCGCGTGCAGCGCATGAAGGAGCTCGAGGAGATCGACTTCGAGGACGTCGCCGGTTCCGGCCACACCAAGAAGGAACTGCTCCTGCTGCAGCGCGAGCTGACCAAGCTCGAGTCCAACCTCGGTGGTATCCGCAACATGACCCGGACCCCCTCCGCGGTCTGGATCGTGGACACCAAGAAGGAGCACCTCGCCGTGGACGAGGCCCAGAAGCTGGGCATCCCGGTGGTCGCCATCCTGGACACCAACTGCGATCCCGACGAGGTCACCTACCCGATCCCGGGCAACGATGACGCGATCCGCTCCGTCAACCTGCTGACCCGCGTGGTTGCCGACGCCGTGGCCGAGGGCCTCATCGCCCGCAACCAGGGCAAGTCCGGCGGCCAGGCCGCCGAGGAGCCGATGGCCGAGTGGGAGCGCGAGCTCCTCGAGCAGCACCAGGCCGAGCAGGCTGCTACTCCGGAGGCCGGACCCGCCACGGGCGGCATGTCCTCCCCGCAGGGCGAGCAGGCGGCCCAGGCCGACGTCGAGGCCGCACAGGACGTTCCGGCTTCGGCGGACGCCTCCGAGGTGGCCGAGGCCGCCGAGGGAACCGAGGCACCGGCAGCAGAGGCCCCCGAGGCCAAGTGATCCACCACCGGCCGGCCCCACACGGGGCCGGCCGGTGTCTGCCCGGACCACGTCCGGGCACCAGAACCAAGCACCACAACACCACTTCGGGACAATCCCGCTACAGGTAAGGATGGGTACCACGCATGGCGAACTACACCGCAGCTGACATCAAGGCCCTGCGCGAGCGCACCGGCGCCGGAATGATGGACGTCAAGAAGGCGCTCGACGAGGCCAACGGCGACAGCGAGAAGGCGATCGAGATCATCCGCGTGAAGGGCCTCAAGGGCGCCACCAAGCGCGAGGGCCGTGCGGCCGTCGAGGGCCTGGTCGCCGCCGTCGTCAAGGACGGCACTGGCGTCATGATCGAGGTCAACTGCGAGACCGACTTTGTTGCCAAGAACGAGAAGTTCATCGAGCTGGGCAACGTCGTCCTCGAGCAGGCCGTCTCCACCGGTGCAGCCGATCTCGAGACCCTGCTGGCCTCCGAGTTCAACGGTCGCACCCTGGGTGAGCACGTCGTCGACGAGGGCGCTGTCCTCGGCGAGAAGGTCGTCGTCCGACGCATCGCCCGCGTGGAAGGTGCCTTCGTGGACGCCTACCTGCACAAGACCTCCAAGGACCTTCCCGCCCAGGTGGGCGTGCTGATGGCCGTGGATGCTGACTCCGAGGCCGCGCAGACCGCCGCTCACGACGTCGCCGTGCACACCGCCGCCTTCGCGCCGACCTACCTGTCCCGCGAGGACGTGCCGGCCGAGACCGTCGAGAACGAGCGTCGCATCGCGGATGAGACGGCCCGCGCCGAGGGCAAGCCGGAGCAGGCCATGGCCAAGATCGTCGAGGGCCGCCTGACCGGCTTCTTCAAGGAGATCGTGCTCGTGGACCAGCCGTTCGCCAAGGACCCGAAGCAGACCGTCGGCAAGGTCCTGACCGACGCCGGCACCGCCGTCGCCGGTTTCGCCCGCTTCCGCGTCGGCAACTGACCGACCCGCACGGCGGGCCCCCGCCCACGCGGTAGGATCGGATCGACCGCGCAGCGGACGAGTCTGAAAAGGGGGTGGTCATCCAACATGGATGGCCACCCCCTTTGCTCTGCCCGACGAACAACCCTCACGTGGTGCACCGCCACCACCGCCAGCCCCGATGAGCCCAGGAGGCCAGCCCATGGAGAGCACTGACCAGCGAACCACCCCGGACATCCGCGACGCCACGTCCTTCAATGAATCCCGCGACCTGCAGCAGGCCCAGGCCGGCGACACCCGCGGCAATCCCGGCCGGACCGGGAAGCGCCGGGTGCTGCTCAAGCTCTCCGGTGAGGTCTTCGGCGGCGGCAAGGTCGGCGTGGATCCGGACACGGTGCGCGGCATGGCCGAGCAGATCGCCGATGCCCGCGGGGAGGTCGAGATCGCCATCGTCGTCGGCGGCGGCAACTTCTTCCGCGGGGCGGAGCTCTCCGAGAACGGCATGGACCGCCGGCGTGCCGACTACATGGGCATGCTCGGCACCGTCATGAACTGCCTGGCCCTGCAGGACTTCCTGGAGCAGGCCGGGGTGTCCACCCGGGTGCAGTCCGCCATCCACATGGAACAGGTCGCCGAACCGTACATCCCGCTCCGCGCGATCCGTCACATGCAGAAGGGCCGCGTGGTGATCTTCGGGGCCGGCACCGGTCTGCCGTACTTCTCCACGGACACCGTGGCCGCCCAGCGTGCCCTGGAGATCGGCGCCGACGAGGTGCTGATGGCCAAGTCCGGCGTGGACGGCGTCTACACCGCAGACCCGAAGAAGGACCCCTCGGCACAGAAGTACGAGCACCTCACCTATGACGAGGCGCTGTTGAACGACATCCGGGTGATGGACCAGACCGCGATGACCATGTGCAAGGACAACGGCCTGTCCATGATGGTGTTCGGCATGGAGGGCCAGGGCAACGTCACCCAGGCCCTGTTGGGTGAGAGGATCGGCACCACGGTCACCCGCTGACCTGCACCGCCGGTCCGTCCGGACCGCCCGTCTGGGACTACCGCACGAGCGGGTGTCCTAGGATTGATCACAACCGCACCAGAACCCAGGAGACAACGTGACGCAGGAAACCCTTCAGGCTGCCACCGAGCAGATGGAGAAGACAATCGAGGCCACCCGCGAGGACTTCGGCTCGGTCCGCACCGGCCGGGCGAACCCCGGGCTCTACTCCAAGGTCATGGTGGACTACTACGGCTCCTACACGCCGCTGCAGCAGCTCGCCTCCTTCACCACCACCGATGCCCGCACCCTGCTGATCACGCCGTTCGACGTGTCCGCGCTGCGCAATATCGAGAAGGCCCTCTCGGACTCCGAGATCGGCGCGAACCCGTCCAACGACGGCAAGGTCATCCGCGTGGTCGTGCCCGATCTGACCGAGGAGCGCCGCAAGGAGTACGTCAAACTCATCAAGACCAAGGCCGAGGACCACAAGGTCTCCCTGCGCAACACCCGCCGCAAAGCCAAGGAGACCCTGGACAAGATGGTCAAGGACGGGGACGTCGGCGAGGACGAGGGGACCCGTGCCGAGAAGGAACTCGACGCCATGACCCGCCGGTTCACGGACGAGATCGACGAGATGGCCAAGCGCAAGGAAGCGGAACTCCTCGAGGTCTGAGCACCCCACCACGCCATGACTGATCCCTCCGTACCCGCTGCCGCGCAGCCGGTCCTGCCGCCGGTTCCTCCACTGGAACAGCCGGAACAGCCGGAACCACCGGTGACCCGGCGGCAGCGGCGGGAGCAGGAGGCTGCCCGGGCTCGCCAGGCCAAGGCCGGCCGCAACCTCCCGGCAGCCATCACCGTCGGCCTGCTGCTGCTCGGTGGTGCCCTCGTCGGGCTGATCTGGCTTCCGGTGGTGCTGGCGATCCTTGTCATCGCGCTGCTGTTGCTGGGGGTCACGGAAACCGCGCGGGCCATCTCACGGCGCGGCCTGGACGTGCCCCGGGTGCCGCTCTGGGCCGGCGCCGTGGCGATGCCGTTGGGCGCCTTTGCCGGCGGGGTCGAAGCCCTGGTGCTGGCGCTGCTGGGCACGCTGCTGCTGGTCCTGGTCTGGGCGGTGGTCGAGGACCTGCCCGCGCAGGGGGAGTCCGTGATGGCCTCCGCCTTCATCGTTCTCTGGGTGCCGTTCCTGCTGTCCTTCGCCGTCGCCCTGCTGGGCCAGGACCAGGGCAACCTCATGGTGGCCTGCATGCTGCTCATGGTGGTCTCCAATGACACCTTCGGCTACATCGTCGGCGCCAGCTTCGGCAAGCACCCCATGGCACCCAAGATCAGTCCCAAGAAATCCTGGGAGGGGTTCGCCGGATCGGTGGCCGGCTCCGTGGTCGTGGGCACGGCCGCGGTCCACCTGCTCCTGGACCACCCGTGGTGGGTCGGCAGTCTGCTCGGCCTCCTGACCGTCGCGTCGGCGACGGCGGGCGACTTCGCCGAGTCCATGATCAAGCGCGAGCTGAACATCAAGGACATGGGTTCGATGCTGCCCGGCCACGGCGGCGCCATGGACCGGCTGGACTCGCTCGTGTTCTCCGCCCCGGTCGCCTACATGGTCTTCGCGCTGCCCTTCGTCTGAGAGCGGCGTGCTGGGGAGTGCGGGGTGGCCTGACACCCCGGCGGCCTCACGGGATCTGCCGGTTCCGCTGGCTACGATGGACACGTTGGCGGACCCCACACTCTTCCGAAGGAGCCTTCTCGATGGACCACGGCACGCGGCAGGACTCCGAAGGACTCCAGCAGCAGGTGATGCGGTCGGCTGACCGCCCACCGTTTGACCTCGCGGACCGCCACACCTTCGGTTACCACCGCAAGCAGGTGGACCGGTTCCTGGCCCGGGCCCGAGTCGCCTATGAGGGCGGTGGAGACCTGCGCTCCGCTGACATCCGCCACATCACGTTCGATGCGGTCAAGGGCGGCTACCAGGCCGACCAGGTCGACGATGTCCTGGACCGGCTCGAGGACGCTCTCGCCCGGTCCGAACGCGAACGGCGTATCGAGGTCGAGGGGGAGGACGCCTGGACGAGCCGGGTCCACGCCTCCATCGACGTCCTCCGGGGGCGTCTCGACCGCCCCGACGGCGAGAAATTCCGCCGCCCGGCCCAGGATCGGGACGGCGGCTACGACCGCGCCGACGTGGATGCCCTGTGCCACCGCCTCTCCGCTCGCTTCGACGATCGCGGAAAAGGTGCCGACCTGGGTGCCGACCACGTGCGCAGGGCGGTGTTCGCGGCCGCTCCCGGCGTCGAAGGCTATGACGAGGCGCAGGTGGACGCATTCCTCGACGCCGTCATCGACGTGCTGTCCATCCTCGACTGACCCCACCGGCCAGCCCGGTCACCCCTACCGCTCAGGCCGGTCCGGCCAGCCACCGCCACCACTGCGACCAGCGCGCGGGACGTCAGCGGTCTGACTCGCCGCCACCCAGGAGTGACTCGACGAGCGGCACCGTGCGCCAGGCGATCAGCTCGGTCATGGCCAGGGACGTGTCCGCGCGGTCCACCCCGTCGATCTGCAGGATCCGCGAGTGGATCCTGAACAGGTCCTCCGCGTTCCGGGCCGCGACGCGGGCCAGGACATCCGCCGAGCCGGTCAGGCCGTGGGCCTGGACCACCTCGGGAATCCCGTGGAGGGCCGCGGTGATCTCGGTGAGTTGCTGCTGATGGACGTGGATCTGCACGAACGCCGTCAGCGGGTGCCCGAGGGCGTCCATGCTGATCCGGCGTTCGAAAGGCAGGAACACCCCCTCCTCCGTGAGCCGGACCAGCCGTGCCTGGACCGTGTTGCGGGACAGGGAGAGGGCCTGGGCGAGGGCCACCGTGGTGGCATCCGGTGTCTTCGAGAGCTCCACCAGGAGTCTCAGGTCGGTGGTGTCCAAGGTGCGCATGATGCTCGCTTTCCCGAGGGGGTCTCGCGCGGTCGTTGGGCATGATGCCCAGTGCGAACAGCGTACCTTGTGCAGCGCTGTCGCTGTGACTAGCATCACAGGAGAGCGGTCGACACCCTGACCGCGTCCACGGCAATGGCACGGCACCCACCCGGTGCGGGCCTGAACGAGGAGGTCACCATGGGATCCACCAGCCTGATTCCCCCATCCACCGGCATGCCCCACGTCCCCGAACCCGACCTGCTCCAGGTCCTCAGCCCGGAGGGCCATCGCCGTCCGGACCACGACCTTGACCCCTGGCTCGAGGACGTCACCCCGGCTATGCTGACCTCCCTGCACCGGGACATGACCCTCATCCGCCGGATCGACACGGAGTGCACACACCTCCAGCGCCAGGGAGAACTCGCCCTCTGGCCCCCGCTGCTGGGGCAGGAGGCCGCTCAGGCCGGTTCGGCCGTGGCCCTGCAGCACGACGACTACGTCTTCCCCTCCTACCGCGAGAACGGCGTGGCCTACCTGCGGGGCATCGATCCGCTGGGCCTGGTCCGCCTGTGGCGTGGTGCCACGTTCGCCGGCTGGAAGCCCCAGGACCACAACTTCGCCGCCCAGCAGATCATCATCGGCGCGCAGGCACTGCATGCCGTCGGCTACGCCATGGGCATCACCCGGGACGGCACGGACGCGGCGGCCATCGGCTACTTCGGCGACGGTGCCACCAGTCAGGGCGACGTCAATGAGGCCATGGTCTTCGCCGCCAGCTTCCACGCCCCCGTGGTGTTCTTCTGCCAGAACAACCACTGGGCGATCTCCGAGCCGGTCGGCCTGCAGGCCAAACGCCACATCGCCGACCGCCCCTGGGGCTTCGGCATCCCCGCCATGCGCGTGGACGGCAACGATGTCCTCGCCGTCATGGCCGCCACCCGCCGCGCCCTCGAGCGGGCCCGCAACGGAGGCGGTCCGACCTTCATCGAGGCGGTGACCTACCGCATGGGTCCACACACCACCGCGGACGATCCGACCCGTTACCGGGACGCCGCGGAGGTGGAGGCGTGGCGTGCCAAGGACCCCATCGACCGGCTCGAGAAGCACCTGGCCGAGCTGGGGGAGGACCTCGAGGCCGTCAGGGCCGACTCCACCGCCGCGGCGGATGCCATGGCCGCCGAGCTGCGGGCCGGCGTCGCCGCCCTGACCGATCCGGAGCCGGCCGAGCTGTTCGACCACGTGTACGCGGAGCCACACCACGAGCTGGAGCGTCAACGAGAGCACTACCGCCTCTACCTGGAGCAGTTCGACGGGCCGCAGCTGGAAGCGGGTGCGCGATGACCGGCACCGCTGCTGAGACCCTCACCTTCGGCAAGGCCATCAACGCCGGCCTGCGTGCGGCCCTGGCCGAGGATCCGCGCGTCCTGCTCATGGGCGAGGACATCGGCCGGCTCGGCGGTGTCTTCCGCATCACCGACGGCCTGCAGGACGAGTTCGGCGAGGACCGCGTGGTGGACACGCCCCTGGCCGAGTCCGGCATCATGGGCACCGCCGTCGGCCTGGCCTACCGGGGTTACCGTCCCGTCGTGGAGATCCAGTTCGACGGGTTCGTCTACCCGTCCTTCGACCAGATCGTCTCCCAGGTCGCCAAGCTCTTCCACCGCACCCACGGGGCCGTGACCATGCCCATCACCATCCGCATCCCGTTCGGCGGCGGCATCGGCTCGCCGGAGCACCACTCGGAGTCGCCGGAGGCCTACTTCGTGCACACGGCCGGGCTGCGGGTCGTCTCGCCATCCACGCCGCAGGAGGGGTTCGATCTGATCCGCGCGGCCGTGGCCAGCAACGACCCGGTGGTCTACCTGGAGCCGAAGCGCCGCTACCATGACAAGGCCCCCGTGGATCTGGCGGCGCCGTTGCGTCCGATGGGTCCGGCCGCCCTGGCCACCGAGGGATCCGACGTCACCCTGGTGACCTACGGTCCGCTGGTGAAGACGTGTCTGCAGGCGGCGGAGGCCGCGGACGGGGCCTCCCTCGAGGTGATCGACTTGAGGTCGCTGTCCCCGATCGACTTCGGGCTCATCGAATCCTCCGTGCGCAAGACCGGACGGCTCGTGATCGCCCATGAGGCCTCCCGCACCGGGGGGCTGGGCGCCGAGATCGCGGCCACGGTGACCGAGCGCTGCTTCCACTGGCTGGAGCACGCGCCGGTGCGGGTCACCGGATTCGACATCCCGTACCCGCCAGCCAAACTCGAGCATCACCACGTGCCGGACCTGGACCGCATCCTCGACGGCGTGGACCGGGCCCTGGGCCGCCCGCACTCGCTCGACTCCCTGGACCCCTTCGCGGCGCCCGTGCCCCTGGGTTCCACGTCCGACCCCACGACAGGAGCCTGACATGCTCAAGGTCTTCAACCTGCCCGATCTCGGCGAGGGCCTGACCGAGTCCGAGCTGCTCACCTGGAAGATCGCCGTCGGTGACACGGTGGCGGTGAACGACGTGCTCGCGGAGGTGGAGACCGCCAAGGCGGTCGTCGAGCTCTCCAGCCCCTTCGACGGCACCATCGCCGCACTGCACGGGGATCCCGGGGCCGTCATCCAGGTCGGTGCCCCCATCATCTCCTTCGACCTGCCCGGCGCGGAACCTGACAAGACCGACAGCACCCCGGGGCCCGACGCCGGCTCCTCGTCCCTGCCCGACGGCCGGGTGCCGACGCTGGTCGGCTACGGCGCGGCCGTGGAGGGGGCCGGGCGCCCCGCCCGTCGCGCCCGGGCGGGGCGGCCCGCGGCGCCGGATCCGGCGCCGGCAGCCCAGCCGTCCGGCTCGCCATCGTCGGTGCGCGAGCCGGTGCCCAGTCCCGTGCCGGCCGGCGCGACGGCACCACTCACGTTCGAGCGCCCGCGTTCCACCCCGCCGGTCCGCAAGCTCGCCCGCGACCTCGGGGTGGACCTCGCCGTGCTCACGGGCAGCGGAGCAGGGGGTGTGGTGACGCGCGAGGATGTCACGGCCGCCGCGGACGGTGCGCGGCCGGCGTCGGGCGGTCCGTCCGGGGCGGACGCCCTGGCCGAGGCCGGACCGGAGACCGCCGCCGAGGCAGCGGCCGGTGGTGTCCGCACCCTCGGCGGCCGGCCCCGCACGGAAGAGGAGCCGATCCGCTCGGTCCGCAAGGCCACCGCCGCCGCCATGACGGCCAGCGCGTTCACGGCGCCGCACGTGACGGAGTTCCTCACCGTGGACGTCACCGAATCCGTCGACCTACTGCAGGAACTGAGGCAGCGGCGGGACTTCCGGGAGCTGAAGCTCACCCCGCTCACCCTGGTGGCCCGGGCGGCCTGCCTGGCGCTGGAGCGCACGCCCGAACTCAATGCCCGGTGGGACGGGGAGGGTGGGCGGATCATCCGGCAGAACTATGTGAACCTGGGCATCGCCGCGGCCACTCCGCGGGGACTCATGGTGCCGAACCTCCAGGACGCCCAGGCCCTGGATCTGCGCTCGCTGGCGATCCGGCTGACCGAGCTGACGGCGGTGGCGCGGGAGGGGAAGCTGACGCCGGGACAGCTCTCTGGCGGTACCTTCACCCTGACGAATGTGGGGGTCTTCGGCGTCGATGCCGGCACCCCCATCATCAATCCGGGGGAGGCCGGCATCCTGGCCATCGGGCAGGTCCGGCGGATGCCGTGGGAGTACCGGGGTGAGATCGCGCTGCGCCAGGTGATGACGCTGTCCCTGTCCTTCGACCACCGGCTGGTGGACGGCGAGCAGGGCTCGCGGTTCCTGGCCGACGTCGGCGCGGTGCTGGCCCGTCCGGGCCTGGCACTGGCGCTGTTCTAGAGCGGGACAGCCGAGGTGGTCAGCCGAGCTGCATGATGAGCTCGGTGACCACCTCGGACCGCGCGTTGGAGAAGTTCTTGTCCTCGCCGACCACGGAGAAGCCGCGGCGGGTGAGGATCTTCTGCGAGCCGATGTTGTCCGCCGGCACGTGCGCCCGCAGGGGGCGGTCCGTGAAGGCCTCCAGCAGGGCGTCCACCGCGGAGGTGGTGATGCCCTGGCCCCAGTACTCACGGGCGGTCCAGAAGGAGAGTTCCGGCTCCTCGCCGATGCCGGAGACCACCACGGCCCCGGCGACCTGGCCGTCCTGCTCGATGGTCCGGACCTTCGTGGCGGGGTCCTCGAGCAACCGGGACCAGTGGTAGTCGAACACGCCGCGGTCCTGGGGACTGCGCGGGGCGAAAGCGGCCATCAGGTTGGCCTCGGGATCCTGCTGGTGCTCAAAGAAGTAGTCCAGGTCCTCGGACCGGACTTCACGAAGTTGCACGGAAATGGTGACCTCCTCGTCACGGGGTGGGGCCTGAACCACGGTGGCCCTCGCTCACACTGTACGCGGAATACTAGCGGGCCTCGGATCCAGCCAGGAGCGCGGACAGGGCCATCCCCTCCAGCAGGGTGCGCCGTCCCCGCTGCTCCGAGGGGGAACGGCGCACCGAATGCGGGGTGGAGTTCACGAGCCCGAGGGCCGCCTGGGTGCGGAAGACCGCGGTGCCGTGGTCCTCGTCCGGGTGCAGCAATTCCAGCTGGCCCGCCCAGACCTCGATGTAGTCCCGCTGAAGCCGGACCACCTCGGCTCGCACGTCCGGCTCGAGATGGCGCATCTCCCGGCCCTGCACGGCGATCACGTCACGATGGGACAGGGCGAAGTCCGTCTGAAAGCGCACGAGGGCGGTCAGGGCCGCTTGGGCTCCGTCCTCGCTGCCGGCCACCCGGTGGGCACCGTCCAGCAGGTCCTGGCTGACCTGGAGCAGCAGCTCGCCGAGGACGGCGGTCTTACCCGGGAAATGCCGGTACACCGCCGGGCCGCTGACACCACAGGCCGCACCGAGGTCTTCGAGCCGGACCGAGGTGAAGCCCCGGTCGGCGAACAACCGGGCGGCGGCCGCCAGCAGGGATTGCCGGCGATCGGCCTTGGCGGCGGCACGGGCGGTCTGTTCGGAGGTCATGGCGTCCTGGCGATGTCGGTGGGAGGGGCTGGCGGTGGTACCGGGGCGGTCTCGAGTCCGGCCGGGTGGGGCCGGGCCGCCCGGCGGTGGACAGCGGGCGCCGCGGTGTCTACGATCACATCATTGTTTCAGTTAATCACGATTTACTCAGATGGGACACGCCATGAGCTCCACCCAGCACGCCGCCGGTCTGGCCGGACCGGAACTCGACGAGGACTACCGGGACCTGGTCGGCACGGTCCGGGACTTCGCCGACGAGGTGGTGGCGCCGGTCTCCGCGGATTTGGATGCCCGTCACGCGTTCCCCTACGAGATCGTGCGTCAGATGGGGGAGATGGGCTTGTTCGGCCTGCCGTTCCCGGAGGAGTACGGCGGCATGGGCGGTGACTACTTCGCGCTGGCCCTGGCCCTGGAGGAGTTGGGACGGGTGAACCAGTCCGTCGCCATCACCCTGGAGGCGGGGGTGTCCCTGGGGGCCATGCCGGTGTACCGCTTCGGTACCGCCGAGCAGAAGGACGCGTGGCTTCCGGACCTCGTGAGCGCCCGTGCCCTGGCCGGCTTCGGGCTGACCGAACCCAACGGCGGGTCGGATGCCGGGGGGACCCAGACCACGGCGACCCTGGCCGACGGCACGTGGACCGTGAACGGGGCCAAGGAGTTCATCACCAACTCCGGCACGGACATCACCCGGCTCGTCACCGTCACGGCGGTGACCGGCGCCAACGAGGCGAGGAAGGGGCCGGACGGCAGTCCGGGCAAGGAGATCTCCACCCTCCTGGTGCCCTCCGGCACGGCCGGGTTCACCGTGGGCGGTGCCTACGACAAGATGGGCTGGAACTCCTCGGACACCCACCCGCTGTTCTTCGACGGAGTCGAGGTGCCGGAGGCCAACCTCCTGGGCGAACGGGGCCGTGGCTACGCCAATTTCCTCTCGATCCTGGACGAGGGGCGCATCGCCATTGCCGCCCTGTCCACGGGGGCGGCCCAGGGGTGCGTGGACGAATCGATTGCCTATGCGAAGACGAGGACCGCCTTCGGGCAGGCCATCGGCAAGAACCAGGCCGTGTCCTTCAAGATCGCCCGGATGCAGGCGCGGGCCCACTCGGCTCGGTTGGCGTACTACGAGGCGGCGGCCAAGATGCTGGCGGGCAAGCCGTTCAAGACGGAGGCAGCCATCGCCAAGCTGGTCGCCGGAGAGGCGGCCATGGACAATGCGAGAGATGCCACGCAGGTGTTCGGCGGCTACGGGTTCATGAACGAGTCCTTGGTGGCGCGCCACTACCGCGACTCGAAGATCCTGGAGATCGGCGAGGGCACCACCGAGGTCCAGCTCATGCTGATCGCGCGCTCACTCGGGCTCTGACCTCGTGCGACACCGGTGCCGGATTTGCCCGAAAGGCTGTGATCTGTATCACTGAGCGCTTAGGATGGCCGGGTCATACTCGCCGGTAGCCTGCGGGCACCACACTGACTGGGGGATACGTGTCTTCAACACCACACCCGGACCTGGCCGACAACGGTCACGTCGATTTCCGCGCCGTTCAGGCGTCGCCACAGTTCCAGGAGCTGCGGAGCACCCATCGCAGCTTCGTCTTCCCGTGGACCGTGGTCTTCATCGTCTGGTACTTCCTGTACGTGATCCTCGCGGCCTACGCCCCGGAGTTCATGTCCATCAGAGTCCTCGGCAACATCAATCTGGGCCTGGTGATCGGACTCCTGCAATTCGTCTCGACCTTCGTCATCACCGGACTCTATGTGGCCTTCTCCAACAAGAAGCTGGACCCCAAGTCCACGGCCATCCGCGAGGAGCTCGAAGCTCTGGACCCGAGCATCGCCAACCAGAGCCTCTCCGGTTCCGGCGCACCGATCGATGAGCCGACCGACGGAGGCCAGAAGTGAATACCCTTCCCATCCTGACTGCCAGCGCCGAGGGCACCAACGTCGGCGAGCCGTGGCTCAACATCCTGATCTTCGGCCTCTTCGTCGCGATCACCCTCATCATCGTCCTGCGGGCCTCCAAGAACACCAAGACCGCGGCCGACTATTACGCCGGCGGCCGGTCGTTCACCGGCACCCAGAACGGCACCGCGATCGCCGGAGACTACCTCTCGGCCGCGTCCTTCCTCGGCATCGTGGGAGCCATCGCCATCAACGGCTATGACGGCTTCCTCTACTCGATCGGCTTCCTCGTGGCCTGGCTCGTGGCGTTGCTCCTGGTGGCCGAATTGCTGCGCAACACCGGCAAGTTCACCATGGCCGACGTGCTGTCCTTCCGCCTCCGGCAGCGGCCGGTCCGCATCGCGGCGGCGCTCGCCACCCTGATGGTCTGCCTCTTCTACCTGCTGGCCCAGATGGCCGGCGCCGGAGCGCTCGTCTCCCTGCTGCTGGGCATCGACGAGCGGCTGGGCCAGTCCGTGGTCATCGCGATCGTGGGCGCACTGATGATCGTCTACGTGCTCGTGGGCGGCATGAAGGGCACCACCTGGGTCCAGATCATCAAGGCCTGCCTGCTGATCGCCGGTGCCTTCATCATGACCATCTGGGTCTTGGCGCTGTTCGGCTTCAACTTCTCCGCCCTGCTCGGTGCGGCCGTGGAGCTCAGCCCGGAGGGCGAGGCCATCCTCGACCCGGGCCTGCAGTACGGCATCAGCGAGGTCACCAAGCTCGACTTCCTGTCCCTGGGTCTGGCCCTCGTGCTCGGTACCGCCGGCCTGCCCCATGTGCTGATGCGCTTCTACACGGTGCCGACCGCCAAGGAGGCCCGCAAGTCCGTGGTCTGGGCGATCGTGCTGATCGGCGCCTTCTACCTGTTCACCCTGGTGCTGGGCTACGGCGCCGGTGCCCTCATCGGCCCGGAGCGGATCGAGAACGCGCCGGGTGGCGTGAACTCGGCGGCACCACTGCTGGCGTTCGAACTCGGTGGACCGCTGCTGCTGGGCCTGATCTCCGCCGTCGCCTTCGCGACCATCCTGGCGGTGGTGGCCGGCCTGACGATCACCGCGGCCGCGTCGTTCGCCCACGACATCTACGCGAACGTCCTGGCCAAGGGCAAGACCACTCCGGAGAAGGAGGTCAAGATCGCCCGCCGCACCGTGGTGGTCATTGGCGTCCTGGCCATCATCGGTGGCATCGGTGCCCAGGGGCAGAATGTGGCCTTCCTGGTGGCACTCGCCTTCGCGGTCGCCGCGTCCGCCAACCTGCCCACCATCCTGTACTCGCTGTTCTGGAAGGGCTTCACCACCCAGGGCGCCCTGTGGTCGATGTACGGCGGCCTGGGTGCCGCCATCCTGCTGATCGTCTTCTCCCCGGTGATGTCCGGCACGGAGACGTCCATGATCGTCGGCGCCGACTTCGCCTGGTTCCCGCTGAAGAACCCGGGCATCGTCTCCATCCCGCTCGCCTTCCTCCTCGGATTCATCGGCTCCAAGCTGGACAAGCGCACTGAGAACCCGGAGAAGCAGGCCGAGATGGAGGTGCGTTCCCTGACCGGCATCGGCGCCGAGAAGGCGGTGGACCACTAGCCCCACCCGGGACCTTCCCGGTCCTTGACCCCCAGCGTGGTGCGGGCAGAGATCGACGGTACGCGTCGTACCGTCGATCTCTGCCCGCACAGGCTTTAAGACTCACCGGGGTGCAGTGACCTCCCAGTTCGTCCAGCCATAATGGAGCGGTGACTTCCGAACCGCTGTACTTGCCCGACGCCGGCCCCACCCGCATCCGCCGCGTCACCCTGATCGGTTCCACCGGCTCGATCGGGACCCAGGGACTCGAGGTCATCACCGCTGCCCCGGAGCGTTTCACCGTCGCCGGTCTGTCCGGCGGGTCCAACACCGCCCTCCTGGCCCGCCAGGCCGTGGAGACGGGCGCCGGCGCGGTCGGCAGTGCCACCGCCACCACGGGGGAGCTCGGCGAGGCCATCGCCGCCGCGGCCCAGCAGGCCGGGGTGCCCGCGCCCTCCCCGGAGTTGTTCTCCGGGCCCACCGCGGCGGCCGAGGTCGCCGCCTGGGAGGGCGCCGACGTCGTGCTCAACGGCATCACCGGGTCCATCGGCCTGGCCCCCACGCTCGCGGCGCTGCACGCCGGCCATCTGCTCGCGCTGGCCAACAAGGAATCCCTCATCGTCGGCGGGGCCCTCGTCAAGCAGGCCGCCGCCCCGGGTCAGCTCCTTCCGGTCGACTCCGAGCACTCCGCCCTGGCCCAGGCCCTGCGCTCCGGGGCCGCCGAGGAGGTCCGGCGCCTGGTGGTCACCGCCTCCGGAGGACCGTTCCGCGGCCGGACCCGGGACCAGTTCGCCGGGGTCACTCCGGCCGAGGCTTTGGCCCACCCCACCTGGGACATGGGCAAGGTCGTCACCACCAACTCGGCCTCCATGGTGAACAAGGCCCTCGAGGTGATCGAGGCCCACCTGCTCTTCGACCTTCCGCTGGACCGGATCGACGTGGTCGTCCACCCGCAGTCGATCGTCCACTCGATGGTGGAGTTCACCGACGGCTCCACGATCGCCCAGGCCTCCCCGCCGGACATGCGCCTGCCGATCGCCCTCGGCATCGGCTGGCCCCACCGCGTCCCCGGCTCCGCCCCCGGCCTGGACTGGACGCGGGCCGCCACCTGGACCTTCGAACCCCTGGACGAGGACGCCTTCCCCGCGGTGCGGCTCGCCAAGGAGGCGGCCGGTGCCTCCGCCACGCACATGGCCGTCTACAACGCCGCGAACGAGGAGGCCGTGGAGGCCTTCCACGCCGGCCGGATCGGCTTCACCGGGATCGTGGACACTGTTCGCGCCGTCGTGGGGGACTATGACCCGGACGTCGTGCTGGCCGGCCAGGACCTGAGCGTCGAGGCGCTCGCGGCCGCCGAGCAGTGGGCCCGCACCACAGCACAGGCCCGGTGGTGACGGTGGAAATCCTCTGGTTCATCATCGGCGTCCTCGCCGTGGCCGTCGGCATCGCCGTGTCGATCGCCCTGCACGAGGTCGGGCACCTGGTGCCCGCCAAGCTCTTCGGCGTCCGCGTCACGCAGTACATGGTCGGCTTCGGCCCCACCGTGTTCTCCCGCACGAAGGGGGAGACCGAGTACGGGGTGAAGGCCATCCCGTTGGGCGGCTACGTCTCCATGGTCGGGATGTACCCTCCGGAGCACCCGGAACAGGGCGAACGGCCGCGCAGTGCCAGTACCGGCCTGTTCCAGCAGATGGCCACCGACGCCCGTCAGATGTCCGCCGAGGAACTGCGGCCGGGGGACGAGAAGCGCACGTTCATCTCGCTGCCGGTGTGGAAGCGGATCGTCATCATGCTCGGCGGGCCGTTCATGAACCTGGTCATCGCCTTCGCCCTGACCGCCATCCTCGTGACCACCACGGGCGTGGCCACCGCCACGACCACGGTCTCCGAGGTGTTCAAGTGCGTGCTGCCGGCCGCCGTCCAGCAGGAGCGGGCCGCCGGCGAGGCAGCCGGGCCGGGGGCCACGGAGACCTGCCAGCCCGGCGACCCGGCCGCGCCGGCCTTCGAGGCCGGGCTGGAGCCCGGGGACACCATCACCGCCTTCAACGGCCGCCCCGTGGACGACTGGGATGAGCTGTCCTCCGCCATCCGCGAGCGGGCCGGTGAGCCCACGGCCATCACCTGGGACCGTGACGGGGCCGAGCAGTCCGGGACCATCACCCCGAAGCTGACCGAGCGGCCGGTCGCCGATTCCAGCGGCCGTGCACAGGCTAATCCGGACGGCAGTACCCGGACGGAGGAGGTCGGCTTCGTCGGAATGGGCTCCGAGGTCCAGAACGTGCCGCAGCCGATCACCGAGACCTTCCCGGTGATGGGGCAGCAGCTGAAGGCGACCGCCGACGTCGTGGTGGTGCTGCCGGTGAAGCTCTGGGAGACGGCCGTGGCCGTCTTCGGTCCGGAGGAGCGTGATCCCAACGGGCCGATGTCCGTGGTGGGCGTGGGCCGCATCGCCGGTGAGGCGGCCGCCCTGGAGGACGTGCCGCTGGCGGACAAGGCCTCCCTGCTGCTCTCCCTGGTGGCCGGGGTCAACGTGGCATTGATGGTGTTCAACCTCATCCCGCTGCTGCCCCTGGACGGCGGTCACGTGGCCGGGGCGCTCTGGGAGGCGCTGCGCCGCGGGTGGGCCAAGCTGACCCGGCGCCGGGATCCCGGGGCCTTCGACATCGCCAAACTCTTGCCGCTGACCTACGTGGTCGGGATCGCCCTGCTCGGGATGGGCCTGTTGCTGATCGTGGCGGACATCGTGGATCCCATCCGGATCTTCTGACTTAGGCTGGCCCCATGTCTGAACCACAGAAGATCTTCGCCGTCCAGTACCACTACGTCCCCGGGCTCGGTGACCAGCGCGACGTGCACCGCGCCGCCCACCGTGACTTCCTGGGCTCCCTGGGCCCGGCCATGGTGGCCGCGGGCGCCTATGTGGACGATCCGACGGCGGCCCTGCTGCTCGTCAAGTCCGAGACGGGTGAGAGCGTCCGGGACCTGCTGGCCGGCGACCCCTTCCAGAAGCACGGCCTGATCGCTTCCACCGAGGTCCACGAATGGTCGTGTGCTGTCGGTGACCAGGCGGCCGCCCTCCGCGGGGACGGGGCCTGAGTATCGAACGCCGCCGCGTCCTGACCTCCCTGGCCGGAATCACCGCCGCCGGCGCCGCCGCGGTCCTGACCGCCTGCACCCCCACCCCGGAGCCGGGTGCAGGTGGGTCCACCGGCGCGGGTGCGGCGCCGTCGTCGGGCACTCCGACCCCGAGCCCCACGCCCACCCCGACGCCGACGCCGGAGCTTCCCGGCGGGGGGACCACCCTGTTCCCGGGCCGCCGCATGGTGGCGCTGTACGGCACGCCCGGGGCCGGCTCCCTGGGCCTGCTCGGGGAGCAGGACGTGGATGCGGCCCTGGAGCGGGCTGCCGCTCTGGCAGCGGACTACCAGCCGTTCAGCGAGGAGCCGGTGATCCCGGCCTTCGAGATCATCTCCACCGTGGCGACCTCGTCCCCGGGCCCCACGGGGGACTACACCTCCTACGTGGACCGGGACCAGCTCACCGACTGGGTGGAGGCCGCCGGACAGGCGGACACCTACGTGGTCCTGGACCTGCAACCCGGAAACCAGGACTTCACCACTCAGGCGCAGGCCTTCGAGGAACTGCTGCTGCAGCCGCACGTGGGGCTGGCGCTGGACCCGGAATGGCGGCTACAGCCCGGCCAGCAGCACATGGAGCAGATCGGGCAGGTCTCCGCCGCCGAGGTCAACGAGACCACCGCCTGGCTCGCGGAACTCGTGGCCGAGCACGATCTGCCGGAGAAGCTCGTGATCCTGCATCAGTTCCAGGCCCGGATGATCCCGGACCGGCAGGACGTGCAGGCCCGGGACGGACTGGTGCTCATGGTGCATGCGGACGGCAACGGGTCCGCGGAACAAAAGCAGGGGACGTGGCGTTCGCTGAAGAAGGACCTGCCGTCCGGGATGCGCCTGGGGTGGAAGAACTTCATCGACGAGGACTCGCCGACCTTCACCCCGGAGCGGACCATGACGGAGGTCTCACCCCAGCCCTGGTTCGTCTCGTACCAGTAGACTGGGGCGAACGGAACCCCCGTACCCCGATCAGCCCCACAGGAGTCGTCAGTGCCCGTCAGTCTTGGCATGCCCGCCGCACCACCGCCCGTCCTGGCACCTCGCCGCAAGACGAGGCAGTTGCAGGTGGGCCGAGTGGGGGTGGGCTCGGACCACCAGGTCTCGGTGCAGACGATGACCACCACGAAGACGCACGACATCGGCGCCACCCTCCAGCAGATCGCCGAGCTCACCGCGGCTGGCTGCGACATCGTCCGGGTGGCCTGCCCCACGGACAAAGACGCCGAGGCGCTCTCGGTGATCGCGCAGCAGTCCACCATCCCGGTGATCGCGGACATCCACTTCCAGCCGAAGTACGTGTTCGCCGCGATCGAGGCCGGCTGTGGTGCCGTGCGCGTGAACCCCGGCAACATCCGGAAGTTCGACGATCAGGTCAAGGAGATCGCCCAGGCCGCCTCGGACCACGGCACCTCCATCCGGATCGGTGTCAACGCGGGTTCGCTGCACCCCGACCTGCTCAAGAAGTACGGCAAGGCCACCCCGGAGGCGCTCGTCGAGTCCGCCGTGTGGGAGGCCTCCCTGTTCGAGGAGCACGGTTTCCGCGACTTCAAGATCTCGGTCAAGCACAACGACCCGGTGATCATGGCCCGCGCCTACGAGCTGCTGGCCGAACAGGGCGACTGGCCGCTGCACCTCGGTGTCACCGAGGCCGGGCCCGCCTTCCAGGGCACCATCAAGTCCGCCAGCGCCTTCGGCTACCTCCTCGGCAAGGGCATCGGGGACACGATCCGCGTCTCCCTGTCCGCCCCGCCGGTCGAGGAGGTCAAGGTCGGTCTGCAGATCCTGCAGTCCCTGAACCTGCGCGAGCGCCGATTGGACATCGTCTCCTGCCCCTCCTGCGGCCGTGCCCAGGTGGACGTGTACTCCCTGGCCGAAGAGGTCACGGAGGGCCTGAAGGACCTGACGGTCCCGCTGCGCGTGGCCGTCATGGGCTGCGTGGTCAATGGGCCCGGCGAGGCCCGCGAGGCCGATCTCGGCGTGGCCTCCGGCAACGGCAAGGGCCAGATCTTCATCAAGGGCGAGGTCGTCAAGACGGTTCCGGAAGACGAGATCGTGGAGACGCTGCTGTTCGAGGCCCGCCGGATCGCGGCCGAGTCCGGCCTGGAGGAAAGCAGCGAGGGTACTGATGGTCAGAATCCTGTCCAGGGCCCGCCCGTGGTCTCCGTCTCCTGACGACGTCGTCCGCCGGGCCACCGGCGGGGCCGTCCGGGTCCTGAACCACGCGGACACCACGGCCCTCACGGCCCTGGCCGCCGTCGACCCGGTGGCGAATTGCTTCGTGGAGTCCATCCTCGAGAAGGGGCGCGACGCCACGCCGGCCCACTCCGGGGGCCCTCTCTTCCTCGGCATCTTCACGCAGGCGACCCCCGTGACGGCCGGGCGCCCGGCCGAGCTGGAGGCCGCCTGCTGGGTGGGTGCCAACGTGGTCCCCATCGGCGCGACCGCCGAGGCCGGGGCCCTGTTCGGGGTGGCGCTGACCGCCCTGCACCGCCGCTTCGCCTCGGTGTACGGCCCCCGTGAGGCGGTGCTTCCGCTCTGGGACGAGCTGTCCCGGGGGCCGCAACGGGCCCGCCAGATCCGCGACGACCAGCCCCTCATGGTCCTGCGCGGCCGCCCCGCGGTGGAGCCCTCGCCCCGGGTCCGTCCGGCCCGCCCCGAGGAGTTCCCGGTGGTGCTGCCCGCCTGCGTGGCGATGTTCGAGGAGGAACTCGGGTTCTCGCCCCTGCAGAACGGGGCGGTGCAGTACCGGTTGCGTGTGGAGGACCTGATCCGCAACGGCTGGTCCCTGGTGGATCTCGACGACGCCGGCCGGGTCCGCTTCAAGGCCGATCTCGGCGTGGTCTCCGCCAGCTGTACGCAGATCCAGGGGGTGTGGGTGGAGCCGAGCCAGCGCGGACAGGGCCTGGCCGCCCCGTCCGTGGCCGCCGTGACGGAGTACGCCCGCCAGACGGCACCCCTGGTGAGCCTCTACGTCAACAGCTTCAACACCGCCGCCCTGCGCACCTACCGAACCGTGGGGTTCGAGCAGGCCGGCACCTTCGCCACGGTCTTGTTGTAGGCCCCTTGTTGTAGGCGCCGTGTTGTCAGCCCCTAGGTGCGTGGGTCGGTAGTGATTTGATGACCCGCGGAGTGTGAAGGGTCAGGGTCGGCGAGGACGGGGTAGTACTGACCCGGGGCGGCAGC
>NZ_JBFBLI010000012.1:0-99817 GCF_040702545.1 Citricoccus sp. NPDC079358
CCATCACCCGATTCTCCCAGCCCGCCAGGAGACAGCCCGGTCAATCCGCCGGCGTTTTAAAGATCGACCCCACGATTACTGACCCACGCACCTAGAGCGCCTGCGCGTCACTTTCCGATGGAAGACCGGAGGCCTGGATGTGGCGGGGCTCGCCACGACCATCGGCGCATCACGCCTGACCATGGGTGGTCTGATCAAGCATCTGGCGGGGGTCGAGGTGATGAAGGCCGGGCCGGAGATCGACGGCTCCAGCCCCGGCGAGCCCTGGGCCTCCGCTCCGTGGGACGAGGTGCAGGACTGGGATTTCACCTCCGCCGGGCAGGACTCCCCCGAGCAGCTGTATGCGCTCTACGACGCCGCGGTGGCGCAGGCCCAGAGCCGGCTGGAGGCAGCCCTCGACCGGGGCGGCCTGGATCAGCGGATCGCCCTGTCCGATCAGGTCGATCTTGAGGTCTCGCTGCGCCGGAACCTCTTCGACCTCATCGAGGAGTACTCCAGGCATCTCGGCCATGCGGACCTGATCCGTGAGGCCGTGGACGGGCAGGTCGGCCTGGATCCGCCGTACCCGGAAGCCAGCTGAACGCACTGAAGGCCGCCCCCTCGGGGGCGGCCTCCGTGATGGGTCCAGCGCAGCGGGTCAGTAGGCCTTGACCCGCTGGTCCACGATCAGGTGGATGAGCGCGAACGTGCCATCCTCGTCGATCGCCTTGATGGCGGCCTCGACGGCGGCCGGGACGTCGGCGTCCTGCTCCACGCGCACGCCGAAGCCGCCGAAGGCCTCGGCCATCTTGGCGAAGTCCGGGTTCTTCAGCTGCGTGCCGGAGACCCGGTTGGGGTAGTCCCGCTCCTGGTGGGTGCGGATCGTGCCGTACTCCTGGTTGTCCATCACGACCACCAGCGGGGTGGCGCCGTACTGGGCGGCGGTGGCCAGTTCCTGACCGTTCATGAGGAACTCGCCGTCACCGGCGATGGTCACCACGCGGCGGCCCGGGTAGTTCAGGGACGCGGCCACGGCGGACGGCACCGAGTAGCCCATGGAGCCGTTGCGGGCCGAGACCATGGCGGCATAGGAGTTGGTGGGGAAGTAGCGGTGGGCCCAGTTGGTGTGCTCACCGGCACCCAGGGTGATCATGGCGTCCTCGGGCAGCGACTGCACCAGGTTGGCCATGAGCGTGTCCATGCGGGCCTGGCCCTCGGCCGGCTCGGCGGACGGCAGGGCGGCGAACTTCTCCTGCTCGCCGCGCATCCGGGAGGTCCATTCCTTCCACGAGTCCTTGACGGCCAGGTCCATGCGGACGAGGTCCCGCACGAACACGTCCGGCTTGGCCACGATCTGGTGGGACACGGGACCGGAGCGGCCGCGCAGCGAGGGGTCGATGGTGACGAGGAAATTCTTCCTGTCCCAGTTCTGACGGATGGTGAAGCCGTCCGTGACCACGTCACCGGGGACGGTGCCCACGAAGACGATGAGGTCGGTCTCCTCGAGCAGATCATAGGTCGGCTTGGGACGGCCGTAGCCGATCGGGCCCACATAGGACGGGGAGGTGAACGGCACGGTGCCCTCGGTGCGCCATTCGGCCGCAGCGGGGATGTTGTGCTCCTCGAGCCAGGTCGTCAGGGCCTCGGCCCCCTCGGTGGTCCAGTCGTTGCCGCCGGTGATGAACAGCGGCTTGTCGGACTCCTGCAGTGCCTCGTTCAGGGCCTTCCAGTCCTCCACGGTCATACCGCCGGTGGCCACCGGGATGTTCGGGTGCAGCTCGGGGCTGATCTGCTCCTTGATGATGTCCTCATGCAGGCCCACGATCACCGGCCCGGGACGGCCGGACGTGGCGGCGAACATGGCCTCGGCCACGATCTCGGAGGCACGGCTGGCGTGGTCCAGGGTCATCACGCGCTTGGCGCCGGATTCGAACCACATCTGCGGGTCGAACTCCTGGAAGGCCTCCTTGCCGCGGTGCTCGAACGGGATCAGGCCCACGAACAGGACCATCGCGGTCGAGTCCTGCCAGGCGGTGTGCAGGCCGACATGCGCGTTGGCGGCACCGGGACCGCGTGTCACCATGGCAATGCCCGGAACGGAGTTCATCTTGCCGTCGGCCTCGGCCATGTACGCGGCACCGCCCTCGTGGCGGCAGATGACGTTCTCGATGGTGGAGTGGTGCAGACCGTCCAGCACATCGAGGTAGCTCTCACCCGGGATGGAATAGATCCGCTTGACGCCGTGCGCCTCGAGGGTGTCGACGATGACGTGTCCGGCCGACTTCGTGGTGGCCGTGGTCTGTTCAGTGCTCATGCAGTACTCCTTGGACTGTGGGCGGTGCCGGACATGCCGACTCCGCGGCCCGAGATGGTCCTCGGGCGGCGCGCAGGTCAAACTTTGTACAAAGTACCCCAGCTCCAAGGCCCCACCGCGCGCTGTGGCCGGATGTGTCGTCCGCACCGAGCACGTGGTCTTCCCTGAATGCGATCTGTTGAGTTCCTGTCCACTACCCGTTTCAGGGCCAGTCGCCTGATCAGCACCCCCAAGCGGACGTACAGTGCTGTCACCGTCCGAAGTATTCATCCCCGAATTCCGGACAGCCTCAAAAGGACGAAACGCACTATGTTCTCAGCAACCACCACCAGTCGTCTGGCCCAGGCCGCGACGCTTGCCAACACGGCCCCCGGTCCCCGCGGCGGTCGCCTCCTCCCCGAGCGGCTCGACCAGCCGGCCGAGCTTCCCGCAGCCCTGCCCGGCTGGAACTTCGACGACGACCCCTCCAGCGCCACCCTGCGCTCCGTCCGCAAGCTGCGCGCCGCCGTCGCGGGCATCTGGCAGGACGCCCATGCCCTGGACATCGGTGCCGCCCTCGAGGGCGTCAACCTTCTTTTGGCCTCGGCGGGGCCCGTGCACGTGTTCGCACCCGAACCGGCCACGGCCCGCACGCCCGCGGTCCTGGCTGCCGGGCAGGACAGTGACGTCCCGGAGAAGACCCTCTCCACCTCTCTGGCCCTGGCGCTGGCCGAGGTGGCCCTGGCCGGCGAGCTGACACGGCTGCGGACCTGCTCCGGAGAGGACTGCACCAACGCCTTCGTGGACCTGACTCGCAACCGTTCCAAGCAGTTCTGCGATGAGGCCAACTGCGCCAACCGAGCCCACGTCAAGGCCTACCGTGCTCGCCGTGCGGCGGAATTCCCGGACGGCGACCACGGCGACCCGGACTATGAGGCCGAATCGGACGAGATCTCCTCGGAGCACGGTTCGTTGGAGGACGCGCCGGAGAAGAAGGACAAGCCCGGGAAGAAGAAGTCCAAGAAGGGCAAGAAGAAGAAGTAGGCTCGTCACGTCCCCACCCGGGACACCGATCCCGTCTCACCCGGACGGTGCCGTCCAGGCCCGACGCACCCGTCGACCGTTGTCGCCCGCCGCTGGCCGGTCCCCCGACCGGACCCGTGGCTCTGGCCCCTGATCGCCGTCCACGTGAGGAAGACACCGTGAGCTCCACTCCCCTGATTCCTGCCATCCCGCACCAGTTCACCCCGGCCCCCGGCCAGAGGATCGACCCGGTCCTGGCCCGCTCGTGGTTGCTGGTCAACGCCGCCCACCCTGAGAAGTTCCCGGCCGCCGAGGACTCCCCGGCGGACATCGTGGTACTGGACATCGAGGACGCGGTGGCACCCAAGGACAAGGACACCGCGCGGGAGAACGCCGTGGAGTGGCTCACTGGCGGACACTCGGCCTGGGTGCGCCTCAACGGCTACGGCTCCAAGTGGTGGGAGCAGGATGTCGCGGCGCTGGCCGCCACCCTGCCCCGCGCCTCGGGTGGGCCGGTCCCTGAGGGCGGCCTGGCCGGCGTCGTGCTGGCGATGGTGGAATCCACCGACCACGTGAACGAGACTGCGGCCCGGCTACCGGGCATCCCGGTGGTCGCATTGGTGGAGACGGCCCGAGGGCTGCAGCGCATCAACTCGATCGCCGCGGCGAAGGGCACGTACCGGCTGGCCTTCGGCATCGGCGACTTCCGCCGTGACACCGGATTCGGGGAGTCGCCGCTGGCCCTGGCCTACGCGCGCAGCCAGTTCACCATCGCCGCCAAGGCCACCGGCCTGCCGGGCCCGATCGACGGCCCGACGGTCGGCACCACGGGCGTGAAATTGGCCGAGGCCGCCGCCACCACCGCGGAGTTCGGCATGACCGGGAAGATCTGCCTGCAGCCCGAGCAGTGCGCGGTGGTCAACGAGGGGCTGAGCCCGTCCCAGGACGAGATCACCTGGGCACACGAGTTCCTGGACGACTTCGCCGCGGACGGTGGGGTCATCCGCAATGGCTCCGATCTGCCGCGCAAGGCCCGGGCGGACCGGATCCTGGAACTGGCCGAGGCCTTCGGGGTGCAGTGGATCCGCGAGGACGAGGACGATCACGCCCCGGCGCCCTCGGACACCTTCCACTACTGAGCGTTCAGGACCTCTGCGCGTCGCCGGGGCCGGGCTGGTCACCCGAGCCGGACTCGTCGCCGGCGCCCGGCTGCTCGTCCTGCTCGTCCTGCGCGGCCGCCTCCCGCTTGCGCTGGGCCTCGGCCTTGCGCCGGGCGACGGACTGCCGGTGCAACTCCTCGGAGGAGCGGTGCACGCCGGAGCCCTGGGAGAGGTGCTTGGGGTTGTCCTTGGCGGCCAGCTGGAGCATCGCCACGACCACGAGGGAGACGATGAAGAAGATCCCGAAGGCGATCAACCCGAGGTCGAGCCGCAGCGGGTTGTCCGAGCCTCCGGAGGCGGTCATCGTGGCCACCGCCCCGCCCACCAGGGCCAGGACGAAGGAGAACCACAGCGGCCCCTTGATGGACTGCAGGAACCCGGCCTTCTGCTGGGCCGGATCGGCAGGCTGCGCGGCCGACGCCCCAGAAGGTCCGGCTGTCGGCTTCCCTGCCGGCGTCCGTGCAGCCTGTCCCGGGGCGCGCCCCGGCCGGGCATCACCGGGACGGGGCGTCTCGGGCTGCTGACCGGCGCTGGGCGTGCTCACTGACCATCTCCTGTACTGCGGGTGGCCTGGCCGGATTCGAGAGAACGGGGGCCTGACCTGCTCAAAGTGTGGTGACGCGTCGGCCTCGGGCCGAGACGCACCCTTTCATTCTACGCGTTGTAGAGAACGGGGCCGACCGACCCCAATGTCTGCCCCGCAGGACCGCTCCGCGGAGCGCATCCGGTCAGCTGCGCGGGGCGCGCGGGCCCTCGTCCTTCTGGGCGGCCAGCGCGGCCGGGCCGGCGTCGTGCCGGAAGCCGAAGCCGGAGATGGCGAGCAGCACGGCGATGATGATGGCCCCGCCACCCACGATGCCGAGCAGACCGTGTGCGTCCAGGTGGAGGAAGAGCAACAACCCGACGCCGGACAGCACGCCTACCGCGCCCGTGTACAGCTGGTCGCGGGCCGGCACGAAGACCTTGCGGTACTGCAGCCACGCCACCAACTCGGCCAGACCCGAGCCGATGAGGGCAACGGCGGCGATGATCCCCGCGACGAACTCGGTCCCGGCGAACAGCAGGGCGATGGCACCGACCATGAAGAGCGCCGCGGCGATCGAGAGCGGTCCGCGCATCTTCTCCGGCACCGGGTCCCGGCGCAGGTACTCCCACAGGCCGGACCCGGAGAACACGAAGTAGGCCGCCAGGCCGTACTTCAATACGGGCAGGCCGGGATCCTGGAGGAAGACGGTGGTCAGGCCGAAGATCGCCGCGATCAGCGCGCGGATCAGGATCGGCTTCCACATGATCGCGGCGGTCTCGGCGGGGGCTTTTGCTGCAGGCACCCGACCATTCTATGCGCTGGTATTTGCTACACTGGTTTCAACAGTTCAGCCCGCCCATGCCCCGCATGGTGTGGGCTGGATCTCTTTCTGGAGGAACCTTACGCCTCATGGTCCGTGCCGCGAAGCCTTTCAAAACGCTTGATCAACAAATCGCCTTGCTGTCGGGGCGTGGCATGGCTGTCAGCACAGATGAGGCACTCCCTTGGCTCGCCCACGTCGGCTATTACCGGTTGAGCGGCTACTTCTATCCCTACCGGATGATCGCGACGATGCCACACACCGGTGGCAGGCTCGATGACTTCGAAAGCGGCACGGACTTCTCGTACGTGACTGCCCTTTACGAGTTTGATCGAAAGCTGAGAGCCCTAATCTTCGACGCCCTGGAAAGAGTCGAGATTGCGCTTCGTTCTCAACTGAGTTATCAGCTGGGGGTAAAAGATTCATTCGACTACAGGAACGCCTCGAGCTTCAGGCCTGGCTTCGACCATCATTCGTGGCTCACCACCGTCACCAAGAGAGTCAACAGGTCGCGGCGGCACAGCGATCCAATTCGCCATTATGACCAGCACTACAACGGAGATTTGCCGATTTGGGTACTTGTCGACGTACTTGACTTCTCAGATGTTTCCCGCGCATTCGAAGGGTTGCCCGCCCAAGCACAGTGGACCATTGGCGACAATCTCGGCCTGTCCATCAACCTTCAGCCTCTCACCAAGAACCAGCGGCGAAAGACCGCCGCCAACCATCCCTTGGCCCGGTGGCTTGAGCAGTTGACCATCGTGCGAAATACATGTGCCCATCATTCACGTACGTGGAACCGTTCATTCACCCCGGTTGGTACGGCAGCGTTGAAGACGGTCGACATGCTGGGCTCCTTGCCTGACTCCCAAAGTGAACGTCTCTACGGTGCGCTGCTTGTCATGGGCCGATTGCTCCAGGCCGTTTCTCCTGGATCTACGTGGATGTCAAAGGTCAGAACTCTGATCATTACCCAGCTGGAAGCGATTCCCGGCAGAAGTGCAGCTGAAGTAGGTTTTCCTCCGGAGTGGAAGCAAGACCCGGCTTGGCATGAATAACTGGACGGAATCAACTCTGCCCAGTCCGCATCCACGCATCCGAGCGCGCCCGCAAGCCGAGGGTGAGCGCGCGGGCTCCCATGAAGACCCCCGCGAAACCGGCCCACAACAACGCCAGTTGGGCGCCGGCGTCGGGCGCCAGGCCGGCCCTGGTGCCGGTGGCGAGCCACCCGAGCCCGGCGAGCGCCGGCAGGTACACCGCCAGGTTCACGACGCCGGCCAGCGCGAGATAGCGGGCATCGCCGGCTCCGATGAGCACCCCGTCCAGGACGAAGACGTAACCGCTCAAGGGCTGGGAGGCGGCCAGGACCAGTAGCCCGGCGGTCGCGGCTGCCTGGACGGCCGGCTCCGGGGTGAACAGGGGCGGCAGCACCCACGCGAGGACGGCCAGCAGCACCCCGGTGATGACACCGAACCACAGGGACCAGCGGACCATGGTGCCCGTCAGGGCGCGGGCCTCGTCCCTCCGGCCGGCGCCGAGCTCCCGGCCGATGAGGGCCTGGGCGGCGATGGCGAGGGCGTCCAGGGCGAAGGCCAGGGTCGAGTAGACCGTGAAGACGAGCTGATGGGCGGCGAGTGTGGCCGTGCCGAGGCCGGTGGCCGCCACCACCGTGAAGAGGATGGCGGCGCGCAGGGTGGCGGTCCGCAACAGCAGCCAGGACCCCACCTGGGCGGTGGCCCGCATGCCGGACCCGGACGGGGCCAGGTGGGTGCCGGCGCGGCGGAACCGCGGGTACAGGACGGCCAGGTAGACCGCGAACATGGCCCACTGCACGGCCGAGGTACCCATGGCAGAGCCGGCCACCCCGAGGCCCGCGCCATAGACCAGCACGAAGTTCAGCCCGATGTTCAGCCCGAAGCCGACCCCGGCCACGAGCAGCGGGGTCTTGGTGTCCAGCAACCCCCGCAGGATGCCGGTGGCGGCCAGGACGCCGAGGATCGCGGGGATCCCGGGCATGGACCACTGCAGGTAGGTCACCGCGTGGTCCTGCACCGCACCGTCGGCACCGATCAGTCCGGCCAGCGTCGGGGCGGCGAACCAGCCAGCCACGGCCAGGATGGTGCCGAGCAGCAGGGCCAGCCACACACCGTCCCGCCCGCGGTCCATCGCCGCACCCAGGTTGCCGGCGCCCAGGAACCGGGACACGGCCGGCGTCGTGGAATAGGCCAGGAACACCATCAGCCCGGTGACGGTGTGCAGCACCGTGGTGCCGACCCCGACGCCGGCCAGCTCGGCCACGCCCAGGTGGCCGATGATCGCGGTGTCCGCGAGCAGGAACATCGGCTCGGCCAGCAGGGCGCCGAAGGCCGGCACGGCGAGGGCCAGGATCTGCCGGGAGATCGGCCGGGCGTCCCGGGGCGCCGCGGCTGGCACAGCGGACTCTGTGACCTGGCTGGGCTCGGTGGGGTCGGTGGGCATGGGGCGGTACCGCGGCGCGCTCGGCGCCTACATGCCCTCGGGCAGCAGCGGCAGGAGCGTGTACGCCACGATGATGGACACGAGGTTGTTGAACACGTGCAGGATCGTGGCATAGGCCAGCGACTTGCCGGTCAGGACGTAGGCCACCGTGATGGCGGCGGCGAGGGTCAGGTACGGGATGACCTGGACCGGATCGAAGTTGAAGCCGGTGCTGAGGAAGTGGATCAGGGCGAACAGCACCATGGAGATCACCACGCAGACCCACACGTTGATCCAGCGGGAGAGCTTGCCGATCATCAGGTGCCGGAAGATGTACTCCTCCACGAAGGGCGCCATGAACACGGTCACCAGCAGCACGGGCAAGAAGGCGACCTGGGTGGTCATCTCCTCGATGGCCATCTGGTTCGCACTCTTGATGGGCTGACCCGCGGCCATCACCACGAGGGCGTTGACCATGATGCAGACGAACCAGATCACCGGGATGAGCCCGATCTTGAGCCACCCGTACTGCTTGAAGGTGCGGAACGAGGCGATGAATGGCTTCCAGCACGCGATCAGCGCCAGGACGGTGAGGACCGAGTACGAGATCAGATTGATGCTGAAGGTGAACGAGCCCTCATTGAGCGTGCCGTCCGGCTCTGTGAACTGCTCCCGGAAGCCCGGGATGAGCGTCACCAGCACGGCCGCGCCCAGGATGAAGATGAGCAGATAGGCCAGCACCGTGACCAGATCCATCCACGTGGGCTTGCCCGGGTCGAGGACGATCCGGTCCTGCGGGCGGCGGCCCGGCCACCCCGGGGGGATGGAACCCGGCCCGGCACCATGGGACACGACGCCGGCCCCGGCGGGCTGGAGCGGTCCCTGCTGCGTCCGGCCGTAGTCCCGGCCCCGCTTCGGCCAGCCGGCCGGGATGGTCGGCTGGCCCTGCGGTGAGGACCCGTGACCATCGGCCGGGCGGTGTGGCTCGTGCTGCGGTGCCTGCCGCGGGTCATTGGTCATGCGCCCATGCTATCGACGCCGCCCGGAGCCCCCAACACGGCCATCCACTGACGTGGGTCCGGTCACGCCCCGGGGGACTCGGGACGGTGCTGCCCCGGCTCCACCACGGGGACGGCCCCCGTGGCGACGTTCTCCTCGACCATCGGGATGGCGCCGGTGCCCACGGAGACCGCCGCCTCCTCCGCGTCCAGGTCCACGCCCTGGGTGAACTGGGACATGTACAGCCGGTAGTAGGCCCCCTCGGCTGCGAGCAGCTGCTCGTGCGAGCCCTGTTCCACGATGTCCCCGTGCTCCATCACCAGGATCACGTCCGCATCGCGGATCGTGGACAGCCGGTGCGCGATCACGAAGGACGTCCGGTCCGAGCGCAGGGCCGCCATGGCCTCCTGAACGAGCACCTCGGTGCGGGTGTCCACGGAGGAGGTGGCCTCGTCCAGGATCAGCAGCGCCGGATCAGCGAGGAAGGCGCGGGCGATCGTGATGAGCTGGCGCTCACCGGCGGAGATATTGGCCCCCTCCGCCTCGATCACGGTGTTATAGCCGTCCGGCAGCGTGTGCACGAAGCGGTCCACGAAGGTCGCCTTCGCCGCGGCCACCACTTCCTCGTCCGTGGCGTCGAGCCGGCCGTAGCGGATGTTCTCCCGAATGGTCCCGCCGAAGAGCACGGCATCCTGCAGCACCATGCCGATCTGGCCGCGGAGCACCCCGCGGTCCAGGGTGGCGATGTCCACGCCGTCGAGCCGGATCTGGCCGCCGTCGATCTCGTAGAACCGCATGATGAGGTTGACCAGGGTGGTCTTGCCCGCCCCGGTGGGGCCGACGATGGCCACGGTCTCGCCGGGATGCGCGTCCAGGGACAGGGCCGTGATGAGCTGCTTCTCCGGGGTGTAGGAGAACTGCACGTGGTCGAACTCCACCCGGCCGTGCACGGGCTGGGCCAGTTGGCCGGGCTGCTTGCCGTCCGGGTCCAGGGTGCCGCCGTCTGTCCGCTGGCGCTGGTCGGAGAGGTCCTCCTCCTGCTCGTCCGCGTCCAGCAGCTCGAAGATCCGCTCGGCCGAGGCCACGCCGGAGATGAGCATGTTGGCCATGCCGGCCATCTCGCCCAGCGGGGCGTTGAATTCGCGGGAGTACTGGATGAAGGCGGTGACCTGGCCCAGGGACATCTGGCCGGTGGCCACCCGCAGGCCACCGACCACGGCGATGCCCACGTAGCCCAGGTACGTCACCCACTGCATGATCGGCATGATCATGCCGGAGTAGAACTGGGCCCGGAAGGAAGCCTCGTAGAGGTCCTCGTTCCGCTCGTCGAAGCGCTCGCGCATGGACTCCTGGCGGCCGAACACGGTCACCAGCTCGTGCCCGGTGAAGGACTCCTCGATGTGCCCGTTCAGCCGCCCGGTGTTCTTCCACTGGGCGGTGAACAGCTTCTGCGACTTCGAGCCGATGATGCCCACCACGATCCCGGCGATCGGCAGAGCGATCAGCGCGATCAGCGCGAGCTGCCAGGAGAGCACGAACATCATGATGGTGATGCCGATGATGGTCATGACCGCGTAGAACAGGGATGCGAAGGCCTGCTGCATGGCGGTCTGCACGTTGTCCACGTCGTTGGTGGTCCGGGACAGCAGGTCCCCGCGCTGCCGCGTGTCGAAGTAGCTCAGGGGCAGGCGGTTGACCTTGGCCTCGATCTGCTGCCGGATCCGGTAGACCACGCGCATCACGATCTCGTTGAGCACGAAGCCCTGGAGCCAGTCGAACAGGGACGCCACCACGTACATGCCCAGCACGATCGCCAGCATCCGCGAGAGCGTGGTGAAGTCGATGGAACCGGCCATCCAGCCGTCGAAGATCACGTCCATGGCCTGGCCGAGGATCGCCGGCGCCCAGACCGTCAGGATGGTCGAGATGGCGCCGAAGACGAACACCATCACCACCCCGAACTTGTGGTCCTTCAGGGTGCTGAAGAGCCGCCCGAGGGACGGCCAGAAGGTCTTGGCCTTGCGTGGCGCGGAGCCTTCGCCCCACTCGCCGGTGCCCACACTGTCCTGCAGTTCGGCGATCTCCTGCTCGGACACGACGCCGGCCGCGGTGCCGTCATCCTGCGCGGTACCGGAAGCGGTGGACCGGAAGGCGGTGGACCGGTACGCGGGGCGCTGGACCTCCGGGAAGAGGTCCTCCGGCCGGCCGGCTGACCGGCTGGACTGGGTGCTGTGGTTGCGCTCGCCCGTGCTCATGCCACTTCCTCCGCGCTGATCTGGGAATCCACGATCTCCCGGTAGGTCTCCGAGGTGTCGAGGAGTTCCTGATGGGTGCCGCGGCCAACGACCCGGCCTTCCTCGAGCACGATGATCTGGTCCGCCTCCGTGATGCTGGAGACGCGCTGGGCCACCATGATCGTGGTGGCGCCCTCGGTGTAGCCGGTCAGCGCCGAGCGCAACCGGGCGTCCGTGGTGACGTCCAGGGCGGAGAACGAGTCGTCGAACAGGTAGATGCGGGGCTTCGCCACCAGGGCCCGGGCGATGCACAGGCGCTGGCGCTGGCCGCCGGAGACGTTGGTGCCGCCCTGCGAGATGGCCGAGTCCAGTCCGGTCGCGGCGCTCTCACCCTCGCCGGTGGTCCGGTCCCGGACGAACTCGGTGGCCTGGGCGGTGTCCAGCGCCGCCCAGAGCTCGGACTCGGAGGCATCCGGCTTGCCGAAGCGGAGGTTGTCCTCCACGGAACCGGAGAACAGGAACGGCTTCTGGGGAACGAACCCCACCGCCTCGGTGAGGGAGGCCCGGGACATCTCCGCCACCGGCACGCCGTCGATCAGCACGGTGCCCCCGGTGGAGTCGTAGAGCCGGGGGACGAGGTTGATCAGGGTGGTCTTGCCGGAGCCGGTGGAGCCGATGATCGCGGTGGTCTGGCCGGCCTCGGCCGTGAAGGAGACTCCGTCCACGATGGGCGCCTCGGCACCCGGGTAGGCGAACCTCACGTTGCGGAACTCGACCGTGCCGTCCTTGCGCTGCGGCTCGATGGAGTGTTCCGGCTCCTGGACGGAGCCGGTGGTGGTGAGCACCTCACCGATACGGCGGGCGGTGATGATGGCGCGCGGGAACATCATGAACATGAAGGTGCCCATCATGACGGCCATGAGGATCTGCAGCAGGTACTGCATGAACGCGGTCAGGGCCCCGACCTCCACGAGGCCGTCGTCCACGCGGTGGCCGCCGAACCACAACACGGCGGCGGTGGCCAGGTGCAGGACCATGGTGATGAGCGGCCCCATCAGGATGAACAGCCGGCCGATGTTCACGGAGGTCTTGGTCAGCGTCGCATTGGCGTCCGTGAAGCGTCCGGTCTCGTGGCGCTCCCGCACGAACGCCCGCACCACGCGGATGCCCATGATCTGTTCGCGCATCACGCCGTTGACGTCATCGATGTTGGTCTGCATCCGCTCGAAGAGCGGCATCAGCCGCTGCACCAGCAGACCCACGATCAGCAGCAGTACGGGAACGGACACCCACACGAGCCAGGACAGGCCCGGGTCCTCCTGGATGGCCATCACGATGCCGCCGATGGACATGATCGGGACCATCACCATGAAGTTCAGGGCCATCAGCACGACCATCTGCACCTGTTGCACGTCATTGGTGCCGCGGGTGATCAGGGTGGGGGCGCCGAAGCGGCCCATCTCCTCGGCGGAGAAGTGGTCCACCCGGGTGTAGATGGCCTGGCGGATGTCCCGTCCGATCGACATGGACATGCGCGCACCGAACCAGACCGCGGCGATGGCGGTGATGACCTGGGCAAAGGCGACGGCCAGCATGACGGCGCCCACCCGCCAGATGTACTCGGTGTCACCGGTGGCGATGCCGTTGTCGATGATGTCCGCGTTGAGGCTGGGCAGGTACAGCGTGGCCAGGGTGGCGGCCAGCTGGAGCACCAGCACGGCCACGACGAGGGCCCAGTAGGGCTTGCCGTAGTGCCGGACGAGTTTCCACAGCATGGGGGTTCGCTTCCGGATCGTTCCGCCCACCTGCCGATCGGGCAGGAGGGATGTTGAGGGTGGGACCGCTTCCGGGCGCAGGAAGGCCGCGGTGACCGACGGGGTGTGGACGGCGGGATCGCGGGAGCCGAAAATGGTCCATCAATATCATGCCCGAAGATCGCGGAGAATGGGCGTTTCTCTGCTGACGGTGAACCCTTCTGAGCAGAATCGGAGAACCGCCCCCCAGGTTCCGGCGGCGATCGGCTGGCTACCGGGCCCTCCGGTCAGCGTTGGCGTGGATGGCGTCCCGCAGGTACTGGGCCAGTCCCGGCCGCAGCTCCTCGTAGGTTGCGGCGAACCGCGGATCCTGGACGTACATGTCCCCGAGGTTCCGATGGAAATCCCCGTCGATCGGGAAGAACCAGTGGTCCATGTGCACGCGCATGGCCTCGGCCGCGGCCATGGCCTGCTCCGAGTCGGCCGGCAGGCCGGCGCCCATCGCGTCCAGGATCAGCTGGTTGTTCTCCTCGGTCTCGGCGCTGATCCTGGCCCAGTCCTCCTGCGTGTATGCCGCCGTCCGGCGTTGCGACTCCTTCCAGGCCTCGGTCTGGCCCCAGCGGTCCTCGGCCTCGGCCTGGTACTCCTCGAAGTGCTCCGTATAGGAGTCCCCGAAGAGCTCGCGCATCTCGTCCTCGTTCAGGTCGATGTCCTTCATGTCCTTCTCCAATGCAGTGTCCAACGCGGACAGCAGCCGCGTGAGTTCGGTGATCTTCTCCTCCACCAGCTCGCGCTGGCGTTCCAGCGCCCGACGCCGGCCGGCGGGCCGGGTGCCCCGCGCACCCGGGTGCGCGCCGTCGTCGCGCACGGGCCCCTCCTCGAGCGCGGCGGCGATGTCCTCCAGGCCCAGTCCCAGCCGCCGGTAGGCGACCACCTGCTGCAGGCGCTCGAGGTCGGCGGGGGCGTAGAGCCGGTAGCCCACCGAGGAGCGGGCGGCCGGGGAGACCAGCCCGATCTCGTCATAGTGGTGCAGGGTGCGCACGGTGACGCCGGTGAAGGAGGCGGTCTCCCCCACCGTCATCAGGGCGATCTCCGGATGGGCGCCGTGCCGCGTCCGCTGCTTCTCGTTCTTCATGGCTCCTACTGAACAGCCTCACGTAGCGTCAGGGTCAAGTCAGGTGGTCCATCCGGCCCTCGGCCCAGTCGGCATGCCGCCGCGCGGACCGGTGCACCACCGCGGCGGCCTCGGAGGCGATGACCCCGGAGAAGTTGTCATAGAGCCGCTCGTAGTCATACCGGTCCAGGTGCCCGGCGATCCGCTGTGCCACGGCCCCGGACAGCGGCAGGTAGTTCGGGAACGAGCGCATGAACGTGGCCCACGCCCGGTCCCGCGCCACACCCACGGTGTCCCCCGCCAGCAACACTCCCACCCCGTCCTGGCCGGTGAAGTGCACCACCACGCTCCCGGGGAAGTGGCCGCCGGGCTGGGAGGCGGTCACCACGGGTGAGCCGGGCAGTCCGGCCGGCCGTGTCGGTTCAGCCGGCCCGATCTGTTCGGCCAGTCCGGCCAGTGGCATCAGGGAATCGGACCACACGATGGTGTTCGCCGGCCGCCGGGCCAGCCAGCCGGCGTCGGGCGCGGAGATGTAGACCGGCACCGGGCCGTCCGCTCCTCCACAGGCCTCGGCCCAGGCGGACTGGGTGCCGTACATGTGCGGATGGGAGGCGATGATCCCCGCGAGCCCGCCCAAGCCCAGCACGGCGTCCACGGCGGCGCGGTCGATGTATGCGGGGACATCCACCATGAGGTTCCCGGCCCCGGTGACCAGGATCTTGGCGTGCTGGCCGATCCCGACGCCGCCGCTCACCCGCACGGCCCACAGGTTCGGTTCCAGCTCGGTCACCTCGGTGCTCGCACCGGAGGTGCGGAGCTCACCCACCGTGATCCAGCGCTGACCGTCGGCGGGAACCCACTGCCGATCGTCCGCACAGATGGCACAGACGGCTGGCAAGGCGTCAGCGGTGCTGCCGGCCTGCTCGACCCCGCAGGTGGCGCACAGGACGAGACCGTCCCAGGCGGCGTGGTCGGTCGTGCCCGCGTCGATGGTGTCCTGGTCGATCGCGGCGGGGTTCGGGTCCGTCATAGGGCACTCCTTCGTGGTCGGGCGTCCCGTCCCATGGTGGCGCGACGGCCGGCCAGCTGCCAGAGGTGCAGGGCGGCGGAGGACCGAAAGGGTGACCAGTCGACGGCCCGCACGGCCAGGGCGCGGTGGGCCGCTCGCGTGGCAAGATCTGGATCCAGCAGCCCCGCGGCCCGGGCTCCGGCCACCAGCGCCACATCCCCGTCGAGCCAGGCGTCCGGATCCCGCAGCACGCGCATCGCCACGTAGGCCGCGGTCCACGGCCCGATGCGGGGCCGGGCCAGCAACTCCCGCCGTAGTATCTCCGGCTCGGCGTCCGCGTGCACGGTCAGTCCACCGTCGGCCAGGGCACGGCACGTCCCGACGACGGCCCGTACGGCGTGGCCCGGCAGCCTCAGGGGGCGTAAGGGGTCAGGACCCTCCCCCGGGAGGGGCGCGCGGAGACCGGAGGCGATCTGGGCCGCCGTCGGGAAGTGCCGGTGCAGTGAGCCGAAGAGCGCTTCCCCCTCCGGGCGGTCGCGCGGCGGGCGCCCCTGCGGCGCGCCGGGAGAAAGACCAGGTGGGAGGCGTGAAGGGGGACCAGATGGGAGGCCAGGCGGACGTCCGGGAGGGGAGTACGGGGTGCCCAGCGCCCCGGCCAGCCGCCCGAGGTGGGTGCGGGCGGCGGCCACCGAGATCTGCTGGCCCACGAGCGCCCGGACCACGAGTTCATGCGGGTCTACGGTGCCGGGAATCCTGACGCCCGGGGTGGCCTGCACGAGGGGAGCCAGTACGGGGTCGGCCACCAACACGCCATCCGCCTCAGCCGGATCCGTGTCCACATCGAACAGTGCCCGGATGGCGGCGAGTGCCGGACCCTGGTCCGCGGCGGCGGCGAGGTGCAGCCTCGCCCGCAGGGTCCAGCTCCGGTTCTGGGTGCGGGTGGCGAAGACCAGAACCGCGGCCGGTCCGCCCGGCAGTGTCAGGGTGCGAGCGTACCGGAGATCCTCGGGCCGCGTCAGGTCGGCGGCCTCGACACCCGCGACGGCGCGGACCGCCAGGAAGCGGAAGATCCCGGGGGCGTCGTACGGCGCGGTGACGGCTATCTCGACCTCGGGGTCTACCGGATCGTCAGAGGAAGGACTGGCTCCAGACCTGCGTCCTCCTAGACGTCCAGATGCATTCATTCTGGGGCGGTTCCGGTCGAACTCGGTCCGTTCATGCGCGATCGCAGTGCCCGTGCGGCGGCCATCGCCTCCTCGGCGACAAGTTCATAGTTGTCGACCGGTGCGGCGAGGGCGATGGAATGCTCACCGTATTTGTCGAAAGCGAGCCGAACGAGTTCTCCTGCTTCCTCGATTCCCAGCTCTACCGAGATATGCCCGAGGTCCTCGATGTCTTTGGCCCGCTCGGCCGCCATCTTCATAGCGGCCAGAGTCGGCAGATCAGCCAGCATGATGGCCGAGGACATCCCCTGGGGTCCCGCCATCCAGCGCGCACCCTCGGGTAGATAGGCCGCAGCATTGCGGTTCAGCCAGGCGGGTGAAAGCCCGTGCATCAGAGCCATTTCTGCAGCCACCTCGTCAACGACGTCCTCATCCGCGTACCGCGCGTCGATGTCACTGGTGGCCCGGTCCAGAACGCCGTGGAGCAACAGAGCCGCGCCACCGACGATCTGAATATCCAACCTGACGCGCCGCACTTCGAGCAATGCTTCCAACTCACGCAGTAACTCTGCGACGTCGTCGCGACGCAATCCTCGGCGCAATGTCACACCGTTGCCAAATCTCGCTCGCGGATCCAGACATTCATGGACGCGATCTCGATGGGCGTTTCGCTCCGGATGAGCTCCTTCATCCGATCGCTCACAGGGTGGAGCTTCTCCGCGAGATAGACCGGCGTGTCAGCCGACTTGGCTCGCCGAGCCCAGCTGGGGGCGGGGGTAGCCGTTCTGGCAGCGATCCACCGTGTCACAGCTCCGAGTGCGGCACGGTAGGCATCGTCATCGAGGAGCGGCGCAGTTGGCATCAGCGCCCGGCCAGCCGCCAGCGAATCATGGGCATATTCTCCCAGTAGCCGAATAGCGAAGTGGTAGTCGCCTTCGCGAATGGTCCGCGCAAAGTCTTCAGCGAACCCACTGTCGGCCCCATCCTCAGCGACCGTGATGTCCAGACCAACCGCCGTCATCGCCTTGAGGGCCATCCCCAAGGAAGCGTTGGCTTTTCCGGCCTCGAGTTCCACGACGAACTTTCGTGAGGAACCAATGGCATCGGCCAACGCCTGCTGCGTATAGCCCAGAGACCTTCTTCGCCCCCGCAGCTTGCTGCCGAGCACCGTGGCATTCATCTCCATGAATCTATTATGGCACCGTTTGGTGACATTTTGTATGTAGATTTCGGATCTCAACCGGTCGGTCTACCCTCGTGCCGCAACGGGCCTTCGAGATACGTTCACGTCATGACCGCTGCGCAGGGCTTCACTGGGTCCGTCGACCTCACCGAGCTGTCCTTCACCGTGACCGGGCGGATCGCCAGGCCGGTGGTGGAGACCTACGAGGCGGTGGCCGACCCGGACCGGCTCTCGCGGTTCTTCACCACCGGCGGCGCGCGGGGCCGGCTGGAGTCCGGCACCGAGGTGACGTGGGATTTCGCCGACTTTCCCGGAGCATTCCCCGTCGAGGTGGTCGAGGCCGTTGCGCCGCAGCGGATCGTGCTGCGGTGGGACGGCGAGTCCGCCGTGGACGAGTCCGGGATGACCACGGTGACGTTCACGTTCTCCCCGCTGGACGGAGACACACGCACCCTGGTCTCGATCACGGAATCGTCCTGGCACCCCACCCAGGACGGGGCGCGCAACGCGTTCGGGAACTGCATGGGCTGGACCGGGATGCTGGCGGCCCTGAAGGCGTGGGTGGAGCACGGGATCAATCTGCGGGACGGGTTCTACACCTGACCCCCCCTCGAGGGACTCTTCAGTCGTGAGGGGCCGGCGGACTCCGCACGGCCCTCGATCGGATGGCAGTCCTCCCGGTCAGCCGCCGGCCCATTCGTGGGCGGCCTTGTTGCGCAGGCCCACCAGCTCCAGGGCACGCCGCTCCAGGACCTGGTCCTGCTCGGTCACGGCGGTCCACTGCTTGACGGGCAGGGCCTTGCCGTCCGCTCCGGCGGACACCATCACCGTCAGCCCGTGGGCGATCAGCATCGGTTCGCGTTCACGCCGGTCCCCGGCACGGGCGCGGACGGACAGGTGCATGGACCGGGGGCTGGTGTGCACGAGCCGGGCCTCCAGCTCCACGAGGTCGCCCACCCGGACGGGCTGGTAGAAGCGAACGCCGCCGGCGAAGACGGCAACCACGGGGACCCCCGACCAGCGGGAGGCGCAGACGTTGGCCGCCTCATCGATCCACCGCATGACGGTGCCGCCCTGGACCTTCTCCCCGGGGTACACCTCACGGGTGTGGGCGAGGAACCTCATGACCACGGATTCGCTGGTCAGCTCACCGGCGGGCGGCGGTGCCTCGATCATGGCCTCCTCCACCTCACGGCGGACCGTGCCCCTCAGCTTGGCCAGGCGTTCCCGCTCCAGCTCCTCCGGGGTATCCGGCTCCCAGGGGCGGACGGGGATGGAGTTGCCCTGTGCGTCCACTGCCACATAGACCATGACGCACTCGGTGCACACCGTGGACTTGCCATCGGCATCCTTGATCTCCGGCAACACCACCCGGGTCTGCACGTGCACCGACGTCCGGCCGGTGTGCACCACCCGCGACTGCACCACCACGCGGGTCTCCACGGGCACCGGGTTGCCGAAGTGCATGTTGCCCACATAGGAGGAGACCACGTTGGTACCGGACCAGGAGGCGGCGGAGGCGTAAGCCGTCTTATCGATCCAGGTCATGACAGTGCCGGCATCCACGGAGCCATCAGGGTGGTCATAGGCTTCGGCCCTGAACTGCAGGGCGACAGAACTGTGGGTGGCCATACCAACGAAACTAGCACCCGTGACGGACGCCACGTTCACCGGATTCTCGCCCGGCGGAAACTGTCGGCAAGTCCACAGCCAACACCCAGTCCCCGGGCGCAGGTCACAATGGTGGGATGGAGATTTCCCCGACGCCGGCCGCCCCCGCCCCGCTGACGCCACCGGCGGAACGCCGGCATGAGGTCACGCTGCGCTTCCTCGCGGCCCCCGCCGACCGTGGCAAGGCCGGCACGGTGGATGCCGGCCGCGTGCTGGAATGGGTGGACAAGGCCGCCTTCGCCGCCGCCACAGGCTGGAGCGAGAGCTATTGCGTCACCGCCTATGTGGGCAACGTCCACTTCGAATACCCGGTCGAGGTCGGAGAGATGGTCGAGATCACCGCCACGGTCCTCTACACGGGCCGGTCCTCCATGCACATCAACACCATGGTGCGCTCGGGCGATCCGAAGACGGGCGGTCTCGCCGAACGTGCCCGCTGCCTGGTGATCTTCGTGGCCGTGGACGCGGAGGGCCATTCCACGCCCGTGCCGGAGTTCGTCCCGCGCACCCTGGAGCAGCAACTCGCCCGCGACTACGCCAGGTCCCGCATCCCGGTGCGGGACACGATCTCGGCCGAGCTCCGGGGGCAGCAGTACACCGAGGCCGGCACCGCCGAGAAGGTGGTGCTGCGCTTCCTGGCCGAACCCACGGACGTGAACTGGGGCGGCAAGGTCCACGGCGGGATCGTCATGGAATGGATCGACTCCGCGGCCTACCTCTGCTCCTCGCGCTACTGCGGCCGGGACACCGTGGCGGTGTTCTCCGGCGGCATCCGCTTCCTGCGTCCCCTGCACATCGGGGACCTCGTGGAAGTGGAGGCCCGCCTGATCTACACGGGGAACAAGGGCATGCACATCGCCGTCGAGGTCCGGTCCGGAGATCCGAAGGGACGGGAGCTGGCCCAGACCACGAATTGCATCACGGTCATGGTGGCCCGGGACAGCTCCGGGACGTCCGTGCCCGTCCCCACCTGGGCACCGGTCAGCGAGGAGGACCGGAGGCTGTGGCAGCACGCCCGCACCCTGCTGGAGATCCGCGGCCGGGCCCCGGGTAACCGGCTGCCCAACCACCTGCTGGAAGAAGGAGAGCAGCGCTGATGGCCGACCACTACTGGGATGTGAACCTGCCGGGCCCCGCCCCAGGCGAGGAGGCCGCGATGGTGACGGCCGCCGTCGAGCAGGTGGGTGGGCGCCAGCTGGCCGACTGGGCCGTGCGGCTGCTCAGTGGCCGGGCACGCCCCGGGGATGCCGGGGATCCGGACATCGCGCTGATCCGCGAGAACGCGGACACCGTGGACCCGGACCTGGCCCTGGACCCTCATCTGCCCCGAATGCTGGGTGCCCGCGTACTGGTGCACCACTGGCATCCCCGGGCCGCCGATGCCGTGCTGACCGGCCTCACGGACGAGAGCGCAGCAGTGCGCCGGACGTGTTGCCGGGTCGTCGCGGCCCACGGGGCGGAGGGCCTGATGCCCGCGGCCCGGACGGTCGAGTCGTTGTTGTCCGACCCGGATCCTCGGGTCCGCAGCGCCGCCGCGCGGGCCCTCGGCGAGGTCGGCGCGGAGTCGACCGCGTCCGCCCTGCAGAGCCTGCTCATGGACCCCGATTCGGTGCTGGCCTCAGCTGCCGAAGAGGCCCTGGACCGCCTGGCCGAGCGTTTCGCCCGGCCAGACCTGCGCGCCGAACCGGAGTACTGAGCCGCAGTACTGAGCCTGCATCCGCGCTCACAGCCGGACCGCCTGCCGGACTGCCTGCCGGACCGCCACCGGGCGGTCATCTACTCGACGCGGAACTGGACCTCATGCCAGCCACTCGCGCCGTCAGGCACGGTGTCCGCACGGTCCGAGGTCTGCACCTCGCCGTCGCGGTTCACGGCGCGGACCCGGGCGGTGTGGTTGCCGGACTCGCCCTCCCAGTCCAAGGACCACTGCCGCCAGGTGTCCACGGTGGCCTCGGCCGCCAGGGTGGCGTCCTGCCAGGCCCCGTCATCCACCTGCACCTGGACCCGGTCGATGCCGATGGTCTGGGACCAGGCCGTGCCGCCCAGGACGGTGGCGCCGGCGGGCAACGCCTCGAAGCCCCGCGGGACATCGATCCTCGAGGCCAGCTTGATCGGGCCGCGTTCGGCCCAGCCACGGTCCGTCCAATAGGCGGTCTTGTCCGCGAAGCGGGTGACCTCCAGGTCCACCACCCACTTGGTCGCCGAGACGTAGCCGTACAGTCCCGGCACCACCATCCGCACGGGGAAGCCGTGCTCCAGCGGGAGCGGCTCCCCGTTCATGCCGACCGCGAGCAACGCGTCGCGTCCGTCGGTGAGGATGTCCAAGGGGGTCGAGGCGCTGAAACCGTCGACCGAGGTCGAGAGCACCATGTCCGCACCCTCCTGCGGCCGGGCCCGGGCCAACAGGTCCTGGAGCGGGTAGCCCAGCCACTTGGCGTTGCCGGCGAGCTCCCCGCCCACGGGGTTGGACACGCACGTCAGGGTCACCCAGCTCTCCTGGAGGTCCAGCTCCAGCAGTTCGGTGAAGCTCAGGGTGAACTCCTCCTCGACCATGCCGTGGACCCGCAGTTCCCAGGTGGAGGGGTCGATCCGGGGCACGGCCAAGGCCGTGTCGATGCGGTAGAAGTCGCCGTTGGGGGTGACGAACGGAGGCATCCCCGGGGCCGGTGCTCCCACTCCCTGGGGCAGGGGTGCCGCCGTTCGGCGCGCCCCGGGCAGGCGCAGGGCATCACGGGTGGCGACCGCGGCCGTGCTGGCGGCGGAGAGGGCACGGCCACCGGCCATGGTCGCCACGGCCACCACCGCCGTCAGGCCGGCGCCGATCAGGAAGGTGCGTCGTGCCGCCTCGGGCCGTCCGCGGGCGGCCGCACCACCGTCGGTGGGCTCCGGGCCGGGACGGACCGGGACGGTGCGCCGGTGCGCCAGCCGCACGAGCCAGTTCAGCGCCGCGATGCCGGCCACGCCACCGAGAACGGTGGGCAGCAGGTCGAGCCATCCGGTCGCCGGCCGGCTCAGGACGGCCGCGCCCAGGAGGACGGCGATGGCCGCACAGAGCACCGAGGCGAGGGCGAGCCGGCGTCGGGCGATGAGACCCAGGATGGCGGCCAGGGCCAGGGCCACCACGCCCATGGACACCATCAGCACCAGCTTGTCCGCGGTGCCGAAGACGTCGATCGCGAAGTCCTTCAGCCAGGCGGGAGTGATGTCGATGAAGGCCGCCCCCACGGCCACCAGGGGTGAGGACACCGGGGAGAACAGCGCCGAGGCGATCTCGGCGATGCCCAGCAGGAGGGCGGCGGCAAGGGCTCCCGAGGCGGCGAAGGGCCAGCCGCGGGCGGAGCCTGGTTCAGCGTGCCTCGTCATGGCCATCGTTCTTCTCTCGTCGGTGGCGCCGGGCGGCGCCTGCCTCTGGCGGCGGATGCGCCCGGCGGCGGATATGGACAGTATCGGTGGTCAAGAGTGGCGGATGCGGGAAGTGGCCGGCCCTGTACCGCCTTCGGTACTGGACCGGCCACCTCCGCGCCGTCGATGGTCGAGCCGTCCATCGATCCGTCCCGGTCCCTGCACGGGTCACTGAACGGATCGATGAACCGGCTCGTCCGGTGGAGGATCAGTCCATGGCCGGCATCAGCACGGAATCGACCAGGTAGACGGTCGCGTTGGCGGTCTGGACGCCACCGCAGATGACGTTGGCGTCGTTGACGGTCAGCTCGTCACCGCTGCCGGCCACCTCCAGGTCATCGCCCTGCACGGTGGTGTGGGTACCGGCGATCTCGTCCGGGGAGATCTGGCCGGGGACCACGTGGTAGGTGAGCACCGAGGAGAGCATGTCGGCATCCTCCACCACGGCGTTCAGGTCGGCCTCGGGGATGGCGGCGAAGGCGTCGTCCACCGGGGCGAACACGGTGAACTCGTCACCGTTCAGGGTGTCCACCAGGTTGACGTCCGGGTTCAGCTCGCCGGACACGGCCGAGGTGAGGGTCGTCAGCATGGGGTTGTTCGAGGCGGCCACGGCCACGGGGTCCATGGCCATGCCCTCGACCGAGCCGGCACCGTCAGGAACCTCCTCGGCATAGGCGGCGCAGCCCGGGCCGACCAGGTTGGCGGCCGGATCCATCATGGACTCCGAGGCGCTGGCAGATCCAGAGCCGGACTCCATGGACTCCTCCATGGAAGGCGAGGAGGACATGGAGGATTCGGACGAGGCGGCCGCCGAGGAGGAGGCCGGCTCGTCTGCGGCGCCGCCACAGGCGGTCAGTCCGAGGGCCGTCACAGCGAACAGTCCCAGCATGGTGTTGCGCATCGTGGTCTTCATGATGACTACTCCTTGAAGTGTGTGGAACTGCTGTCCCACGGGTGCCTCCCCCGGTCTTCCGGGCGGGCTGTCATGGAGTATTCGGAGCCACCCCGCCGGCGGATGGGTCCGGATGGTGAATCGGCAGAACTTTTTTTCAGCCACTAACCTGGAGACACCATGCAATGCCCCCATTTCGACGCCGGCGAGTGCCGTTCCTGCCCCCTGATGGGCGTGCCCTATGCGGAGCAATTGGACCGGAAACAGGCCGGCGTCCGCCGCCTCCTGGATCCGGTGGCCGGCATCCGGGCACCGGATGGCTCAGCGCTGTGGCTGAACCCCGTCCCCTCGCAGGAATCCGGCTTCCGCAACAAGGCCAAGATGGTGGTCACGGGCACGGCCGAGAACCCCCGGCTCGGCATCCTCGATCCCCGCCAGCACCCCAAGCACCATGACGGCACCGGCGTGGACCTGCGCGACTGCGGCCTCTACGAGCCGGCCCTCGGGGCGGCCTTCCCCGTGGTGGCGGAGGTCATCACCACTGCCGGGCTCACCCCGTACGACATCGGCACGCGCACCGGCGAACTCAAGCACGTCATCATGACCCTCTCCCCCTCGGGCCGGCTCATGATCCGGTTCGTGCTGCGCTCCCGGGACCAGCTGCCGGCCCTCCGCGCGGCCGTCCCCACCCTGCTGGCGGCCCTGCCGCACACCGACGTGGTCACCGCGAACCTGCTGCCGGAGCACCGCGCCCTGCTCGAGGGGCCGGAGGAGATCCACCTGGCCGGGGCGCCGACGCTCACGATGCCCCTCAACGGCATCCCCCTGAACCTACGGCCGCAGGGCTTCTTCCAGACCAACACCGCCCTGGCGGCCAGCCTCTACGCCCTGGCCTCGGAGTGGCTGGACACCACGGACGCCACCCGCGTCTGGGACCTGTACTGCGGTGTGGGCGGCTTCGGCTTCCAGCTCGCCGAGGTCCGCCCGCACGACGGCGGCCGTCCCGGCCCGCTCCCGGCCGGCACCGAACGCACGGTGTGGGGCCTCGAGACGTCCGCGGACGCCGTCGCCGCCGCCCAGGTGACGGCGCGGGACCTGGGCGTGCAGGACCGCGTGCGCTTCGCCGTCGGGGACGCCACCGCGATCCCGGCGGGACGGGTTCCGGGCCGCGCCCCTGACCGCGTCCCGGAGGGGCCGCTGGCCGGGGGCGCCGGCGAGGGGCCCGCGGAGTGGCCGGACGCCGTCGTGGTCAATCCGCCGCGGCGCGGCATCGGCTCCGAGCTGGCGGACTGGATCCAGGCCTCCGGCATTCCGCACGTGCTCTACTCGAGCTGCAACGCGGCCACGCTGGCGCGGGACCTGGAGCACCTGCCCGGTTACCGTCCGGTGCGGGCGCGGCTGCTGGACATGTTCCCGCAGACCGAGCACTACGAGGTCCTGATGCTCCTCGAACGGCGCTGACCGCCCGCCCCTGCGATCGCCCTGCCCGAATCACCTCGGGTTGATCCGCTCCACGTCCCCCTCGTTAGGCTGGGCCCCAAACCTGTGGCCGGGTCCATGCAGGGGACTGACCGCGACATGCCGAGGCAACCGCCCGGGGAACAGGAAGGCTTCATGCATCCACTGACTCGTCCCGTTCAGCTGACGGGCCCCGCCCGCCGCCACACCCTCCGCCACTTCCGGGCGGTCATCTTTGACATGGACGGGGTGGTCACGGACACCGCCGGCGTGCACGCCCGGGCGTGGAAGGAGCTCTTCGACGCCTCGCTCGCGGCGGTGGGCACCCTGCCCCACAACCTGGCCACCGTGACCGCGGACCCGCGAGCGCTGCGGCCCTTCGACCCCGTCACGGACTACCTGCAGTTCGTGGACGGCCGGCCCCGGGAGGACGGCGTCCGGGCCTTCTTCGCCTCCCGCGGACTGGTGGTGCCGGAAACCCCGGAGGCGCTCACGGAGTTGCCTGGCCCCGGGGCTCCCGCCAGACCGGAGGCGGCTGCGGAGGGGGCCGACGCCGGCGCCGACGGTGCGCTGACCGTGCAGGCCCTCGCGGCCCGCAAGCAGGGGTTCTTCGAGGAGGTCCTGGCGCGTGAGGGCGTCGAGGTCTTCCCGGAGGCACTCGCCCTGCTGACCCAGCTGCGGCACGATTCCGTGCCCACCGCCCTGGTCACCTCCTCCCGCAACTCCGCGGCCGTGCTGGGCGCGGGTCACGTGGAGAGGCTCTTCGACGTGGTGGTGGACGGCAACACCGCCCTGGAACGGGGCCTGCCCGGCAAGCCCGATCCGGCGATGTTCCGGCTGGCCGCCCAGCAGCTGGGGGTGGAACCGGTGGACGCGATCGTCCTCGAGGACGCGGCCTCCGGGGTGCAGGCGGCGCACGACGGCGGCTTCGGCCTGGTGGTCGGTGTGGACCGGGCACGGGACCCGGACCGTCTCAAGAACGCCGGCGCGGACGTGGTGGTGGAGGACATCACCGTGCTGCACCTGGAACAGCGCACCACCCGGCCCTTCGATCCGAACTGGGTGCTGGCCTATGACGGGTTCGACCCGGCAGAGGAGGGCGCCCGGGAGGCCCTCTGCACCCTGGCCAACGGCTACTGGGGCACGCGAGGCTCCGTCCCCGGCACCACCGCCGGCCCCCATCACTACCCCGGGACGTACGTGGCCGGCGTCTTCAACCGGCTGACCTCCACGGTCCAGGGCAAGACGGTGGAGACCGAGCACATGGTCAACGCCCCGGACTGGACCTCCGTGCTGGTCACCCTGGACCACGGCGAGGAGCTGGTGCCGGGCAACCCGAACCTGGTCTCCTACCGCCAGGAGCTGGACCTGCGCCGCGGGCTGCTGAGCCGCACCATGCGGTTCCGGGATGAGCACGGCCGCACCACCCGGGTCAGCACCCGCCAGTTCCAGTCCTTCGCCGGCCACCACCTGGCCGCCATGGAACTGACCGTGGAGGCCGAGGACTGGACGGGCACGGCCACGGTGCGGTCCCTGGTCGACGGCCGCGTCGCCAACCAGAACGTGCCCGATGACCGCGAGCTCGCCTCCGACCACTGGGAGCCGGTCCAGACCCGTGAGATCGACGGGGAGACCGTCCTGCTGGAGACCGTGACCAGCCAATCCCGGCTGCACGTGGCCACCGCCGCCCGGACCCGCTTCCAGTCCCCCGCCGACGCACCCGAACCGGTCCGCACCCCGGTGGAGCTGGGCCCCCGGGTGATCGGCCATGACATCGGGATCGAGCTCGCCGAGGGCGTGCCGGTGATGTTCGACAAGATCGCGGCGGTGGCCAACACCCACGATCACGCCATCTCCTCGGTCTGGCACAACGCGGCCAAGCGCATCGAACGGACCGGTTCCTTCCGCCAGCTGCTGACCTATCACGAGGAGATGTGGGGCATCAACTGGTCCCGCTTCGCCGTGAAGCTGGACCAGGCCCCGGAGCAGCACGGGCACCTGTTGCCGCCGGCCACCCGGCTCGACACCACCGAGAGCCTGGTCCGCAAGGGGGCCAACCAGCGCCACCAGCTGGCCCTGAACCTGCACACCTTCCACGTGCTGCAGACCAGCTTCGGCTCCCGCCGGGACCTCGACGCCGGCCTGGGCGCCCGTGGCCTGCACGGCGAGGGCTACCGCGGGCACATCTTCTGGGACGAGATCTTCATCTACCCCATGCTGACGCTGCGCCGGCCGGAATTGACCCGCGGCCTGCTGATGTACCGCTACCGCCGGCTCGGGGAGGCCCGTGCCAACGCCCGCGCCGAGGGCTATCAGGGCGCCATGTTCCCCTGGCAGTCCGGGTCCGACGGCCGCGAGGAGACCCCGACCGAGCTGTGGAACGAACGCTCCCAGGAGTGGATGCCGGACAATTCGCACCACCAGCGGCACGTCTCCCTGGCCGTGGCGTACTCCGTGCTGCGCTACGTGGAGGCCACACAGGACCAGACCTTCGTCTCGGACTACGGCGCCGAGATGCTGGTGGAGATCTGCCGGTTCTTCGTGTCCATGACCCACTACAACGCCGAGCGCGGCCGGTACGAGCTGCACGGTGTGATGGGTCCGGACGAGTACCACGACGGCTACCCGGACGCCCCGGGATCCGGCGTGCGGAACAACGCCTACACCAACGTGCTGCTGTCCTGGGTGCTCTCCGAGACCGTACGCCTGGTGCACTGGCTGGACGGGCTGGACGACCCGCTGACGGAATGGCTGGACGTCTTCGAGGACGAGCTGGAGCACTGGGCGGACCTCAGCCTGCGGCTGCGGGTGCCGTTCCAGGCCGGCGGCGTCATGAGCCAATTCGACGGCTACGAGGACCTGCTGGAGTTCGACTGGGACAGCTACCGCGCCACGTACGGCAACATCGGGCGGCTGGACCTCATCCTGCAGGCCGAGGGCGACACCACGAACCGCTACAAGCTCTCCAAACAGGCGGACGTGCTGATGCTCACCTACCTGTTCTCCTCCGAGGAGCTCCAGGGCATTCTCGCCCGGATGGGGTACCACTTCACCTCCGAGGACTTCACGGCCACCGTGGACTACTACCTGGCCCGTACCTCGCACGGATCCACCCTGTCCCGGCTGGTCCACGGCTGGGTGGCGGCCCGCACGGACCGCTCCAGCTCCTGGGAACTCTTCCAGGAGGCCCTCGAGGCGGACCTGTCCGACACCCAGGGCGGCACCACCCGCGAGGGCATCCACCTGGGGGCCATGGCCGGCACCGTGGACATGATCATCCGCTGCTACGCCGGCGTGGAGACCCGCGCGGACACCCTGTGGCTGCACCCCCTGCTGCCCGTGGAACTGCCGGGCCTGCAGTTCACCATCCGGTTCCGCCACCAGCCGCTGAGCGTGCGCATCACCCAGTACTGCATCACCCTGGAGTTGCTGGACGGCTCCGCCCACCCCATCCACCTCAACGTGGAGGGCCGGGACAAGACCATGCACCCGGGCGAGAAGTGGACCGTGCCGCTGCTGAACCGCCACCCGTCCCTGACCGCCTCCGTGGACCCCATGGCGTGCGTCTCCCCGGACGCCAACCGGCTCGGCATCCTCTGACCCCCCCTCTCCCTCGTTTTGCGGGCAGAAATAGGTACTTATTTCTGCCCGCAAAACGAGGGAGCTGGTTTCGGGTGGGGTCATCCCCTGGTTGTACACCGCGGGCCACAGGTTCACCCTCCGGTGTCTTCTGCGGCAGCCCTCCCGGCGGGCACTCTGGAGAACATGAGCACGCCGACCCTGATCCCCGCCTCCACGTCCATTTCTGCCACCGCCGACTGCACCGCCGCCCCCGCCGCTGACTGCACCGCCAACTGCACCGCCGCCACCCCCTCTGCCTCCCCCGCCGAGGACCTCCGGGTCATCACGATCCCGGCCTCGGACGGCATGATCGAGCCTGCCCACCACGTCATCTCGGCCTCCAGCTACGCCGCTGACATCACCGACTCGGTCGCCGAGACCGGCCCCGCCCGCTCGAAGTCCACCGGCCGCGGCCCGGCTCTGCTGGGGATGTTGCTCGCCATGATCGCCGTGGGCACGTTCCTCACCCAGTTCACGGAGGCCGGACAGGAGATCGTCCTGGCCTCGATGCTGGTCTTGGGGCTCGCCACGGCCGGCATCACGCAGGTGCTCGCACTCCGTGCCAGAATCCACCCATGAGCTCTGATTCACCCGGCACCCCGCTCTCCGGCTCTCCTTTCGGCTCGTCGGCAGCGCCCGACACTGCCCGGCGCACCATCCCGCGGTTCATCCCGCCCGCGGTGCCCGTCGTCGCCGCTCCGATGGCCGGCGGACCCTCCACCTGGCAGCTCGCAGCAGCGGTCTCGGCGGCCGGCGGCCTGGGCTTCCTGGCCGGTGGCATGCGTCCGGTGGACGAGCTCGTCGAGGACGTCGAGGCGGTCCGCAGGTTCACGGACCGGGCCGTCGGGGTCAACCTCTTCGTCCCCGAGCCGGCCAACACCGCCATCCCCACCGCCCGCAAGGCACCAGGCTCCGAGGCACGACGCCGGCGCGCGGCCCAGGTGGCCGCCTACCGTTCCACGCTGCTCGCCGAGGCGGCAGTCCTCGGTGTGGATCTGCCCGGCGCTGACGCCCCGCCCGCCCGGAGCCCGGCCGTGGACCCCGACGCGATGGACGGCTGGGACGCCAAGCTGGCGGCTGCTGAGGCCGGCGCCTGGCCCCTCGTCACCTTCACGTTCGGCCTGCCCGCGCCCGAGGTCTTCGACCGCCTGCACGCCGCCGGCTGCGTCCTCGGGGTCACCGTGACCACCGTCCAGGAGGCAGCCGCCGCCCTGGCCCACGGCGCCGACGTGCTCAGCGCCCAGGGGCCCGAATCCGGCGGACACCGCTCCGTCCACGACCCCGCGGCCGCCCCCGGCACCGCCGCCCTGGCCGAGCTGCTCGCCGAGGTGCGTGCCGGCGTCGGGCCCGAGGTTCTGCTCTTCGCCGCCGGCGGGATCATGGACGCCGACGCGGTGCGTGCCGTGCTGGCCGCCGGGGCCACCGCCGCCCAGTGCGGCACCGCGTTCCTGCGCGCCGAGGAGGCCGGCACCTCCGCCCTGCAGCGCGAGGCCCTGGAGCAGGCCGCCGCCGGCACCGGCTTCGCCCGGCGCGACGGCTCCGCCCACACTGCGCTGACCCGCGCGTTCTCCGGGCGCTGGGCGCGGGGCCTGGAGAACCGATTCATGCGGGACCACATCGACGCCCCGGCCGCCTATCCGGAGGTCAACGTCCTGACCCAGCCCCTGCGGGCGGCGGCCACCGCGGCCGGTGACGCGGAGGCCGTGAGCCTGTGGGCCGGCGTCGGTGCCGCCCGGACGCGGGTGGCACCGGCTGCGGAGATCCTGGGGGATCTCGCTCCGTGAACCCGCTGCGCCGGATCGACACCTTCTTCCGCCAACACCCGGTCATCACGGATGTGCTGGTGGCGTGCGTGTTGGTACTCCTCTTCTCCACGCTGTCGATCGGGGCTGCGGCCCCCATGTCGGGTTCGGGCGCGTCGTCCATGGGCTGGGAGATACTGGCATTCATCATCTCGGTCGGCCAGCTCGTCCCGTGGGCCATTCGCCGGTGGCGGCCCGTGCTGGCGGCCGGCATCACGGTGTTCTTCTGCCTGATGCAGCTGCTGATCGGCCCGGACCTGCTGCCCTCGATCGTGATCGTACCGATGATGGTGCACAACCTCGCTGCGAACGGGCCCCGATGGGCCTCGTTCGCCGGACTCGGCACGGCGATGGCCGGGGCCGTGCTCAACGGGCTCAAGATAGCCTACGCCCCGCCGTCCTTCCTGGATCCGGGCGCGGACCTGATCTCCAACAACGCGTCGATGTATGGCGACCCCACCCAGCAGGCCGTGATCGCCGCGTCCTTCGCCGTGGGGGCCGCGGCGATCGTGCTGGCGGCCTGGGCCTTCGGCGACCTCGCCCGCACCCGCCGCCTGGCCATGGAGCAGTTGCGGGACCGGGCCCGGCAGCTCGAGGTGGAGGCGGCCCAGGAACGCGAGCTGGCGGCCGCGGACGAGCGGAACCACATCGCCCGGGAGATGCATGACATCGTCGCCCATTCGCTGCAGGTCATCATCACCCAGGCCGACGGCGGCCGGTACGCCGGTGCGCATGACCCGCAGGTGGCCGTCAACACCCTGGGGACCATCTCCGAGACCGGCCGCAAGGCCCTCGGGGAGATGCGCCGGCTGCTGGGCGTGCTGCGCGGGCCGGAGGCCACCGAGTTCCACCCGCAGCCCGGGCTGGTGGACCTCGATGACCTGATCAACACCATCCGGCTGACCGGATTGGACGTGGACTACTCCGTGGTCGGCAACGCCCGCCGGCCGCTGCCGACCGGCGGCGAGCTGGCGGCCTACCGCGCCGTGCAGGAGTCCCTGACCAACACCGTTCGCCACGGAGGCCCGAATGCCCGGGCCACGGTCTTGCTGAGCTGGACCAACACCGGTCTCGCGATCGACGTCACGGACAACGGCCGCGGAGCAGCCGCCTCGGAGTCCACCAAGGGCTCCCAGCAGGGCCTCCTCGGCCTGCGCGAACGCATCGCCCTGTTCGGCGGCACAGTCCAGGCCGGTCCCCGGCAGGGTGGCGGCTTCTCCGTCCATGCCGCAGTCCCGTACCAGGAGATCTGATGCCGCTGCTGCACCTCCGTCCTCATCCAGAGGACATCGCCCCACCGGGTCCCCCACGGGACATGTCCTCTGGGTGTGGACAGCGCGAAGAGCCGGACAGGAGATGATGGAACCGTGACTGAGACCCCGCATTCCGCACCCATTCGCGTGGCCCTGGTGGACGACCAGCAACTCGTCCGCTCCGGCCTGGCCATGCTCATCAACTCCCAGCCGGACCTCGAGGTCGTAGCCGAGGCCTCGAACGGCCGGGATGCCGTGGCCTCCCCCGCCGTCCGCAGCGCAGACGTGGTGCTGATGGACATCCGCATGCCGCAGATGGACGGCATCACCGCCACCCGCGCCCTGCTGCCCCAGGTGCCCGACGCCGGCCGGTCACCCGACGCTGCGACCGCTGCGGGCGTCAGCTCCAGGGGCTCCGCCGGCTCAGCACCGGCTGCGGCCGGCCGCCCCGGCTCGGGTGGTCGCGCCACGCCGGGCGGGCCGGAGGGTGGCCGTACGGACCCCCCGAGTTCGCTGGGAGGTGCCACCGCGGGGGCACCGGAGGGACCGCGCGTCGTGGTGTTGACCACGTTTGATCTGGACGAATACGCATTGGAGGCGATCGAGGCGGGGGCGTCCGGCTTCCTGCTGAAGGACGCTCCGCCGGAGGAGCTGCTCGCGGCGATCCGCACGGTGCACCGCGGGGATGCGGTGATCGCGCCCTCCACCACGCGACGGCTCCTGGATCACATGGCGCCGACCCTGCGCCGTGACCAGGCCGCCGACGATCGGCGTCAGCGGGAGACGGCCGCCGTGGACTCGTTGACGCCGCGGGAACGCGAGGTGCTCGGGCTGATGGCGCGCGGCGATTCCAACCAGGAGATCGCCGCCGGGTTGTTCCTCTCGGAGGCCACCGTGAAGACCCATGTGGGCCGCGTCCTCGCCAAGCTCGGGGCCCGGGACCGCGTGCAGGCCGTGGTGACGGCCTACCGGGCGGGACTGGTCAGGCCGTAGCCGCGATCATCCCGCGGCGGGCAGGAACAGCAGGCAGGCGAAGCCCCAGATCACCAGGCAGGCCAGGAAGAACGGCATGGTGACCCGCAGCAGGGCGCCACGGCTGAGCGTCCGCCCGGGGGTGTCCTCCCGCACGTGCGGTTGGGCCAGCCGGTAGGCCAGCTCGATCCGGGCGGGGCTCGTCAGGCAGCCGAGGCCGGCGGCGGCGTTCTGCCCGCCCATCACCCAGAGCGGCTCCACCCCGAGCGCATGGGCGGCGGCGGTCTGAGTGCCGCCGAACATCGAGTTCGCCCCCGTGTTCGAGGCGGTGATGTAGCCGCCGAGGCCGCCGATGAAGGGCACCAGGAACAGGAATCCACCCCCGAGGGACGTCAGCGCAGCGGCCAGGCTGTCCGCCAGCCCACCACCGGAGATGGCGTAGCCCAGCAGCAGGTAGAGCCCCGTCGGGATGGCCGTGCCCAGCCACATCCGCCCAGTCTCGCGCGGCAGCAGCCAACGGTGGTGCCGTTCCATGGCCAGGATCCACACACCGGCGAGGGCACCACTGATGGACCACAGGGCCGGAGAGCCCAGCACGGCCCCGATGCCGTTGGGCAGCAGGGTGCGCTCGATGACCTGGCCGGCGATCGTCCCCAGGAGCAGGATCAGGTACGGGGACAGGTACCGCCAGGGGGTGGGCTGGAGCTTGCCCCGGCTGATGATCACCGCCCACAGTGCGGCCATGACCAGGGAGCCGACGGCGCCGGCCACGGCCGTGCCGAGCAGCAGGTTGGCCACCACGACGACCGAGCCCTGGACGAGTCCGGCGGTGAACCCGGTGGCGGCCCACACGGCATAGGCCTTCCACGTCAGTCCGCCCCGGTGGACTCCCGCCTCGCGGGAGCCACGCCCCGCCACGATGGCGGCCAGGGTGCCGCCTCCCACGAAGGCCACGATGTTGAAGGCGCCGGAGGCCAGGCCCATGTCCATCAGCGGGACACCGGCGATCTCGGCGCCGAGCAGGGTGCCCGGGGCCATGGACCCCCACGGCGCCACGGTGAGGCCGAGCAGGGACAGCAGCGCCGCCCGCAGCGGCGTGAACCCCAGGGCCAGCAGCAGCGGCAGACCGATGATCACCGAGACCCCGAAGCCCGTCACGGACTCCAGGAACGGCACCACGCCGGTCACCATCAGCAGCGCCGTGGACACGGTGGGTCCGCCACCGGCGGAGAGCCAGATCGCGATCCGCTGCTGACCGCCGGTGCGGTCCATGACCCGGGCCAGCAGGATGCCACCGCCGATGATGGCCAGCACCTCCACGACCGTCCCGGCACCACCCCCGAAGGCCGCCCCCAGGTCACCCCAGGGGGTGGCGAACCAGGCCACGGCGATCACCAGCGCGGCCATCAGACCGGCACCGGGAGCCACCCAGGAGGGGAGTTTCGTCGGGAGTAGTCCTAGGGTCAGCACGATCGGCAGCGCCGCCATGACCACATCCACTGACGGCCTCCACTTTCTGCTGGACATCCCTGTTCACGGGATCCGGACTCGGTTCCCGCACCGTCGAATGCTACCCCTGACCGCGGACCCCGGAGCCACGGCCGGGTCTACGGTGGAGAGGGACCGTGACTCAGCGTCATGCACTCATCCGGATCAGGAGGACCCATGGAAGCCACCACCCAGCATCCGCACCGTGAACATGTTGACCTGCTCGTCATCGGCTGGGGCAAGGGCGGCAAGACCCTCGCCGGTGCGGTCGGCCGGTCCGGTCGGCGCGTCGCGCTCGTCGAGCAGGACGCCGAGATGGTGGGCGGCACCTGCATCAACGTCGCCTGCGTGCCCACCAAGGCTCTGGTGCACGACGCCGGCGCGCGCCGGCCGGAGGACGACCCGGCCTCCTGGTTCTCCCAGGCGGTGCAACGGCGGGACACGCTGACGGCCGCCCTGCGAGCCAAGAACCACTCGATGCTGGACACCGTGGACTCGGTGCTGCTGGTGTCCGGGCACGCGGTTTTCACCGGCCCGCGGGAGGTCACGGTGGACCAGGGTGGTGACACCCTGGTGCTGACGGCGGACACCGTCGTCATCAACACCGGCTCCGTGCCCACCATCCCGGCGATCCCGGGGTTGGAGGACCTCGACAACCTCGGGGACGCCGTCCAGCGTGGCGGGGCCCTCCACGATTCGACCACCCTGCAGCACGTCGACCCGCTCCCCCGGCGGCTGGTCGTGGTCGGTGGCGGCTATGTGGGCCTGGAGTTCGCCTCCATGTTCGCCCACTTCGGTTCCGAGGTCACCGTCCTGGACCGGGGTGCCCGCCCGCTGAAGCACGAGGACGAGGAGGTGGCAGGCACCGCCGTCGCGATCCTGGAGGAGGACGGGGTGAGCTTCAGGTCCGGTGCCTCGGTCACCGCGATCGACCCTGGACCGTCCGGCCCCGCCGACGAGCGCGAAGCGGCAGGGGCCACCGTCACCTTCGAGGTGGACGGCGAGGAGCAAACCGTCGGGGCGGACGCGGTGCTGCTGGCCCTCGGCCGCACCCCGGCGACCGCGGGGCTGGGACTGGACGTGGCCGGCGTCGTGACGGATGAGCAGGGGTTCGTGCAGGTGGACGAGTACCTGCGGACCTCGGCCGAGGGGGTGTTCGCGATCGGCGACGTCACGGGCGGGCAGATGTTCACCTACACCTCCCTGGATGACTACCGGATCGTGGCGGATCAGCTGTCCGGCAGCTGTCAACGCTCGTTGGATGACCGGGTGGCCGTGCCGTACACGATGTTCCTCACCCCGCCTCTGGCGCGCGTGGGGATGAGCCTGACCGAAGCGAAGACCTGGGCGGCGCAGAACGGGCGGCACCTGAGTGTGGCGTCGAAGAAGGTCGCGGACATCGCGGCGATGCCCCGCCCGAAGATCGAGGGTGACCCGCGTGGGCTGATCTCCGTGGTCGTGGACACCGCCTCTGATCTCCTCCTCGGGGCATCCCTGCAGCACGTCCACGCCGAGGAGGTCATCAACCTGGTGGCCCTGGCCATGCGCCACGGGGTCACCGCCACCGAGCTGCGGGACTCGATCTACACCCACCCCTCCGCCACGGAGGCCCTCAACGAAGTGCTCGGCGGGCTGGAACCGCTGGACTGATCTGAACTGACAACTGAGTCTCACGAATTGCCCCAGACATCACAGGTTCGGGGGCAATTCGTGAGACTCAGTGGTGATCTGGAAGCGCGGTGTTCCGGGAGGACCCCGAGTCATCCCTGAGGATGACCCTGATTGACCACGGAACGGGCCCGTCGGTGGATCCGTGGCGGCGGTGAAACCGGTTGAGTAGGTGTCATGGATACCAGTACGGACGTCATCGCCTCCACCACTCCCGCTTCCCCGGACACCCCCTCAACCGCCATCTCCGCCCGTGGCCTCGTCAAGACCTACGGCAAGGGCGAAGCCGTCGTCCACGCCCTCGCCGGCGTGGACGTGGACTTCGCCGAGGGCCGCTTCACCGCCATCATGGGTCCCTCCGGCTCCGGCAAGTCCACCCTCATGCACTGCCTGGCCGGGCTGGACACCGCGGACTCCGGCTCCATCGTGCTCGGCGGCCAGGAGATCACCGGCCTGAACGACACCGAGCTGACCCGCCTGCGCCGCGACCGCATCGGCTTCGTCTTCCAAGCCTTCAATCTGGTCCCCACCCTGACGGCCGAGCAGAACATCGTGCTGCCCCTGGACCTGGCCGGCAAGCCGGTAGACCGGGCCTGGATGGCCGACGTCGTGGGGATCCTCGGGCTGACGGACCGCCTCAAGCACAAGCCCCACCAGCTCTCCGGCGGCCAGCAGCAGCGCGTGGCCGTGGCCCGGGCCCTGCTGACCCGCCCGGACGTGGTGTTCGGTGACGAGCCGACCGGCAACCTCGACTCCGCCACCGGTGCCGAGGTGCTCTCCCTACTGCGCCGCTCCTCCCGGGAGATGGGCCAGACCATCATCATGGTCACCCACGATCCGGCCGCCGCCGCCTACGCCGACCGCGTGGTCCTGCTGGCGGACGGCCAGCTCGCCGGCGAGATCACGGACCCGACCCCGGACAACGTGCTGGCCTCCCTCGCGAAACTGAACATGGCAGGGGGCGCCTGAGCCATGCTGAAGCTCGCCCTGTCCCAACTGAGGGACCAGCCACGCCGCTATATCTCGGTGCTGCTGGCCATCACCATTGGCGTGACGTTCCTGGCGTCCGCCCTGCTCGTGGGCTCCTCCTCCACGGCCAGCCTGCGCAACTCCATCGGCGCCACCTATTCCAAGGCCGACCTGGTGGTCGGCCCGTCCTCCGGCTCCGGCGACAGGTTCGGTGCCATGACCTCCATGGCCGAGGTGGCGGGGACCTCCGCCGAGCCCGGCCCCCTGCAGGACGTGGAGGGGGTGAAGGATGCCTACGCCCACGTGGTCTCCTCCGTGGGCGTCCAGCGTCCCTCCGACGCCGAGGGCCAGGGCACCTGGAGCCCCGACTCCGACTTCGCCATGGCCTCCACCGTCCCCGAGGACACCTCTCTGGTGGCCGAGCAGCTCACGGCCGGCGAGTATCCTGCCGGCGGCTCCACCACGGAGATCACCCTGGATGAGCGCACCGCCGAGAACTTCGGGCTCGACGTCGGCTCCACCACCTTCCTGATGTCCGGCATGTCCGCTGACGCGGCCGGCCGCAAGGTCACCGTGTCCGGGCTGACGGAGGTCTCCCAGGATCCCGCGGCGATCGGCGCGATCCAGCTGAAGATGGACGGCGCCCTCGCCGAGGCCCTGAAGCTCGACGCCGTCCAGGCGATGGCCCCCGAGGCCGGTGCCACCGGCGAGGGGGCGGTCGACCCGGAGGAGATCCTCGGCCAGGACTACGCCGAGTACGTCCTGATCAGCCTCAAGGACGGGGCCGATCAGGCCGCCGTCCAGGCCGCGCTGCAGGAGTTCGCCGAGACCGAGGGGATGTCGGTCACGGTGGCCACCCCGGACGTGCAGGCCCAGGAACAGGTCGCTCAGATGACCGGCTCCAACGTCTTCGTGTGGGTGCTCGGTGCCTTCGCCGTGATCGCCCTGCTCGTGACCGCGCTGGTCATCTCCAACACCTTCTCCGTGCTGGTGGCCCAGCGGTCCCGCGACCTGGCGCTGCAACGGGCCTTGGGCGCCTCCCGCCGGCAGGTGCGCGGATCCGTGCTGGTCGAGGCCGGCGTCATCGGCATCCTCGGTGCGATCATCGGTTCGGCCCTGGCCAGCGGCATCGTGGCGGCCCTCGTCCTCTGGGGCTCCACCAACGAGGGCTTCGCGTTCCTGACCTTCGAGGCCAACCCCCGTGACCTCCTCGCCTGTGTGGCCGTGGGCATGGTCATGACGGTCTTCGCCTCGATGTCCGCCGCCCTGGCGGCAACGCGCGTCTCCCCGCTGGAGGCCATGCGTCCGCGCGAGGACGCCGCCGTGGGCAACCGGGCCGGTGTGCTGCGCCTGGTCTTCGGCTCCCTGTTCCTGGCGGTCGGCGCAGCCGGGCTGGTCTGGGGCGCAGCGGAGGCCAACCTCGCGATCGCCGTGGCCGGCGGCGCGCTATCCTTCGTGGGCGTGCTCATGCTCGCCGTGCTGTTCGTGCCCGCGGTCGTCTCCGTGGCCGGACTGGCGGCTCGCCCGGCCGGGGTGCCCGGCCGGATGGCCCGCCTCAACGCCACGCGCAACCCGGGCCGGACCGCCTCCACGGCCGCGGCCCTGCTGATCGGCACCACCCTGGTGGCCATGATGCTCACGGGCGGGCGCACCGCCCAGCAGCAGATGGACACCATCTTCGCCACGGAGTTCCCCGTGGACCTGCAGGTGGAGCTCATACCGGGCAACGGCAACGAGTCTCCCATCGACGCCGCCGCGTCCGGTGACGGATCGCCGGCCGCGGTCCTGGACGCCGCCGAGGCCCAGACGGCCCGGGACAACGTGGCGCAGGTGGAGGGGATCGACGCCGCAGCGCTGCTGCTGCCGGCCGGTGTGACCGAGCCTGCGGCGGGCGACGGCGCGGCCTCGGGCGACGATTCCGACGCCGGCACACCCGTCTATGCCGCGGACGCCGCAGACCTGCGGTCCGTCGTCTCCGGCCTGCCGGAGGGTGAGGGCGCCGAACGGCTCGGCGAGCCAGGCACCATTCTGATGGCCAGCACCGTCGAAGCGGACACTGTTACCGTCACCGGCACCAGCGGGTCTCTCGAGCTCGAGGTCATCCAGAGCGCGTCCTCGGCCGTGCGGCCCGTGATTTCCCTCGAGGACGCGCGGTCGATCGGTCTGCCGGAGAACGCCGGCGCCAGTGCCGGGACGGGCACCGGGGACGGTGCCGCGGCGGGCAACGCTGCTGCCGCCGCCGTGGCCGCCACGGCACCGCAGCTCTGGCTGAACGCCTCGGACACCGTCACCATGGACGGCCTGCAGGAGCTGAACACCGGCATCGCCCAGGCGGCCGGAGTCTCCCAGGACAAGATCTCGGGGGACCTGAGCCTCCGGCTGCTGTTCTCCGTGGTGATCGACGGGATGCTCATGGTGGTCACGGCCCTGCTCGCCGTCTCGGTGCTGATCGCCCTGATCGGTGTGGCCAACACCCTGTCCCTGTCCGCCATCGAGCGCTCACGGGAGAACTCGCTGATGCGGGCCCTGGGTCTGACCCGGCGCGGGCTCCGCGGCATGCTGGCGCTGGAGGCCGTATTGATCTCAGGGGTGGCGGCACTGATCGGCTGCGCCCTGGGGACCGTCTACGGCGGCCTGGGTGCCCACACGGTCTTCGGGCCGATGGCAGCCGGGATCGGTCAGTCGATCGTCTGGCCGGTGGTCCCCTGGTGGGAGTTGGCCGTGATCGTGGCGGTGTCCGTGCTGGCCGGGCTGCTCGCCTCGGTGGCCCCCTCGCAGCGGGCGGCCAAGCTGGCCCCGGTGCAGGGGCTCGCCCTGGCCTGATCCGCGCCGCAGCCCGTCGGCCCCTCTCGGCGCCCCGTGGGTAGGGAGGACACGCCGATAACGTCCCCGCGTTGTCGGCGTGTCCTCCCTACCAGACGTGTCTCCGTAGGCTGCTCCCCGGCTGAACCGGCGGGCTGCGCAGGATTGGAGTCGGCCCGGGGACCACACGGTCCTAGGGTCGGTTCCATGAACCAGACCAGTGCGGGCATCGGCTCGAACATCTATGTCAACCTGCCTGTCCAGGACGTGGCGGCGGCGAGGACGTTCTGGACCGCGGTGGGGGTGCGCATCTCGGAGGACTACTCCGATGAGAACGCCCTCTCGCTCTCCTTCAGCCAGCACGTCACCGTGATGCTGCTGCCCCGGGACTTCTACGCCCGCTTCCTCAACGGCAAGCCGGTGGCGGACACCCAGGCAGCCAACGGGGCGATCATCGCGCTGGACGCCGCGGCCCGGGAGAACGTGGACCCCTTCGTGGAAGCCGCCCTGGCCGCCGGGGCCACCGAGGTTCCGCCCAGTGACCCGAACCCCGCGCAGGAGATGGTGGATGCCGGCCTGATGTACGGACGCACGTTCACGGACCCGGACGGCCACCAGTGGGAGATCCTCTGGATGTCCTCGGAGATGCCGGCCGGCTGAACCCCGGCCCGCCCCCGCCAGGGTCCGGAGCACATGACATGCTGACAGCAACCGTGGCCCGCCACCACACTAGGTCCGTGAAAGACCAGCACGGAGAGCTCGAGGCCGCGGCACAGCGGGCCGCCCGGTTCATTGCCGCCCATGCCACCGAGCCCATCACGGTCGCGGACATGGCCGATGCCGCCGGTTACAGCCAGTTCCACTTCACCCGGATGTTTGCCCAGCAGCTGCGCGTCACCCCCAACCGCTTCCTCGCCGGAGTGCGGTTCCACCGGGCCAAGGAGCTACTCCTGACGGAGGACCATTCCGTGGTGGACGTCTGCCACGAGGTGGGATTCTCCTCCCCCGGTACGTTCACGCGCCGCTTCCGTGACGCGGTGGGCGTGGCGCCCTCGGAACTGCGCCGCCTGGCGGACGCCCTGGCCACCACCACGCTGTCCCCGTTCACGGTCCTCCCACCCGGCGTCACGGAGGCCGACCTGGCCCGGGGGGTCCCCAACCCCGCCACCGGCCAGCTCGGGACCGTTCACGGCACCGTCCGCCTGCCACCCCACCTGCGCGGTGGTCACGGCCTGGATGCGCTGGTCTGGATCGGCTTCTACCCGGCACCCTCCCCGGCCGGCCTGCCGGTGACCGGCGTCCTCCGCCTCGGCGAGGGCTCGTTCCGGTTGCCCCTGGTCGTCTCCGCACCGTGGCTGCTGGCGACGGCCGTGCCGGCCACCGCGGAACCGGTGGAGCACCTGGCCAACCCGCGCCCCGCCGTAGGCATCCATCCCCAGCCGCTCACGGCGCCCGCCACCGTCGCGTTGAGCCTGAACGTCGCGGCTCCGTGGCAGTTCCCCATGCTCAGTGCACTGCCGTCGATGGTGCCTCGGTACCGATCACCGGCCTGAACCCTTCGAGCCCGACGAGGCCAACCGACCTCGCCACCCTGCACCGACCCCAGGAGTCCGTCATGACCGAGAACACCAGCCCCGCCGCCAGGACCTCTCACTCCGGCTTCACCTCCGGATCTCCCGTCTGGGTGGACCTGGGCGTCCCGGACCTCGCCGCCGTCCAGGGCTTCTACCAGTCCCTGTTCGGCTGGGAGTTCGAGGACATGGGCCCGGACTTCGGGAACTATCACATGATCACCCACCACGGCGACGCGGTGGGAGGCGCCATGTCCCAGATGGAGTCCGAGGCCGGGCAGCCGGCCGCGTGGACCGTCTACCTCAAGAGCGATGACATCGAGAGGTCCCTGACGGACACCGCCGCGGCGGGCGGCAACGTGATCGTCCCCGCCATGCCGATGCCCGGACTCGGGTCGATGGGCGTGGTGGTCACGCCCGGCGGGGAGTGCATGGGTATCTGGCAGGCGGACGGTTTCGAGGGCTTCGTCCTGGACGGCACCGTCGGTGCCCCGGTCTGGTTCGAGGTCATGAGCTTCGACTATGACGCCGATGCCGAGTACTACCGCACCGTCTGGGGATGGGAGCCGACCCTGCTGGGAGACGACGGCCAGGAGGTCGGCGAGGGCACGGAGGCCGGCGCCAGCCCGAACGGGCAGTCAGACGCGGGCGGCGACGCCGGGACTGCCGGCGGCGGTGCTGAGGGCGGGCGCTACGCCAACAACCACCCGGGTGAGGCCGCGACCGCCGGACTGTGCGATGCCCCGCGCGACTGGTTCCCCGAGGGCACCGACTCCTACTGGCGCCCGTACTTCATCGTCGAGAACGCCGATGCCGCCGCGGACCTGGTCCGGGCCCAGGGCGGGACCGTGGTGGACGGCCCGATGGACACCCCCTTCGGCCGCCTGGCCACCGTGGCCGATCCGGCCGGAGCCACGTTCCAGATCTCGGAGCTGCCGGCCGGATAGCGGACTCAGGGGTGCGGCAGCGCGTCCGGCGCGGCCTCGGCAATCCTCCGCAGCCGTTCGGTGTACCCGGACCACCAGTCCGCCGAGGCGCCGTCTCCCTCGCCGGGGAGGTTGGAGTTGCCGGGGGCCAGGCCGGCGGCACCGTCCAGCAGTTCCCGCACGATGTCCACGTGCCCCAGGTGACGCTGGTACTCGGCCACCATGTGCACCAGCAGCCGGCCGAGCGTCACCGTCCCGTTCCTCCACCACGGCACGGTCCCGACGGCGGCCAGGTCCAGCCCGGTGATCGCCGCATCAGACGCTGTGGCGCAGCGGTCCGCCAGCGCGAAGACCCACTCCACCGATTCCTCGGCCGTGGCGTACATATCCGCGTTGGGCTCGGCGCCGTCCTCGAACCAGGGCATCTCGATTCCCGAGGGCCGGCCGAAGCAACCGGTGAAGTACTCGACCTCCACGGAGGAGACGTGCTTGAAGACTCCCAGCAGGTTCGTGCCGGTGGGGGTCACGGGGGTGCGGAGCTGGCGCTCGGTGAGCCCTTCGAGCTTCCAGCGCAGGTCCCTGCGTGAGTTCCTCAGGTACCAGTGCAGGACAGCCTTCACGCCGCCGTCCTCCTCGGCGCCGCTGGGCGGGCGGGCGGGAGCTGGGCGGGCGCCGATCGGGCTGGCGGGGAGTTCACTGGGCATGCCGGCCATGGTGGCATCCCCACGGGGCCGGCCGCCATCCTCGGTGGGCGTTGCGTGAGGTGTGCGCCAGGCCGGCATGACGCCGGATGAATCCGCCCGGGGCGGCTCGCCTACGATTGATGTGTCAATCTCGAGTGAAGGTGCATGTCCCTATGGCCGATACCCGGCTGTCCCCCGTTTCCCGCCGTCGCGGAGTCCGCCTGGCCACCGGCGCGGCGGCGCTCACGCTCCTGCTCGCGGCCTGCAGCGGCGGTGAGAGCGGCTCCGGAAACGGTGATGCCGGTGCGGGAGAGCCCGTGGAGGGCGGCACCCTCATCTACGCCACCGGGGACGCCGAACCGACCTGCCTGGACCCGCACGTGGGCGGCAACTACCCGCAGGCGCTGCTGAGCACCCAGTACCTCGAGCCGCTCGTCGGGCGGGACGCGGAGGGGCAGATCCAGCCCTGGCTGGCCACGGACTGGGAGGTCAGCGAGGACGGCCTCACGTGGGACCTGACCCTGGCGGAGGACATCACCTTCACCGACGGCACGCCGCTGGACGCCGAAGCCGTGAAGGCAAACATCGAGCATCTGCAGGACCCGGACACCGCCTCCTCCACCGGTTTCCTCGCCGTGCAGAAGATCGACGAGGTCGAGCCGGTGGACGCCACCCACGTGCGCTTCCACCTCAGCGAGCCCGACTCGGCGCTGCTGGAGTCGCTGAGCATGCAGTGGACCGCCATGCAGTCCCCCGCCGGGATCGAGCGGGGCATGGAGGAGAACTGTGCGGCCCCGATCGGCACCGGCCCCTTCACCGTGAGCGAGTGGGTCCCCCAGCAGCACGTGATCCTCGAGCGCAATGAGGAGTACACCTCCCACGGGCCGGAGGCGGAGCACGACGGCGCCGCGCACCTCGAGCGCATCGAGTGGCGGTTCCTGCCGGACCCGGCCACCCGCTGGGCGGCCCTGCAGTCCGGTGAGGTCCACGTCATCGACAACCCCGAGCCGGAGGCGATCGTGGCCTCCGAGAACGGCGCGGCCGGCGACCAGGTCAGCCACCTGGACGCGCCCCGGCCCGGCTCCGTGAACCGGATCGAGCTCAACTCCGGGCAGGCCCCGTTCGACGACGAGCGGGTGCGCGAGGCGTTCGTCCGCTCAGCGGACGTGGACCCGGGTATCGAGTCGCTCTACCAGGGCGTGGCCACCCGGTCCCACTCGCCGCTGTCCAGCGCCGAGCCGATGGCCTACAGCGACCCCTCCCTCTTCGGCACCGACACGGAGGCCGCAAAGCGGCTCCTGGACGAGGCCGGCTGGGACGAGACCGACGCCGAGGGCTACCGCGTCAAGGACGGCGAGCGCCTGACCGTGCGCTTCCCGGTGAGCACCAACCAGTCGGTGGCCGCCGAGCAGGCGCTGTTCGAGCAGATCCAGGCCAACACCCGCGAGGTGGGCTTCGAGGTCATCCTCACGCCGCTCGACCTGTCCGCCTGGTACGGCGCCCTGGCCGCGCCCGAGGACGGCGGCGAGAACCAGTATGAGGCCGTCAGCGCCCCGTACACCAAGGTCGGCCCGGACGTGCTGCGGACCCTCTACCACTCCGCCGGTACCGAACCCGCACCGTCCGGCTACTTCGCCAACCTCTCCCAGGTCACGGATGAGGAGCTGGACGCCACGCTGGAGGAGGCCGCCCGGATCACCGACCCGGACCAGCGCGCTGCGCTGTACGAGGAGGCGCAGCGGACGGTGCTGGAGGGCTACTACATCCTGCCGCTGTACGACCAGCAGAACCACTTCCTCACCCGCGGGGTGACCGGCGTGACGACCCTCGGCACGGTGGCCACGCCCACCTTCATCAACGCCCAGCTCACACAGCCGTGATCCCGTGAGGCGGGGCCGGACGGACACGGCATGAGGGCCGTGCTGCGCTGGCTACTCGGCCGCCTGGCCGCGGCGGCCCTGGTGGCCTGGGTGGTCGCCACCGTGGTGTTCTTCGCCCTGCGAGCCGCTGGCGGGGACCCCTCGGAGGCGATCCTCGGAGGCCCCGGCTCCCAGGCGAGCGAGGAGTCGATGGCCCGGGTGCGGCAGGAGTACTCCCTCGACGAGCCGCTCATCGTGCAGTACCTGCTGCAGCTGGCCCGGACCGTCACGTTCCAGCTCGGCGACTCCTACGCGCGGCGTCTGCCCGTCTCCGAGCTCATCGGGGACCAGCTGCCCGGGACCCTCGCCCTAGCCGGCCTCGGTCTCGTGCTCGCCTGGGCGCTCGCGCTGGCGGTCGCCACCCTGGCGGTTAGCGCCCGCGGGCCGATCGCCCGCCGCGCGGTGGGCCTGCTGCGCGGGGGCGAGGTGGTGGCCTCCGTCATGCCGCACTTCTGGCTGGGCGCCGTGCTGATCGCGGTCTTCGCGGGCGGGCTGGGCTGGCTGCCGGCCACGAGCAGCGACAACTCCCTGCGCTCACTCCTCCTGCCCGCCGTGACGCTGGCCGTCCCGGTGGCCGGATTCCTCGGGCAGGTCATGCGGGACGGCCTGGAGGAGGCGCACGCCGCGCCCTTCGCGACGACGGCCCGCACCCGGGGTGCCTCGGAGCGGCGGGTGCTGTGGGCCCACTCGCTGCGCCATGCCGCACTGCCGGCGATCGCGCTGTCCGGATGGGCCTTCGGCTCGCTGCTCTCCGGGGCCGTCGTGGTGGAGACCCTGTTCGGCCGGCCGGGCCTGGGCCGCCTGCTGATCGACGCCACGCATGCCCGGGACGTGCCGCTGGTGATCGGCGTGGTGCTCGTCATCGCCCTGGGCTACGTGGTGGTCATGTCCGTGGCCGACCTGCTCGAGCGGGTGGTCGACCCCCGGCTGCGGGGCCGGGTCGAGGCCGTGCGGACGGCACCCGAGGGCGAGGTGGTCTCGTGAGCGGGCAGCAAACGGCCAGCCGGTCGCAGGGCCGGGCCGCCGCCGTGGGTGGGTGGGCAAGACGCTGGGCCGCGAACCTGGGGCCGGGCGGGATGGTGAGCGCCGGCGTCGTGCTCCTGGTGGTGCTCGCCGCCCTGGTCCCGGGCCTCTTCGCCCCCGGTGACCCCACGGCGGTCGCACCGGCGCAGGCCTATCAGCCGCCGGGGCCGGGAGCGGTCTTCGGCACGGACGCCTCCGGGCGGGACGTCTACACGCGCGTGGTGCACGGGGCGGGCCAGTCGCTGGGCGTCGGGGCGGCCGCCACGGCGATCGGGCTGGGTCTCGGGCTGCTGCTCGGCTTCGGCGCCGCCCTCGGCCCACGCTGGCTCGACGGTGCGCTCAGCCGGGTCATCGAGGTGCTCTTCGCGCTGCCCAGCCTCGTGCTCGCCCTGCTGCTGGTCTCGGTGCTCGGCGCCGGAGTGGGCCCCTCGGTGCTCGCCGTGGGCCTGGCCACCGCCCCCGGCTACGCCCGCATCCTGCGCGCCCGCGCCCAGTCCGTGGTGCACAGTCCCTACGTCACCGCTGCCCGGCTGGAGGGGGTGTCCGCGCCCGAAGCGTTCTTCCTCCACGTGGTGCCGAACACCCTGTGGCCGCTGATCGCCGTGGGGACCTTGGGGATCGGGCAGGCGATCGTGTGGGTCTCCGCCCTGAGCTACCTGGGTCTCGGCGCGCTACCGCCCTCCCCGGAGTGGGGGGCCATGCTCAACGCCGGCCGGCTGCACATCACCAGCTCTTGGTGGCTCACCGTGGCGCCGGGGCTGGCGATCACGGCGGCCGCCGCCGCGCTGACGATGCTCGGCCGGCGGCTCAGCGCGGTGGAGCCGGCATGAGGGGCGCAGGCGTGACCCCGGTCCTCGACGTCGCCGGACTCACCGTCTCCTTCCCGGGCGTCGGGGAGGTGCTGCGGGACGTGGACCTGTGGCTGGAGCCCGGGCGCTGCCTGGCCGTGGTCGGCGGGTCCGGGGCCGGCAAGTCCGTGCTGGCGCGCAGCCTCGTCGGGCTCGCCGGGGAGGGCGGAGCGCCGGCCAGGGTCTCTACCGAGCGGTTCACGGTGGCCGGGCAGGACGTCACGGGGGCGGACGCCCGGCACTGGCGGAAACTGCGCGGCGCCGAGGTGGGCTTCGTGCTGCAGGACGCCCTGCAGTCGCTCGACCCGCTGCGCACCGTGGGCGCCGAGGTGGGCGAGTCGCTGCAGCTGCGCGGGACCCGCCGGCCGGAACGCCGCCGCCGGGTGCTGCAGGCCCTGGCCCACGCCGGCCTGGACGAGCCGGAGACGAGGGCCGCCCAGCGCTCCGGGGAGCTGTCCGGCGGGATGCGGCAGCGCGCGCTCATCGCCTCGGCGATCGTCTCCGAGCCGCAGCTGCTGGTCGCCGACGAGCCGACCACCGCCCTGGATGCCACGGTGGCCCGGGGCGTGCTCGAGCTGCTCGGGCGGCTGCGGGACGAGGGGACGGCCGTGCTGCTCGTGACCCACGACCTCGGCGCGGTGGCGCGGCTGGCCGACGACGTGGTGGTGCTGGACGGCGGCCGCGTGGTCGAGTCCGGCAGTGCCGGGCAGGTGCTGCGCCGGCCGGCTCACCCCGTCACCCGGGCCCTCGTGGCCGCCGTCCCGCGGGGCCCTGGGCAGCGGCCACCGGTCCCGGAGCAGGCCCCGGAGGTGCTGCGCGCCACGGGGCTGCGCCGGCGCTACCGGCTGCCCGGCGGCGGCACAGTGGAGGCACTCGACGGCGTGGACCTGACCGTGCGCCGCGGCCAGGCGCTCGGGGTGGTCGGGGAGTCCGGCAGCGGGAAGTCCACGCTGGCGCGGATCCTCGTGGCCGCCGAACGGGCGGACGCCGGCCGTGTGGAGCTGGCCGGCGAGCCGTGGAGCGAGCTGCCCGAACGGCACCGCCGGCCCCGGCGCCACCTGGTCCGGCTGGTCCCCCAGGACCCGCTGGGCTCCTTCGACCCGCGCTGGGACGGTGGGAGAATCCTGCGCACGGCGCTGCGCCTGTCCGGCAGCGCGCGCACGCCTACGGAGCTGCTGGAACTGGTCCGGCTGCCGGCCTCCGTCCTGCACCGCAGCCCCCGTTCGCTCTCCGGCGGTCAGCGGCAGCGGCTGGCGATCGCCCGGGCCCTGGCCGCCGAGCCCGCCGTGCTCGTGCTGGACGAGCCGGTCTCCGCCCTGGACGTCACGGTGCAGGCCTCGATCCTGGAGACGCTGGCCGACTTGCAGGACCGCACCGGCGCAGCACTGGTGCTGATCTCCCATGATCTCGCGGTCATCCGCCAGGTCTGTGACACGGTCGCCGTCATGCACAGCGGGCGGGTCGTGGAGCACGGACCCGTGGAACAGGTCTGGGCCCAGCCGAGCGCCCCGTTCACCCGCGCACTGCTGGAGGCACGGCCACCCCTGCCGTGAGACAGGCCGACGCCCCCGAGTCGGTAGACTCAGGGGCCGTCCGCCGTCGTACGGCCCGCAGCCACCCCGGAGGTCCACCGCTCCATGTCCAGTGCCGATTCCCCTGCCAATCCCACCGCCGAACACCGAGTCGGCCACCCAACCGCGGATCCAACCGCAGCCCCGGCCGAGCGGCCGACGTCGTTGCTGGGCAACCTCGTCCGCGGGGCGTTGATCGGCACCGTGGAGACCGTTCCGGGCGTCTCCGGCGGCACCGTGGCGCTGGTGGTGGGCATCTACCACCAGATCATCGACTCCGCGGCGCACGTGATCTCCGCGGCCCGCCGGCTCATCACCGGGCCTGACCGCCGGGCTGGTGCCGCCGGTCACCTGCGCCTGGTGCACTGGAAGGTCGTCCTTCCCGTGGCCCTCGGCATGCTGGTCGCCGTGTTCACGGTGGCCGGCCCCATGGCGGATGCCATGGAGAACCACCCGGTGCTGATGCGCGCGCTGTTCTTCGGCATGGTGCTGGCCTCCGTGGCCGTGCCGTTCCGGATGATGCTGCAGGGCCTGGCCACCGAGCGGTTCCGGCGCGTCGCGGTGGGCAGGGACCCCGGGGACGTCCGCCTGCGGCCAGTCCACCTGATCGGCGGGCTGGCCGCCGCCGCGGCCACCTTCCTGCTGGTCTCCCTGCCGCCGGCCTCGGTCGAGGCGCACCCGCTGGTGCTGGTGCCCGCGGCCATGGTGGCCGTCTCCGCCCTCGTGCTGCCGGGACTCTCCGGCTCATTTCTGCTGCTGACGTTCGGCCTCTACGAGCCCACGCTGCGCGCCGTGGACGAGCTCGACCTCGCCTACCTGGGCGTCTTCGCCCTCGGCATGGCGCTGGGCATGGTGGTGGTGGTGAAGCTGCTGAAGTGGTTGCTGGACCACCACCACACCATCACCCTGGCGATCCTGACCGGTGTCATGATCGGCGGGCTGCGGACCTTGTGGCCCTGGCAGGATGAGGCTCGGGGGCTCTTCACCCCCGGGGACGACGCCGGCCCGGCCACCCTATTGGCCTTGGCCGGTTTCGCGGTGGTCGCCCTCCTGCTGGTGGTGGACGCCCGGGTGCAGCGGCGGTTCCTGCGCGAGCACGACGCGCACACCGGCGCCGTGAGGGGCTGAGCCGGGGGCGACCGCCAGCTGCGTACAACCGCGGTCAGAACGGGCGGCTCAGAACCGGCTCAAAACGGGCGGCGACGCGCCAGATCCGGGAAGACTGCCCGCAGCAGCGGCGCGATGCCGTGGCCGGCCGGGGCCTCCGGGGCGGCCGGGTCCATCCAAACCAGTTCCTCGATCTCGGCGTTGGCCTCCGGGACCTCGTTACGGGCCAGCGGACGCAGGAGGACGAAGACCTCCGAGTGGAGCTGGTGCCCGTTCTCATTGGCGGCCGGGGTGTCCCAGGCACCGATGTGCTCCAGGTCCTCCGGGGGCACGGCCAGACTCGTCTCCTCCGCCAGCTCGCGGATCGCGGTGTCCAACGGGACCTCGTCGTCCTGGTGTTTGCCCCCGGGGAACATGAACATGGTGGTGCCGGCCTTGCGCACCGTCAGCACCTTGCCGTCCGGACGGTACAGGACCACCGCGGCAACCTCGATCGGCTGGGTGGCGCTGGATCCGTCCGGAACTGAGTTCTGCATCCCCCCATCTTCTCGCGGCCGCCGCGAAAAGGTTGAAAATGTCAGCGAGGGCGTGTTGTACCCGGCGGTAGGCGCTCCGGGACGGTGGCGCGGACAGGGCGGGACGAGCTCTGCCGCCGAGGGCCGCGGAGTGTCAGGCCTCGTCGTAGAGGCGGAACGCCATGGTCCCGTGGGTGACCGCCGCGCCCGCTCCCAGGGCGGCGGCGATCATGCTCGCCTCGGCGACCTGAGCCTTGGTGGCGCCGGCCTTCTTCGCCTGAGTGACGTGGACCTGGATGCAGTACGGGCACTGGGAGGAGATCGCGACACCCACGGCGATGAGCTCACGGTTCAGCAGGTCGATCGCCCCGCCCTCCCGGCCGATGCTTCCATCGAACTTGGCATAGGCGGCGAACTCGGGGCCGGCCAGTTCCTTGTACTCGCTCAGCCGGTCGAGGTCTTCTGGGGAGTGGTAATGGGTCGTCATGGGGATGGTCCTTCCGATCTGTTGAGGGGTAGGTCCCGGTGGGCGTCATGCTCTCATGGGCCGGGGAGCGCGGTCTACCGGCTGGTCTACATCCGGACCGTGCCGTCGAGCACCGTGACGCAGTCCCCGCCCACCCAGATGGTCTCCGGGTCCGTGGCGTCTTGCTCCACGTGGACCCGTCCGGCGCGCGCCAGGGCCGTGCCCTGCGCGGCCACGTACCGCGCTGGCAGCCGCCCCGCACCGATGAGCCACTGGGCCAGCCCCGCGTTGAGGCTGCCGGTCACCGGGTCCTCCGGGATCCCCAGGCCGGGGACGAAGGCACGGACCTCGACGTCGGCCGGGGCCGCCACGGACCGGTGCGGTCCCACGAGGCCGATCTTCAGTTCCGACCCGGCCTGCGAGGCGGCGCGGAGCACGGCCTCGGCATCCGTGAGCAGCAGGCCCATCCAGCCGGGGCCGTTGTCCACCCAGGCCGCGTCCACCAGGTCGGTCTGTTCCAGCCCCACCTCGGTCAGGGCGCGGTCCACGTCGGCGGGGTCTACTGGACCGGAGCGCGCCAGGGGCGGGGCGGCGAAGGCGAGCCGGCCGGCGTCGTGGGCTCGTCCGTCCCCCTGCTCCAGGCGCAGTGTGATCAGGCCCGCCGCACACTCCTGCGCTACCCGCCCCTCCGTCGCCGGGCGGCCGCCGGCGACTAGCCAGGCGTGCGCCGAGCCGAGCGTCGGATGGCCGGCGAAGGGCAGCTCGCCACCCGGGGTGAAGATGCGCAGCCGGTAGTCGGCGGCGGGATCCGTGGGGGTGAGCAGGAAGGTGGTCTCGGAGAGGTTGGTCCACCGGGCGAAGGCCGCCATCTGTTCCTCGGCCACCCCGTCCGCCGCGTGCACCACGGCCACCGGGTTACCGGCCAGCGGCTCCGCGGAGAACACGTTGACCTGGGAGAAGGGGCGCGTGGTGAGGCGTGGCGCGGGGGCCGCGGGCTGGTCCATGCGCCGAGTGTAGCTTCGGCCCGGATGACGCCGTGCCCTGTGGCCTAAGGTGGGACCGTGAACCACCTCTGGGAACTCATCCACACCGAACGCGCGGCACTCGCGGACGACCTGGCGGGCCTAGACGAGGAGCAGTGGCAGTTGCACACCCTGTCCACAGCGTGGACGGTGGAGCAGGCCGTGGCGCACCTGACGGCGGGGGCCTCGACCGGTTTCTGGGCGTGGATCCGCAGCATCGTGGGGGCGGGGTTCAATGCGGATAGGCACAACCAGCGGCGGCTCGAGGAACGGCTGGGCGCCACGCCGGCAGGGACGCTGGAGCAGTTCCGCGCCACCATTGACTCCACCGTCTCGCCGAACGGGACCCTGCAGGCCTGGCTGGGCGAGGTGGTCATCCACGGCGAGGACATCCGCGTGCCACTGGGCCTGCGCCGGACCTACCCGGACGAGGTCCTGGTGACGCTGCTCGACTTCTTCGAGTCCTCGAACTTCACGGTCCCCTCGAAGGCCCGCGCCCGGGGGCTAACCCTGGTGGCCCGGGACGTGCACCACTGGGTGGGTGCCGGCCCGGAGGTGGAGGGCACCGCCCTGGACCTCATCATGGCCATGGCCGGGCGACCGGTTCCCGCCGAGCGGTTCCGCGGGGCGGGAGCGCTCGACTTCGACGCCCGCGGCCACGAACCCTCCCAGCGCCGCTGAGGGGTCAGGCGTCCGAGACCGTGAACCGGGTGTTGCGGTAGGACGGATTCTGCAGTTCGTCGAGGATGCCCACGGCCATGGTGCCGGCGGTGGTGTGGGATCCCCCGTCCGCGGCGGTCAGCAGGGAGTCCTGGCCCAACTGCGGCGTGGTGGCCTCGCCGGGGGTGAACATCATCTGCGGGGAGACCCCCACCCAGTCCACCGAGTCCACGGCGCGCAGGTACTCCAGCTGCTCCAGGGCCGCCTCGGGGATGCTGATCCAGGCCTCGGAGCCAGGAGCCTTCCGGATGTCCTCGATCGCGAGCCGGCCGGTCTCCGGATTGGTCAGGGAACCGGCACCGAGGATGAACAGCAGCCGCGGGGACGCCTGATCCGAGGCTGGCGCCGCCTGTACCAGCTGGCGCGTCAGGTCGTTGTGGGTGTGGGCCTGGTCCGGCGAGGTGCCGAAGGCATCCACCACCGCGTCGAAGCCGGCCAGGTCCGCGGCGGTCAGGTCGAAGGCGTCCTTCTCCACGACGGTGGCCTCGGCCCCCAGCAGTTCCCTCGCCTTGGCGGCGTCGCGGACGATCGCCACGGCCTCCTCGCCGCGGCGCGCGGCCTCGCGGTAGATCTCCTGTCCGGCCATGCCGGTGGCCCCGATGATGCCGATCTTCATGCTGTGCTCCTGTTCGACGACGTGTCCATCCTCAGGGGGAACAGTGCGGGGGTGAGGTTTCTTCCCGTCACACGGAAAACGGTGCGGGATCACCCGAAGGCCAGCGAACCGGCAATGAAGAGCATGACCGCACCGACCACGAGGTCCACGATCTTCCACGTCCGCGGGGTGTCCAGCAGCGGGGCCAGTGCGCGGACGCCGAAGCCCAGGGTGAGGAACCAGATCGCCGAGCCGGCCAGGGCGCCGCCGGCGAAGACCCACTTCTCGGCCCCGTAGGAGTTGGCCAGCGTGCCCAGCATGACCACCGTGTCCAAGATCGCGTGCGGGTTCAGCAAGGACACGGACAGTGCCGTCAGCACCACTGTGAGCGCGGGGGTCAGGGCCCGCTGTGGATGCGAACCACGGTGCAACTTCACGGACAGCTTCGATGGGGCCGAGACCATCGCCATCGTTCCCGTGGACGGGCCCGTTTCCTGCGTGCCTCGGGGTTCCCCGCCGGCCGCGGAGGAGTTCCCGACGCCGGCTCCGGCACCCACCAGCACCGGCTCACGGTCGCACTCGTCGTGCTCGTCGTGCTCGTCGTGCTCGTCGCCACGATCCTCACTGCGGTCCTCACCACGGCCGTCCCCACCGTCTTCTGGACCCTCCGCGACCGGGTGCGCGCCGTCGTCGGGCTCCACGGCCATGGAGCGCCGGGAGCCGAAGGCCGAGCGGAAGGAGGAGTAGGCGAACCAGAGCAGGTAGGCCACGCCACCCCACTTGAGGACCTCCAGCAGCCACGGTGCGTTCTCGGTGATCACGCCGACGCCGGCCGTCCCGGCCGTGATCAGCACAATGTCTCCCACCAGGCAGACGGCGAGGGCCAGCATGAGCCGGTCGCGTCGAATGGCCTGGCGCATGATGAAGAGGCTCTGGGCACCGATGGCCACGATGAGGGCGAGGCAGGTCAGCAGACCGGTTAGGAAGATCGTCACCCGGCCACGGTAGGACGGCGCGGATGATCCGCTCCACCTACTTATCCTTCAGGGTATTAAGCTTTGCTTCATGAACACCGATCACCTACGAGCTCTGGCCGCCGCCGTGGACGAAGGGACCTTCGACGCTGCCGCCGCAGCCCTGCGGATCTCCGGTTCCGCTTTCTCGCAGCGCATCAAAGCCCTGGAGAAGGACGCCGGTCAGGTTCTGCTGACGCGCACGGTTCCGGTGGGCACCACGTCCGCCGGGGACCGGATGCTGCGCCTCGCCCGGCAGGTGGCGGTGCTGGAGGATGAGACGAGGCGATCCCTCGGTCAGGGCACCGGTGGACGCTCGGTACTGTCCGTGGCGGTCAATGCCGACTCGATGGCGACCTGGTTCGTGGAGGTGCTGCGGCAGGCTGCCACATGGGATGACGCAGTGCTGCAACTGCACCTCGAGGACCAGGAGCACACGCACGAGCTGCTGCGCTCCGGCACGGTCATCGCGGCCATCACCGAGGACCCCGCCCCGGTCTCGGGCTGTCTCTCCATGGAGTTGGGCGCCATGGACTACCACGCGGTGGCGGCGTCCGCTCTGCTGGACCGGTACCGCCGCGAGGACGGGTCCGTGGATTTCGGGGCCGTTCCCGTGCAGGAGTTCGGCACCCGGGACAGCCTGCAGCGCAGCCGGCTGGCCGCGTGGCGCGCCGGCCAGTCCGGCCGGCCATCCGATGCTGGAGCAGGTGGCACGGGCGCGGTCGGCGACGGGATGGGCGGCGACGGGATGGGCGACGCCGGGCCCCCGCTCCACCAGGTCCCCACCGTCGGCGGGTTCAACGCCGCCGTGGCCGCGGGACTGGGCTGGGGCATGATCCCGGCAGGCCAGTTGCCCGAGGGTGTCCTGGAGGGCACCCACCCAGACCTGGTGGCCATCCCCGAACTGGGCCAGTCACGCGTGACACTGCACTGGCAGCGCTGGTCCGCCGGAACCGAGGCCCTGGACCGGCTCACCGCCGCCGTGCAGCAGGCGGCACGCAACATGGTGTGAAGAGTCACGGCGATGGTGTGGACTGGGAACTCCGGACGGCCCTCAGGCCAGCCCAGATCTTCCCCTCTCATCCCTCATCCGCGAAGGACACCGCATGTCCCAGACCGTACGGCCCGCACCCGCCCGCGTGCTCCTGTTGGGTTTCGGCGCCATCGGCCGCCACGTAGCCACCCTGCTGGCCCCGGAGCGGGACGCTGGGCTGCTGCAGCTGCGGGCGGCCGAGCGCAACGTGGCCTCGCACGGTCACCGGTCCGTCCCCGGAGTCGAGTTGGTCACCACCGGTCAGGACACCGACTGCCCCACGTGGCCCGAGGCCTTGTCCGAGGCCGACCTGGTGGTGGAGTGCGCCGGCGTCGACGCAGCCGGTGAGTACGGCCCCGAGGTCATTGCCGCGGGGATCGACCTGGTCTTGACGAGCGTCGGCGCCCTCGCCGATCCGGACCTGGCACGGACACTGCTGTCCGGTCCCGGGCGGCTCTGGGTCACCAACGGGGCCATCGGCGGCTTCGACGTCCTCGCCGCGGCGGCCGACGCCGACGGCCTGGACTCGGTCCGCATCCGTACCACCAAGCTCCCCACCTCCCTGCTCCGACCCTGGATGGCACCGGACGAGGTGGAGCGGCTGCACGCCCTGCGCCCCGAGGACGGTCCCCTGACGGTCTTCGCCGGAGGTCCCGCCGAGGCCATCGAACGGTTCCCCGCCAACGTCAACGTCGCCGTCGGGCTCGCGTGGGCCACCCGCGGGCGGCCGGGGGCCGGCGTCGGGGTTGACGTTGGGGTTGACGGTGCTGACGGTGGCGACTTGCCGGAGGATGCGGAACTCTTGCGGCGGTCCCTGGAGCGAGTCCAGGTGGAGTTGGTCGCCGACGCGGCCGCCCAGCGCAGCCGTCACGAGATCCTGGCCACCGGTCCTGCCGGGCGGATCGAGCTGGCCTTCGAATCGGCGCCCAGCCCGGAGAACCCGAAGACATCCGGCATGACGGCCCTCTCGGTGACCCGCACGATCCGCCAGGCCCTCGACCTCCGCGGCTAGGGAATGCGGGAATCCGCCGGGATCGCGTACTCGGTGCCGGTCGCGGTGCGCTCCAGCAGGGACGCATCCACCAGGTGGCGGCGCAGCATCGCCACGTCCGGATGGAACACGTGCAACCGCTGGTTCAGTTGCGCTTCCGTGAGGACCTCGTCCACCCCGAGGGCATGATCGCGGACCCACCGCAGCACCTCGGTCCGCTCGGCCGGCGAGGCGGGCATCGCCTCGATGCGCGGCCCGTGACCGGCCACCAGGAACCTCCCGACGCCGGCCCGCGCCTTCCCGGTCCCGCTGGCGGCGAGCGCGGTGAGGGGCGCCCGCAGGGCGTTGCCGTCCACGGTGACGGAGCCGATGTCATCCTCCGTCAGGATGCCGAGCTTCAGCCAGCCCTCCACGGACTTCTGCTCCTTGGTGGTCAGGTCCCCGCGGGCCACGGGGTCGAGGGTGCCGAGGGCGGCCCGGGCGAAGACCGCGCGGGCGGCCTCCTTGCCGAGGGCGGCGAGGATCGGCTTCCAGTCGGGGGCGGCGTCGGAGGGGTGCGGGGACGGGGCGGCGGGAGTGTTGGCTGGATCACTCATGGGACCAGTATTGCCCAAGCCCGGCACAACAGACAGGGTCCTCCACGCTTGCCCGTGTCCTCGCCGTCCGGCACAGTGCAGGGACAGGACCCGATGCCGCCCGCACCCCGAAGGGACCCCACCCATGGACCTTGAGACGGACCTGGATCCGGACGCCCAGCCGACCACACTCCAGAACGACGGCCCGGCCGGCCGGGCAACCGACCCGGCCACCGATCCGCAGACCGGTCCGGGCGCCGATGCCGCGGTCCGGGAGTTCGAGCAGCAGCTGCGGGGTGAGGTGCACACCTCAGCGCTGCGGCGGGCCCTCTACTCCTCGGACGCCTCCAACTACCGGATCGCGCCACGGGTGGTGGTCTGCCCGCTGGACGAGGCCGATGTCGTGACAGCCGTCCGGATCGCGGCCCGGCACGGGCTGCCCGTGACCGTGCGGGGCGGGGGCACCTCCATCGCGGGCAATGCCGTCGGCCCCGGGCTGGTCCTGGATGTGGGGAAGCATCTGCATCGGATCGTGGGGATCGACGCTCAGGCCCGCTCCGCCGTCGTGCAACCGGGGGTGGTGCTGACTGACCTGCAGGCCGCCGCGGCGCCACACGGACTGCGGTTCGGGCCGGATCCGTCCTCGGCGAGCCGCTGCACCATCGGCGGGATGATCGGCAACAACGCGTGCGGCCCCCACGGACTCGCCTACGGGCGGACCGCGGACAATGTCCGCCGCCTGCGCTGGCTGCTGCCGAACGGGCGGATCCTGGACGTGGTGCCGGGGCGCGATGCGGTGGAGCAGGTGCCCGGGCTGGAATCCTTCATCCAGCAGCATCTCGAGCTGCTGCGCACCGAGCTGGGCCGGTTCAACCGCCAGATCTCCGGCTACAGCCTCGAACACCTGTTGCCGGAGAACGGCCGCAACCTGGCCGCGGCGCTCGCCGGGACGGAGGGCACGTGCGGGGTGCTGCTCGAGGCGGAGGTGGGACTGGTGCCCCGGGCCCCGGCGCCCGCGCTGGCGGTGATCGGCTACCCGGACATGCCCGCGGCGGCCGACGACGTCCCCTCCCTGCTGCCCCATCGGCCGCTGGCGCTGGAGGGCCTGTCCGGCGAGATGGTCGAGGTGGTGCGGCGGTCCCCCGGCGGTGACGACGTGCCGGAGCTGCCGGCTGGCGGTGGCTGGCTGATGGTCGAGGTCGGCGGGGCGGACACGGCCGCGGCGGTGGCCGCCGCGGAGGCGATGGTCCGTGCCGCCCACGGCCTGGAGGCGGTGGTGCTGCCCTCCGGCCCGGAGGCCGCCCGGCTGTGGCAGATCCGCGCTGACGGCTCCGGGCTGGCGGTGCGGACGGCCGCGGGCGCCCACGCTTGGCCCGGCTGGGAGGACGCCGCCGTGCCCCCGGAGCACCTCGGCTCCTACCTGCGGGATCTGAAAGAACTCATGGACGGCCGCGGCCTCTCCGGCCTGGCCTACGGGCATTTCGGCGACGGCTGCATCCACATGCGCATCGACTTCCCCTTCGCCTCCGGCTCCTCCGAGTTCCGGGAGTTCATGGAGTCCGCCGCCACCCTGGTGGCCCGCTACGGCGGGTCCCTGGCCGGGGAGCACGGGGACGGCCGGGCGCGCAGCGAATTGCTGCCGGCCATGTACTCGCCGCAGGCCCTGGACGCCTTTGCCCAGTTCAAGGCGCTGTTCGACCCGGCGGGGCTGATGAACCCGGGGGTGCTGGTGGACCCGGACCCGATCGACGCGGCCCTGCGCCGCCCCGCCTCCTCCGAGGAGCGGGCCGCGGACGGCTTCGCCTTCGCCGACGACGACGGCTCGGTCGCCGACGCCGTGCACCGCTGCGTGGGCATCGGCAAGTGCCGGGCGGACCTGCGCGAGCAGGGCACTTTCATGTGCCCGTCCTACCTGGCGACCGGGGATGACAAGGACTCGACGCGCGGGCGCGCCCGGGTGCTCCAGGAGATGCTCAACGGCGGGGTCGTCACGCTCGGGTGGGAGTCCCCCGAGGTCCATGAGGCCCTGGACCTGTGCCTGTCCTGCAAGGCCTGCGCCAGCGACTGCCCCACCGGCGTGGACATGGCCACCTACAAGTCCGAGACCCTGCACCGGACCTACCGCGGAAAAGTGCGTCCGCTGGCCCACTACACCCTGGGGCGCCTGCCGTTCTGGCTGCGGCTCGCGGCACCCATGGCCCCCCTGGTCAACGCCGCCGGCCGGGTGCCGGTGCTGCGCCGGACCATGATGAGGCTGATGGGTGCGGACGCCCGCCGGTCCCTGCCGCTGTTGCCGCGTGCACCGTTCCGGTGGTCGGAGGCGGCCCGGCCGGCTCCGGGACACGACGACGGCCGGCGTCAGGTGGTGCTGTGGGTGGACTCCTTCTCGGACGCCCTCTCCCCGGAGATCCCCGCGGATGCCCTCAAGGTGCTGGACGCCGCCGGGTGCGAGGTGCGGGTGGTCGGGCAGTCCACCGGCGAGCAGGCCTGTTGCGGGTTGACGCTGATCTCGACCGGGCAGCTCACGGCGGCCAAGGAGACGTTGCGCCGGACCGTGGAGATCCTGCTGCCGCACGTGCGGGCCGGGCGGGCCGTCGTCGGGCTGGAGCCCAGCTGCATCGCCGCGCTGCGCTCGGACCTCGTGGAACTGCTGCCCGAGCACCCCGGCGCCCGAGAGGTGGCGACGGCCGTACGGACGGTGGCCGAGCTGCTGACCGACCTTGACTGGACGCCGCCCCGGGCCCAGGGTGCGGACGGCAGGCTCCTGGTCCAGCCGCACTGCCACCACCACGCGGTCATGGGCTATTCAGCCGACGAGGCGATCCTGGAGGCCCTGGGCTGTGACGTGGAGACCTCCAACGGCTGCTGTGGCCTGGCCGGGAACTTCGGCATGGAGCAGGGACACTACGAGATCTCGGAGACGATCGCCCGTCAGGGCATCCTGGCCAAGGCGGAGGCTAACCCGGACCGGGCCGTGCTGGCCGACGGCTTCTCCTGCCGCACGCAGGTGAAGGATCTGGCGGGTCTCGACAGCCGTCATCTGGTCCAGGTCATCGCGGCCGCGCTGCGGGGCTACTGACCCAAGCTGTCTACGGTCTCGGTCAGGAGCCGGCGAGCATGTCCAGGACCATCGGCTTGACCTTCGAGCCATAGAGCTCGATCGACTCCAGCATGTACTCGTGGGGCAGGTGACCGTTGCCGTACTTCATGCCGAAGCGGCCGGCGTCGAGCGTCCGGATGCTCAGGGCCACCTTGCGGGCCACCGTCTCCGGGGAGCCGAGGTGCAAGGCGCCATGAGTGATCTCCTGGCGGAACTGAGTGGGAGTCGGCGCAGGCCACCCACGCTCGGCGGCCATCTTGGTCATAGCGGCCTCCCAGTACGGGAAGTACCGCTCGGCGGCTTCCTCATCCGTGGCGGCGACGAAGCCGTGGGAGTGCAGGGCCACCCGGCGCGGTTCGAAGCCGCGGGCCTCGATCTCGCGGCGGTAGAGCTGCGCGAAGGGCCTGAACCGATCGGGGGTGCCGCCGATGATCGCCAACTCGAGCCCCAGCGCGTAGGTGGCCGCGCGCACCACCGAGGTCGGGGTGCCGCCCACCGCCACCCAGGCGGGCAGACCGAACTCGTGGGCCGTCGTCGGGAACACGGACTGGCGCTGCAGCGCGGCCCGGGTGTTGCCCTGCCACGTCACCGGCTTCTCGGTACGCAGGCGGGCGAAGAGATCCAGCTTCTCCTCGTAGAGCATCTCGTAGTCGGAGAGCTCATAGCCGAACAGCGGGAAGGACTCGATGAAGGAGCCGCGGCCCAGGGAGACCTCGGCGCGGCCGTTCGAGACGGCATCCAGAGTCGCGAAGCGCTGGTAGACCCGGACCGGGTCATCCGAGGACAGCACGGTGACGGCGGAGATCAGCTTGATGTGCTCGGTCTGTCCGGCGATCGCGGACAGGACCATCTCCGGCGAGGACACCGAGTAGTCGGGGCGGTGGTGTTCGCCGATGCCGATGACGTCCACACCGGCCTGATCCGCCAGCACGGCCTCGGCCACGACGTTGCGGAGTACCTGGGGGTGCTCAAGCCGCTGACCGTCAAGGTCTTGGGTGACGTCGCCGAAGGTGTGCAGGCCGAACTCGACCGTACCGGCGGGCACGGAGTCGGCGCGCTCGGTGGACGGGTTGGGCCGCGGGGCGGAGACTGCTCCAGAGTGTGCGGCGGGGTGTGCGGCGGGGTGTGCGGCGGGGTGTGCGGCAGGAGTGGGCTCGGGCTGGGGGCTGGGGTTCTCGGTCACATCAGGGTGAACACTGGACCCGACCAGTTACATTCCTTGAGATTTCAATGAACCTGCTCTGCCTCGGCAGCCCTGCATCGAGTCGGGAGTTGTGGTGGCGGTCCGGGACTGGATCGGCACCACAACTCCCGACTCAATTGGCCGGACACCGGATACGGGACACCGGCCACCGAACCATGGCAGGGGGCCAGGCAGGAGCTACGGCAGCGGGAAGGAGCCGTTGCCGAAGAGGATTCGCCGCGCCAGCGCCTGGCCCGGCGGGGTCCTCAACACGGCGAAGGCGCTCGAGGCGAGGGCCGGCGTGCGCAGCCCGTCCAGGCCCTTGCGCAGGAGCAGTCTCTTGCGGAATCGGGCCCGCAAGGCGTGACCGTCATAGGCCTTCAGCGCCGCCGGCCGGCTGGCTCGGAGGGCACCATCCAGGATCTCAGCGGCATGCCCGGACAGCCGCAGGCACGGATCGAGCCCTCCGGCGGTGAGCGGGGACACCGCACCGGCGGCGTCGCCCACGAGCAGTCCGGCCGGGGACGCGATCCGGGGCAGCACCCCGCCCACGGGGATCGGCCCGGCGCGCTTCTCCACCTGCTCCGGCCTTCCGACGCCTTCCAGCCCCGGCGCCCGCTCGCGGAATGAGCGCAGGGCGCTGTACAGGCCTCGTGGGAAACGGTGGGCATGGCCGGCGGTGCCCACGTGGACGTGTTCGCCGTCCCGCAGCACCCACGCGAGGTAGCCGGGCGCTAGCCTCGGATCGATCACGCAGTGAAAGGCGGGGTCCGAGCCGTCGGGGCGGTCGGCGAAGACCTCCTCGGCCCCGACCAGCAGGTGGCGGTTGCGGCTCAGCCCGAGTTCCCGCGCCACCCTGGACCGAGCGCCATCGGCACCGACCACAAAGCGGGCTCGGACCAGGAGTGGGCCCGCGGCGTCCTCGAGAAGGTATGTGCCCTTCCGCTCCAGGAGGCAACCGCCCTCCCCCTGGCCGGTGAAGCGCATGGACAGCCGCAGGTCGACGCCGGCGCGCACGGCATCGCGGGCGGCCGCCACATAGAGCGGCCCCATGTCCCCGACCCGGTACTCGTCCCGATCGCTGGTCAGTTCCACCGGGCCCGTCAGCCCGGGCGGATAGAGCACCATGCGGCGGATGGCCGGCCCCAGATGCTCCTCGGGCAGCGCGAAGTCCTCGAGGGTCCGGCGCACGAAGATGCCGGTGGTCCGGACGGTGCCCGTCAGTGTGGGGCGGCGCTCCGCCAGCAGCACCTGATGACCGGCGCGTGCCAACTGGGTGGCGCAATACAGTCCGGCCAGGCCCGCCCCGACCACCAGGACGTCTACGTCAGCGCTCCGTTCAGTCACCGCCATAGCCGTCCTCCCGCCGACCCTCGCGGCCCTCGCGGCCCTCACGGTCCCCGTCCTCCCCGCGGCCCTCGTGGTCGCCCTCCGGAGCATCCTGCCCAGCAGCCTCCCAGCGCAGGAGGTCACCGGGCTGGCACTCCAGCACGCGGCACAAGGCTGCCAGCGTGGTGAACCGGACGGCCTTGGCCCGGCCGTTCTTCAACACGGCCAGGTTCGCCGGGGTGATCCCGACGGCCTCCGCCAACTCGCCGGCCGCCATCTTCCGGCGGGCCATCATCACGTCCACGTCCACGATGATCGGCATCAGATCACGTCCGAGAGCTCGTCTTCGAGCCGCCTGGCCTGAGTGTCACGCTCCACCGCCTGGGCCAGCAGCCGCCGGGCGACGTTCACTGTCAGGGCCGCCGCGAACGCCAGCAGTGCCGCACCGCCGATCAGCAGGACGAGTCCGGGGGCGGCCGTTCCCCCGCTCAGGACCACGCCGATGACCACCAGGAGGACACCGCCGGCTGCCACGGCTCCCGTGATGACGTCGACATAACGGAACGCGGAGCGGGAGAAGATCCGACCGCGCAGCACCAGTGTCAACAGGCGCCAGATGCAGACCCCCACCACCTGGAGGCATGCCACACTCAGGGCCAGCGCGGCAATCAGAGGGATGGCATAGGCCATGGAGACGCCATGGAGGTCGATCCACAGCAGCGGCAGGATCACCGCCAGGACAACCAGGGAGCCAGCGGCGGCCAGGAGCAGCATGGTCCGCAGGATGACCACGAGTGATCGGGGGACGGCAGCGGGCAAGACGAACCTCCATCGATTGCGTTTCGATGCCAATCTATCGTTAAACGATAGCTAAGGCTATCGGTGGGCCGACGGTGAACCGATGACCTGGACCCAAGTGAGCATTGCCAAGGCACCGTCCACCTCGGAGGCGGGCAGGCCCGCCATTGCGGCCCCGAACGGGCCGAGATCCAGGTCGCCCTCGCACTGGTCGGCGTGACTTCGGTGTCCGAATTCGGCCCCGAACACGTCCGCCTGCTTCAGGGGCCGGCGGAGCCGTCAATGCCGCATCGGGCGCCTCCCCTGGAGCCACTCCTCTACCCTGAAAACGTGAATCACGCCGCGCCTGGACCTGACCCTGTCGGAGGGTCGGTCGCCGGGGACCGCTCCCCCGTCGAGTCGGTGGACCGCGCCCTGGTGCTCCTCGGCCTGCTACGCAGTCAGGGCTCCGTCTCCGTCACCACGGCCGCCGCCTATCTGGACGTGGCGCCCTCCACCGCACACCGGTTGCTCAACGCCCTGGCCTTCCGCGACTACGCCATCCAGGACCACCTGCGCAGGTACCGGATCGGGCCGGCGTTCTCGGATTCCCGGTCCCGGCCACCGGCAGTGGGCGGACTGCTCGCCGCAGCACAGCCGGCCCTGGAGCACGTGGTGGACAAGCTGGGGGAGACCACCCAGGTGATGGTGCTGCGCGGTGGGGACATCCAGTTCCTGGACGGGATCGAGTCCCCCCGCGGACTCCGGGTGGCCATGCGCCGCGGAGACACCATGCCCGCCTTCACCTCCGCTGGCGGCAAGGCCCTGCTCTCCCGGCTGCCCAACCAGGAGCTGGAGGAGGTCTACCGGGCCGGCGTGCCGGACTGGCCCACCGCGAAGATCCACTCCCTGTCCACGCTCAAGCGCCGGATGACGCGCATCCGCCATGATGGCTACGCCACCAACATCGAGGAGACGGAGCAGGGCGTGGTGGGCGTGGGCATCGCCGTAGTCAACTACCTCGGCCGGCCGCTGGCCGGACTCACGACGGCGACCCCCTCCCTACGGTTCAGCCACGCCGAGGTGCCCCGCCACGTTGAGGTGCTCCGGTCCGCCGCTAGGATCCTGGAGTCCCGGCTGGCCCGGAGCGAGAACTAGCCCCGATCGGCGACTGACTCCCTGACCGTCCCAGTTACCGCCCCAGCGCCTCCTTGACGCGGGCCACGGTGTCGTCCACCTGTTCGGGCCGGGCCACCACGCCCACGTCCATGACCTCGCCGCGCACGGCACCCTGGATGATGCGCTTGAGCGGGATCTCCAGGCGCTTGCCGGTGGGGTTGCGGGGGATGGAGGGCACGAACACCACGTGGTCCGGCACGTGGCGCGGGGACAACTCGGAGCGCAGGGTGGTCCGGATGGTTTTCTCCAGCGCCTCCCGGCGGGCCGCATCCTGGGCGGCCTCCCCGGCGGCGAAGTCCTCCCCCGCGTCCACGAGCAGCACGAGCTTGCCCATGCCGCTGGAGTCCTCGAAGTGCAGCACCATGGTGTCCTGGACCGACGGCAGCGCATCCAGCACCGCGTAGAACTCGGCCGTACCCAGCCGCACGCCGCCGCGGTTCAGGGTGGCATCCGAGCGTCCGGTGATGACCCAGCTGCCCCGCTCGGTCTCCACCAGCCAGTCGCCATGGCGCCAGGCGCCGGGGTAGGCGCCGAAGTAGCTTTCCTCGTACCGTTCGTTGTTCTCATCGCCCCAGAAGAATGCGGGCATGGAGGGCATGGGCTCCGTGCAGACCAGCTCACCGGCCTCGCCGTGCAGCGTCTGCCCCTCCGGGTCCCAGGCCGCCACAGCCACACCGAGCGGCCGGCAGGACATCTCGCCGGCCCACACCGGGGACAGCGGGCTGGCGCCCACGAATGCGGCGCAGATGTCCGTGCCGCCGGAGGTGGGGGCCAGCAGCAGGTCGGGATTGACCTCCTCCAGCACCCAGCCGGCCACGTCCGCGGCCAGCGGGGACCCGGAGCACTGGATTTCCCGCAACCGGGACAGGTCCCACGTCTTCCCCGGGGTCAGCCCGGCGTGCGCGCAGGCGCCCAGGTAGGCGGCGCCAGTACCCATGTAGGTCGCCCCCGTCTCGGCCATGGCGGCCCACTGGGACCATTCGCCGTCCGCGCTCGGGTAGTTCGGGTCGCCGTCCATCAGCACCACGGAGGCCCCCAGCAGCAGGGAGGACATGCCCATGGTCCATACCATCCAGCCAGTGGTGGTGAACCAGAAGGCGTTGTCCGCGTCGCTCATCCCGAAGTGCAGCCCGTGGGCCTTGAGGTGCTCGAGCAAGATCCCGCCGTGGCAGTGCACGATCGCCTTGGGGCGGCCGGTGGTCCCGGAGGAGAACAGCACCGTCAGCGGGTGATCGAAGGGCACCGGTTCCACGTGGATTTCCGGAAGTTGCCCGACGCCGGCCGGTTCCGTTCCCTGCGCGGCGGCCGGGCCGGCGTCGTGCGCCGTGGTGTCAGCCGCGGAACCGGTGCGGCCGGTGAACTCGGCCCAGGTCTCAGCGCCTTCGGGCGCGGTGGCCTCGGGGTCTAGATAGGGCAGCAGCACGGTCTCCGCCTCGGGCAGGAACCGGCGGATCCGGGCAAGGTCATCCGCGCGGGAGAGGTCCCGTTTGCCGTAGGTGTAGCCGTCGATGGCGAGCAGGATGGCCGGGTCCAACTGGGTCAGCCGGTCCAGCACGGACTGCGGTCCCATCTCCGGCGGCACGGCGCACCAGATGGCCCCCAGCGCGGTGGTGGCCAGGTAGGCGGCCAGGGTCTCGGGGATGTTCGGCAGGTACGCGCCCACCCGGTCGCCGCGCCGCACTCCGCGGGCCACGAGGCCAGCCTGGATGCGGGCCACCTCCTCCAGCAGCCGCGCCCCGGTCCATTCCACCAAGCCGTTGGTCTGGCTGCGGGAGGTGACCATGATGTCCCCGCTGCGGGCGCGAAGGCTCCGGAACACGTGCTCGGCGTAGTTCAGGGTGGCCCCGGGGAACCACTGCGCCCCGGGCATGGTGCGGTCGGTGAGCACCGCTGTGTGCGGGCTGTGCGAGATCACCTCGAACTCGTCCCAGACCTCCTGCCAGAACTCCTCGAGGTGCTCCACGGACCAGGCCCAGGCGTCCTCATAGTCGACAAAGCTCACCCCGCGCGTGGACTCAATTCCCTCAAGGAACCGTCCCATCCGGTGGTTCCGCCAATCGGCGCGGTCCGGGGCGGGGGTCAGGAGGGTCCCGGGTTCAGTGGTGGTCATGGTCGTCCTTGTCTTCCGTCGCAGTCTGGGTCTGGGTCGGGTGTTCTGGTCTAGCGGGGGCCAGCGGGCGGTCAGCGGCCGTGTGCTCAGGCGTTAGCGCGGGTCAATGCACACCGTGACGCTACTCACCCCCGCCCCGGTGAGCCACATCACGGGCAGGCATTCCGCCCTGGGGAATGACTGGGACCCCCGGTAACCCGATGGGGTCGAGCGAGCAGGTTCCAGCCCCTGGCTCCATCTCAGGGGGCGTGTTCATATTCCGCGGTCCGGAACTTGAGCCCCCACTGTGGTGCGGGTCACAACGACTGCCTACGCTCGCCACAACGTGATGACAGTCACTGCGCATTGCTCCAACCGACATGTTGACCGACGCACACCTCAGCCACGAAGGACGGCCCCGCATGAACTTCGACCTCGAGGAACTCGCTGCCATCATCGAGCAACTGGACCAGACCGAGTTCACCGACTTCCGTTTCGAGCACGGCGACCTGCGCCTGCATGTCCGCCGCGGCGGGTACGACGCCGGCCCCGGGGCCTTCGCTCCCGCCGCACCCGCCGCTGGGGCCGGGATCGCCGCAGCCCCGGCCCCAGCGGCCGCGCCGGCCACGCCCGCTCTCGCGGCCGCACCCGCACCGGCACCAGCTACCGCCCCTGCACCCGCCGACTCCACCGCCGGCGCGGGCCTGGACCCGGCCGCCCTGCCTGAGGGCCATATGGTCGTGAAGGCCCCGATGCTGGGCACGTTCTACGGCGCCCCGAAACCCGGTGCCGCGCCCTTCGTCCAGGTGGGGGACGCCGTCGGACCGGAGACCACCCTGTGCATCATCGAGGTGATGAAGCTGATGAACTCGGTTTCCGCCGGCGTCACCGGCGAGGTCGCCGCGGTGTTCCTCCATGATGGTGAGCTGGCCGAGTTCGACCAGCCGCTGTTCGCGGTGAAGGTGACCGCATGAGCGCCGCCGCCAGAACCCCGCAGCGAGTGTTCATCGCCAACCGCGGCGAGATTGCCGTCCGCCTGATCGAGGCCTGCGACCGCCTCGGCTTCGAGACCGTGCTCGGCGTCTCCGCCGCGGACCGGGACACCCTGGGTGCCCGCCGCGCCGGCCGCACCGTGGTGCTCGGCGGCCCGCGCCCCTCGGACAGCTACCTGAACATGGACGCCGTGCTGCAGGCCGCCGTCTCCACCGGCTGCACGGCCATCCACCCCGGCTACGGCTTCCTCTCCGAGAACCCCGAGTTCGCCCGGAAGTGCGCCGAGGAGGACCTCGTCTTCGTCGGCCCCTCCCCCGAGGCCCTGGAGTCCCTGGGAGACAAGCTCACCGCCCGCCGGCTGGCCGAGTCCGTGGACGTCCCGGTGTCCGCCGGCGGCACCGCCGAGAGCATCGAGGAGGTCCGGGCGTTGGCCGAGCGGATCGGCTACCCGGTGCTCGTCAAGGCCGCCTACGGTGGCGGAGGGCGCGGCATGAAGCTCGTGGAATCCGCCGGGGACCTGGAGGACGCCTGGCACCTGGCCTCCTCCGAGGCGGCCTCCTCCTTCGGCAACGGCCTGGTGTTCCTGGAGCGCTTCGTCACCGACGCCAAGCACGTGGAGGTGCAGATCCTGGGCGACCGCCACGGCCACCGCATCCACCTCGGCGAGCGCGAGTGCTCCGTACAGTACCGCTACCAGAAGGTGGTGGAGGAGGCCCCCTGCGTGGCCCTGCCCGAGGCCACCCGTGAGCTGCTGCACCGCAGCGCCCTGCGGATCGCGGAGGCCCTGGACTACGTAGGGCTGGGCACAGTGGAGTTCCTCTATGACGTGGCCCGGGACGAACTGGCCTTCCTGGAGGTCAACCCGCGCCTGCAGGTCGAGCACCCGGTCACTGAGGCCGTCACCGGCGTGGACCTGGTCCGGCAGCAGCTGCTGGCCGCCCTGGGCAGCCCGCTGGAGATCACCCAGGAGGACGTGTCCCTGACCGGCCACGCTGTGGAGTGCCGCATCACCGCCCAAGACCCGGCCCGCGGACTGGCTCCCTCGCCTGGCCGGGTCACCCGGTGGAGCCCCCCGCCGGCCGGCGGGGGGCGGCTCGACTCCCACATCTACGAGGGCTATCTCTTCCCGCCCTACTACGACGCGCTGATGGGCAAGCAGATCGTCTGGGCCCCGGACCGGGCCGCCGCGATCGAGCGCATGGGGCAAGTGCTGGACGCCTTCGTGATCGAGGGGGTCACCACCTCCCTGCCGCTGCTGCAGCGGATCCTGGCCCACCCCGGGTACCGGGACAACAGCGTGACCACGCACTGGCTCAACCACTCGCTGGAGGAGCTGGTCGCCGACCTGGTGGAGGACCGCGAATCCGACAGCAGCACCGAGAGGATGAGCGCATGAGCACCATCGACCTCGTGGACGTCTCCCTGCGAGACGGCAACCAGTCCATCTGGGGCGCCACCGGCGTCACCACCCGCATGGTCGAGGGCGTCATGCCGAACCTGGACCGGACCGGCTACCGCACCATCGAACTGGCCACCTCCACCATCCTGGCCACCGCGGTGCGCTATCACCGCGAGGATCCCTTTGAACGGCTACGCGTCGCCCGGGACCGGGCCCGGAGCACCCAACTCGGGTTCCTGACCACTGGCAAGCGGTTCATCACCTTCCACCGGACCCCGGACGCGGTGCTCGAGCTGGCCTACTCCGTGCTGGCCCGCAACGGGATCACCAAGATGTGGGTGATCGATCCGATGCATGACATGGAATCGGCCGCAAAGATCGCCGCCATGGCCAAGCGGGTCGGCTTCGAGGAGGTCATCGGGGGCATCTGTTACACCACCAGCCCGGTGCACACGGACGCGTACTTCGCAGACAAGGCCCGCCAGTTGGACGCCTCGGAGGACATCGACGGCTTCTACCTCAAGGACCCCTCCGGGCTGCTGACCCCGGACGTGGTCCGCCACCTCATTCCGCAGCTGCAGCAGGCCATGCAGCGCCACCCGCTGCGGGAGATCCACTCCCACGCCACCACCGGGCTCGCCCCGATCACCTTATTGGAGGCGGCCGACCTGGGCGTGCCCACCCTCCACTGCGCCCTGCCTCCGTTGGCCAACGGTGCCTCACACCCGGAGGCCCAGCGGCTGGTCGCGAACCTGCGCGCCCGCGGCCACGAGGTGGACGTGGACCTCGACGCCATGGCCCGGGCCAGCGCATACTTGCGGCGCCAGGCCAAGATCAAGAACCTGCCGGCCGGATCGCCGAGCGAGTACGACGAGGCCTTCTACCGCCACAACATCCCCGGAGGGGTGCAGTCCACCACCCGGCGCCAGTTGGCCGAGATCCGGCAGGAGCACCTCTTCGACGCCGTCATTGAGGAATCCGTCCAGGTGCGCGAAGATCTTGGCTGGCCGATCGTGATGACCCCCTTTGCCCAGTACATCGTCACCCAGGCCACCCTGAATGTCATGACCGGCGAGCGCTACAAGCAGGTCGCGGACGAGGTCATCGACCTCATCCGCGGGGACTTCGGCCCCCTTCCCGGCGAGGTGGACCCAGCGCTGAAGGACCGCGCCCTGAACACCGAGCGCGGACGGCAGCAGCCCGACGACGGCCAGTCCGTCACCCTCAAGGACCTCCGACACCGCTTCGGGGAGACCCTCAGCGACGAGGAATTGCTGCTGCGGGCGGTCATGCCGCACGAGCAGGTTGACGCCATGTACGCCGCGCAGAAGACGGCCCCGGCCCGCACCCTGAAGACGCTGCTGACCGCCCTGGACCGGTCGAAGAAGTCCACCTCGATCTCGATCAGCGACGGGAACACCTCCCTGTCCCTGCAGCGCGAGGCCCCCGGAACGGAGACCACCCCATGACCGATTCGACCTTCCTCCCCGGCTTCACGCCGAAACCCGAGGCGGTGACCGCCTCCCGCGGTTGGATGCTGGACGTGGACGGCTGCCTGGTGAGCACCTCGCGGGCCGGCGGCTCCGGCGGCCTGGCCATGCCCGGGGCCACCGCGTTGCTCGAGCACCTCCACGGCGCCGGGCACTCCGTGGTGATCTGCACCAACGCCTCCGAGCGCACCCCGGCGCACTACGCGGAGCACCTACGCTCCCTCGGCCTGGACGCCCGGGACGAGGACTTCATCACGGCCGGCTCGGCCGCCGCCGAGTACATCGCCCACCACCATCCCACCGCCACGGTCCTGGCCCTGGGGGCCGAGGGGATCACCGAGCCGCTGACCGGCCTCGGGCTCGACCTCGCGGAGCCGCAAGCCGCGCGCGATGGCCAACTGGCCGACGTCGTGCTGGTGGGGGCCCAGGATTCCTACACGCGGGACGAGCTCAACGCAGCCTGCCTGGCCGTGGACGCCGGCGCCCCGCTGTACACCACCGTCGCCTCGCCGTGGTTCCACGGCGGCCGCGGGAAATCCGTGGCCTTGTCCTCCGTGGTGGCCCACGCCATTGCCTGGGCCACCGGCGTGGATCCTCAGGTGCTGGGCAAGCCCTCCCCCGCCCTCGGCGAGACCCTGCAGAGACACCTCGGCGTGGAGGCCGGGGCCATCACCGTCGTTGGGGACGCCACCGCCGAGATCGACCTGGCCCGGGCCATGGGCGCGAACGCCGCGCTGGTACTCTCCGGCGCCACGGACGCCGCCCTGCTGGCCACGCTGGACGGCGAGCGCCGTCCGGATGTGGCGCTGGCCGGCGTCGCCGATCTGCTGGAGCTGTTGTCCCCCCACTCGTCGCCACGACCTGAATCCCCCACGTCTCATCCCCTGCCGTCCGAAGGAGCACGACCATGAGCACCGAGACCCCCGACAGCCGCTTCCCCTTCTTCCACGAGGCCGAGGTCCCCGCCGGGGGCGAGGGCTGGGAGGAGATGTACCCGTACTACATGGTCCCCAGCGAGGAGACCCGCGAGCACGACGACTCGTTGCTGTGGTTCGCGGACACCATGCACTGGTCCCGCGGCACCCACCCCTTCGACAGCATTGGTGCCGAGGCCGTGTACTACGGGGTCGGCACCTTTTCCACCCGGATCTTCGCCCTGCCGGTGTCCCTCGGCCTCGACGTACGGGTGTTCAACGGCTACGTATACATCGCCCCGCAGGGCATCACCGATCCGGCCCGCATCCAGGAACGCGCCGAGGTCTTCCAGAAGCGCGCCGGCTACTACTACCAGAACTGGGACGAGCTCTACGGGAAGTGGAAGACGAAGATGGAGGGCGCCATCGCCACGATGGACGAGATCAGCTTCCCGCCGTTGACCGAATACGAGCCGGATTCCGTGGTGGACGAGGCCACCGGGCGCTCCGTGTCCATGGATATCCTGGAGAACTACCACCGGCTCACCGACCAGTTCTTGGCCACCTGGCAATACCACTTCGAGTTCCTCAACCTCGGCTACGGCGGCTACATCACGTTCTTCCAGTTCTGCAAGCAGGCCTTCCCGCTGATCACCGACCAGTCGATCTCCCGGATGGTGGCTGGCCTGGACGTGCTCGCCTTCCGCCCCGATGACGAGTTGCGCCAGCTCGCCCGGCAGGCCGTGGAGCTGGACCTAGTGACCACGCTCCGGGAGGGTGGCGCCGGCTCCGAGGGCTCCGTGAAGGCCAGGGAACTGCGCGCCGTGCTGGAATCCACCGAGAACGGCCGCACCTGGCTCGCCGCCTTCGATGCCGCCCGGGATCCGTGGTTCGACTACTTCACCGAGTACGGCTTCACGCACGACCAGGAGACCTGGAACTCCGACCTGTCCATCCCGCTGGGCAGCATCTCCCGTTACGCGGACAAGATCGCCGCCGGGGAGGACATCGACCGGCCGATCGAGCGGCTGCAGGCCGAACGTGAGGAGATCGTCGGCGAGTACCGCGCCCTGCTCACCGCGGAGGAGGCCTCCCAGTTCAACGAGTTGCTGAACCTGGCCCGGACGGTGTTCCCGTACATCGAGGAGCACAACATCTACGTGGAGCACTGGGCCCACAACGTGTTCTGGGCCAAGGCCCGGGAGCTGTCCCGGTTCCTCGTGGACGCCGGGCTGTTCGAGGATCCCGAGGACATGTTCTACCTCAACCGCTTCGAGGTGGACATGGCCCTGGCGGACGTGGTGCAGTCCTGGGCGATCGGCGTCCCGATCCGCGGAAAGCAGCGCTGGCGGGCCGAGGTTGAGAGGCGCAGGCCGATGGTGGCCGCCCTGAAGTCCGTGACTGCCCCACCGGCCTACGGGATCCCGCCGGAGCAGATCACCGACCCGTTCGCCGTGATGAACTACGGCGTCACCACCGAGCGCGTCAACGAATGGTTGGGGGCCGGACAGGACGAGAACGGGCTGGCCGGGATCCCCGGTTCGCTCGGCATCGTCGAGGGACCCGTCCGGGTGCTGCGCTCGGAGAAGGACCTGCCTGACCTGCAGCCCGGCGAGATCCTGGTGGCCCCCATCACCGCGCCGTCCTGGGCCGCCGCCTTCGCCGTGGCCAGCGGCGTTATCACGGACATCGGCGGCATGATGTGCCACGCAGCCATCGTCTGCCGCGAGTACGGCATCCCCGCCGTGGTCGGCACCGGCTACGCCACCGCACGGCTCACCACGGGCCAGCGGGTCCGGATCGATGGTAAGTCCGGCAGCGTCACCTTCCTGGACGACGAGACCGAGTAAGGAACCTCCCATGTACACCCTGAATTTCACCCTTGACGAGTGCAAGGACGTCCGCCAGGTCGGCGGCAAGGCGGCCAGCCTCGCGGAGATGACCGCCGAGGGCCTGCCCGTGGCTCCGGGTTTCTCCGTGACCGCCGAGGCCTACCGGCGCTACCGGGAGGAGTCCGGCCTCAAGGACTTCACCACCGGCATCCTCAATGGCCTGTCCCCCGAAGCTGATCAGGCCGCTTTTGACAAGGCCGAGCGCACCATCACCGAGCGAATGAAACAAGTTGGGATGCCGGAGGACATCGCCGGTCCCATCCGGGAGGCGTACCGGCAGCTCTGCGCTGACACCGGAGTGGAGGATATTGCCGTGGCGGTCCGCTCCAGCGCCACAGCCGAGGACTCGGTGGACGCCAGCTTCGCCGGTGAGTTCGAGACCTGGGTGGACATCGTGGGCGAGGACGCCGTGGTCGACTACGTCCAGAAGTGTTACGTCAGCGTCTACTCAGGTCGGGTGCTCTCCTACCTGGCCCAGAAGGGCATCGACCCGCATGAGATCGAGATGGCCGTGGTGGTGCAGAAGACTGTCCGTGCCCGGGCTGCCGGCGTCATGTTCACTCTGAGCCCCACCACCGGCGACCGCTCGCGGATCGTCTTGGAGGCCAGCTGGGGCCTGGGGCTGTCCGTGGTGGGAGGTGAGGTCACCCCGGACCGCTACATGCTGGAGAAGATCACCCTGGACATCGTGGTCCGCGAAGCCGGGCACAAGCACATCGAGTACCGCCGCGGGGATGCCCCGCAGGAGGTCCCCGATGAGCGCCAAGACGTGCTGTGCTTGAGCGACGAGGAGGTCGTCGCCCTGGCCCACTACGGCAAGAACCTGGAGAAGGTGCACGGCGGGGCGCCCCAGGACATCGAGTTCGCCATCGACGAGGAACTGCCGGAGGGCCAGAACCTGATCCTGCTACAGCGCCGTCCGGAAACCGTCTGGTCCAACGCGGAGCGCAAGCCGAAGTTCGATGCCGCCGCAGGCATGATGAGCTGGATCACCGGCTCGATCTCCGGCGGCGCCGCGGAGCTGGGCGGCTCGGGCCACTCCCACTGATCCTGACGATCGTGTGGTGGCACCTTTGGGGCTGATTGGGATCCCCTCAGCCCCAAGAGGTGCCACCACAGCGCCCGGAGACCGGACATCAGCCCTCCGCCAGCACCCCGCGCAGCGTGGGCCGGGAGGCGGTGACGCCCAGGCGGACAAGCACCACGCCGAGCACCAGCACGGCCGCCACCAGGCCCATGGATAGCGGGCTGAAGATCACGGCGGCGCCGATCACGGGCAGGGTCGTCGCCACAGCGGCCACCAGGGTGAACACCAGCACGATCCACAGCGGCCCCATCACCGAACGTCGGCGGATGGCCTCCATGCTCGCCTCCGTCATGCCGAGCCGGCCCAGTCCCCGGTACATGTCCGCGCGGTCGAGCACCTGCGCGGCCTGGGTGATGCCCACGGAGCAAGCGGTCAGCACGAAGGCGATGAGCATGGTCAGCAGCACTCCGGTGCGCAGGTCGGCCACGAGAAGCAGGTCCTCGGTCCGCATCCCGTCGGCTGAGACGGAGTTGGCCAGCCCCATGCCCGCTCCCCCGACCACGCCGATGTACACGGTCACGGCCAGCCCGCCGATCTGCCGCCAGGCCTGCTGCGGGGATTCGAGCACGTTGCGGGCGGCCACGAGCTTCTCGGCGGTGTCTGCGCGGCGCCACGTCTGGCGCGTCACCACGCCCACCAGCCAGGGGCCGATGAAGTGCAGGGCGATCATCGGCAGGCTGAAGCCGACCAGCATGATGATCAGAAGCACCATCATGTTCGCCGCTCCGAAGGCGTTGAGCACCACCTGGGCCAGCGCCAGGCCCGCCACGGCCAGCACCACGCGGACCCAGTGGACCTTCGAGGCCTCCTGGCGGGTGCGCACCCCCAACGGGGTGATCTCGATCCGCCGCAGCCCGGCCATCGAGCTCGCGGCGGCCATCACCAGCAGGGCGCCGACCACGGCGACGAGCCAGCCGGTGCCGAGCCACATTCCCTCCAGCCCGATCGGCCGCCCCACGAACGGAATCAGCCCCACGAGCGGCATGAACACGAGGTAACCGAGCACGCCGAGCAGCAGCCCGGCCGCGGCCAACACCACGGACTCGACGACGGCCAGGGTGCGCACCGTACCCGTCCCGGCACCCAGCAGGCGCAGGGAGGACAGGCGTTCGTCCCGGCGCCGGGCGAGCAGTTTGGCCGCGGATCCGGCCAGGCCGGCCATCGGGAACACGAGCAGCATCAGCGCGAAGACGGAGAGCATCAGGTAGAAGCCGGCCAGGTCCCCCTTGATGGTCCAGAATGAGGCGGCACCGCCGGCCACGAGCAGGGCCAGCGTGCCGACGATCGCGAAGGCGGTGACCGGCAGCCCCCAGACCTGGCGGTCAGAGAACAGCTTGCCCAGGAACAGCTTCAGCACGGCGCCGGTTCCACGGGATGCCCCGCGGCCCGCGGCCGACAGCGGCCGGCCGGGGACCGCGGCGAGGTGACCGGCCGGCGTCGTGCCCGGCTTGTCCTGGCCGCCCAGCGGAGTGAATCCCACGCGGGGTCCGGAATGGGTGTGCGGGGAGGTGGTCATCGGGTGGCCTCCGTCCGGTAGGTCTCCGAGCTGGTTGAACTGGTCGCACCGGCCGCGCCAGGCGCGCCGGCCGCCGAATCGGCCACGATCCGCCCGTCCTGCACACGCACGAGGCGGGAGCAGCGGTCGGCGGTGGCTTGGTCGTGCGTGACCATGACGAGGGTGCGGCCGCGGCCGACGGTGGAGTCGAGCAGGGCTCCGAGGACGGAGGCCGAGGTGGTGGAGTCGAGGGCACCGGTGGGCTCATCGGCGAAGACGACCTGCGGATCAGCCACCTGGGCGCGGGCGATGGCCACCCGCTGGGCCTGGCCGCCGGAGAGTTCGCCGAGGCGGCGGGTCTGCATGCCGTCCAGACCGAGGGTGGCCAGCCACTGGGCCGCGTGGGCCTCGGCGGCGGGGCGGGGCACCCCGGAGAGCAGCAGCGGTAGGGCCACGTTCTCCTGGGCGGTCAGTTCGGGCAGCAGCAACCCGTCCTGAAACACGAACCCGAGCCGCTCGCGGCGGAGCCGGGCGCGGGCCTCTTCGTTCAGGGTGGTGATCTCGGTCGGCTCAGCGCCGGTCGCGGTGAACAGCACCGAGCCGGCGTCGGGCAACAGAATTCCCGAGAGCACGTGCATCAGGGTGGTCTTGCCGGAGCCGGAGGGGCCCATGATGGCCACGGACTCCCCGGCGTGCACGGTCAGGTCCACGCCGTCGAGGGCGCGGGTGGGCCCGTAGGCCTTGGTCAGGCTGCGGGCGGCGAGCAGGGGCGAGGGTCGATTCATCATGTCTCCACTCTCCCGCCGGGCACCCCCTGCCGGCATCGGACCAGGCTCCGAACCTAGGCCGCGGCGGGTCCACCTGTGGGATGACCCGGTTGGTTGCCCACAGACCCCTCGGTGACACGCTCTCCCACCACCGTGGTGAGGATGCCCCGGTGGTCCGTTCCGGGAAAGTCCAGCCGTTCGTAGTCCCGCGGCGCCAGCCCCCGCAGCAGGACATGGTCAATGGCCGTGAAGGGCGGCACCCACGACTCCACCGGCCAGGTAGGCCCCGGGAGCGGGCCGGCGGCCGCCGCCGCGGGCGTGAACCCATCCGCCAGGGCTCGGAACTGCGGATGGGCATGGCTCGCGTTGAAGTCCCCGGCCAAGATCAGCGGCAGGTCTGAGTGGGCGGCCTGCCAACGGTCCAGCCCGCGGAGCGTGTCATCCCACGAGGGGACGAAGTCGTCTCCGATCGGCGGCACGGGGTGGATGCCCACCACCCGCACGGCGCCCAGCTCCGGATGCTCGACCACCGCCACGGGTTGGTCGAAGTGACGGTGGGTGGCGAAGCGCGGCAGGACGCCCTCGGACCGCAGCGGGTGAGCGGACAGGATCACCGCACCGCCGGCCTTGCCCCCCTGGGGTTCGTCCGGGATGGTCTCGGTGCGGTACGGCAGTCCGTCCAGAGCCCCATGCTCCTGCAGAGCCGTGACCAGGCCCTCGTCGGCCTCCACGAGGACCAGGACGTCGACCCCACTGGCGCGGCCAACCTCGTCGGCACCGTGAGCACCGCCAGTTCCGCTGGCCCCGAGCGCCGCGGCCAGTGCGGCGGGGTCCACACCGCCGTACTCGGCATTGAGGCTCAGCACGGTCAACTCGCCTGCTTCAAGGCCAACCTCCGCGCCACGCTCGATGCCAGCCCCGAAGCCGGCCCCGAGCGCACCGAGAGGCACCAATGTCGGCAGCAGCCCCAGCACCGCCCCGGCGGCCAGTACGCCGGCCGACCACCACTGACGGAACACCAGCACTAAGAGGGCAACCACCCCGGCCACCGCGCAAAGAACCGGCACGAGCGACTGCAGGGCCGGTATGACCCACGGCCGAGTGATCGCCGGGTGGGGCAGTACCGCCAGGAGGGCCGCCAGCACCACGCAGGTGACCAAGACCGCCCAGCGAAGGCGCCGCCGTCGGGAACCATGCGGTCCTGCCACCAAGGGATCTCCTCTCACCGGTCGGATCCGCACTCACACGGGCACCGGGCGCTCGCATCCGGGCACATCAGGCATCCTAGAGGTATGGACGAACCGCTTCCCGTCACGGACCCCCTGGCTCTGGAAAGCCAGATCTGTTTTGCGTTGTCCGTGGCGTCTCGAGGCGTGATCGCCGCCTACCGGCCCGCGCTCGAACCGTTGAAGCTGACTCACCCGCAGTATCTGGTGATGCTCGCGCTCTGGCAGCACGCACCCCTGTCCCTCAAGGATCTGGCGGGGTTGCTGCATATGGAGCCGGCCACCCTGTCCCCACTGACCAAGCGCTTGGAAGCGCTGGGCTACGTCCAGCGGGCCAAGAATCCCGACGACGGCCGCGGCCTCGCCCTGTCCCTCACCGAGGAGGGCCGCGCGTTGCGCCAGCAGGCCGAACAGGTGCCGGTGGAGATGATGCAGCGGTTGCAGATGGACGAGGCCGAACTGAAGGACCTGCACCGGCTCATGAGGACCCTGATGCAGCGTATCCACCCGTGATCATGCGCGGCCCGGCTTCCCGGACCGGACCGGCGGCGGATCAGAGGCCGGTGAACGCCAGCAACTCGGCGGGCGGCTGCTGACCAGTGTTCCGGTAACCCTGCAGGAGTTTCACGGCACGTTCCTTCTGGAGCTGCTTGCGGGGGTCCAGCGTGCCCTGGCGACTGGCCGGGCCGAACGTGCAGGAGGCGATGTAGATGAACCGCCACTGGAACCGGAACCACGCCCCCAGGCCGGTCTTGTCCCTCACCACCGAGTAGGCCTTCTGGCGTGTGGGCGTGTTCGGGCGGTGCTGTGGGCTCTGCTCGGTCATCAGGTTCCCCCTGGTTCGGAATCCACCACGGTGACAGTGGCCGAGGCCAGTCTATTTTAGTTAGCGCACTAACTGAAATCTGGATCAGGTCTTGTCCCCGGTCTCGTTCGGCCGCATGACGGGCGGTTCCTCGCCGTCCTTCAGCATGAAGTATCGGTAACCCTCCTGGAAAGGTTTCGGCGGCTGACCGTGATGGCCCTGGCCGGAGGCGTCCCAGGACTCCGTCACCCCGTTCTCACCGGAAGCTCGGCGGATGGCCGGCGGCGGCTCCTCCCCCTGCTCCCGATAGGCGGCGGCCACCCGCTGGGCCCGCTCCACCCGCAGTGCCTCCCGCGGGTTCAGCCCCGCCTGCCGGCTCGCCGGGCCATAGACGTCATTGGCCGCATAGCGGATCCGCCACAGCAGGCGGTACCCGAGGGACAACCCGGTGTTGTCCTTCTCCAGCAGGTGGATCTTCTGGTTCTCGTGGATCTCTTCGTCTCGCATGGCATTCCTCCAAGGGACTGCCGATGCCGGAGCACCGGCGTACTCCCAGCCTAGGACCGCCCCTGCAGAAGGTGAACGGCTGGCCTGCCGAGTGAGGCTGCTCAGAGGGGTTTGGTGGCCCAATGGATCGCGAGCGTGCCGAACAGGTGGGTCTCGTGACCCACCCCCTCAAAGCCCGCGCCCTCGAGCAGTGCCTGGACCTGGGCAGGGGTCTTGAAGCCCCGACTGGTGGCGGAGAGGTACTCGTAGGCGTCCGGGGTGCGGGTGATCAGCCGGGAGATCCGCGGCACCACATACTTGATGTACGCCGTGGAGAACGGCTTGATGATGTTGTCCGGCGCGGGAGAGGTCTCCAGGGCGACCATCCGGCCGCCGGGCTTGAGCACGCGGAACTGCTCGGCCAGCGTGGTGGGGATGTCCGCCACGTTGCGCAGCAGGTAGCCGTGGGTGACGGCATCGAAGGTGTTGTCCTCGAACGGCAGGTCCATGGCATCCGCCTCGACCCAGTCGATCTGCTCCCCGCCGGGGCGGCGCTTGCCGACCTCCATCATCTCGGGGGCGAAGTCGGCGCCGGTCACCTGGGCGCCATAGTGTGAGCGCAGGACCTCCAGGGCGATATCCCCGGTGCCGGTGGCTAGGTCCAGGACCACCGGGGCGTCCGGCAGCCCGGCCTTCGCCACGGTGCGCCGGACGAAGCGCGGCTCCTGGCCCCAGGTCATGACGAGGTTCATCAGGTCATAGCGGCCGGCGATACCATCGAACATCGAGGAGACCGCGGCCCCGTGGTCGTCGGGGCGGGGATTCTCGGCGGATTGCTCGTTCGTACTCACCCGCTCCACGGTAGTCGGTCCACAACGGGCGTCAGACGAAAGAAGGCAGCCATCAGGTTCACCGGAAGAAGTCTTGGGAAGCTCGGCAACCGGAAGCTCTATGAGCGCCTGTCCCGTCTGCTCGAGGAGCCCTCCCCGGACGCCGACAAGGTCCGCAGGCTCCGGGAGGAAGTCGCCAGACGAGATCCCGCGGAGTACGAGGCGGCCGAGATCGAGGCTCTGGCCAGCCGCTTCGAGCGGCACACGGTGATGGAGTCGGACGACATCCTGCTCCTGGAACTGAAGTACTGCGAGGACTATCTGGCCAAGCCCGCACCGGAGACCACAGCACGAGAGCGGGCCCTCCGGCGAGCCAAGCTCGCGGTGGTCAGGGACGAAATGAAACGACGACCGTCATTAGCGCGATACTCCGCCGACCCGAGGACGTGATCCACCCCTTGACGGGCGTGCAGTCGAGGTCGCGTGCCCAGCGACTGCACCGGAAACCTGGGAGGGTTCGCACATCCGGTACGGTCGCTGGGCACGTCCACCGTTGACCCAACTGCAGTGTGCTGCCGCCCCGCACGGCGGCTGCACATGTTGTTAGGCTAGGCTAACCTCCTGTAATTAGGCAACACCCTCGTTTGCCAATGACTCGAAAGGCCGCCTCGTGCCCTCTGCACCCCTCTCCCCCACCACTGGCGCTCCGACCGCCCGCCGGACCACCCGCCGTCGGGCCCTGTCCCTGGGTTTCCTGGCACTGGGTGCCGCCCTGCTCGCCGGGTGTTCCACGGGCCCGGCCGGCGGTTCGGGCTCCGAGGGCTCCGGCTCTCCCGATGCGTCCGCGACCTCGGACGCCACCTTCCCTCGGACGGTGGAGCACGTCTATGGCGAGACCGAGATCCCGGCCCAGCCCCAGCGCGTGGCCACCGTGTCCTGGGTGAACCAGGACGTCGCGCTGGCCCTGGGCGTGGTGCCCGTGGGCGTGGCGGCCACCGAATACGGCGGCAATGCCCAGCAGTCCACCGACTGGTTCGATGCAGCCCTGGAGGAGGCCGGCGGAGAGGCCCCGGAGCAGTATTCCGAGGCTGACGGCATCAACTTCGAGGCCCTGGCCGCCACGGAGCCGGACGTCATCCTCGCCGCCTACTCCGGCATCACGCAGGAGGAGTATGACAAGCTCTCCGAGATCGCCCCCGTGGTGGCCTACCCGGAGGACACCGCGGCGTTCACCACGGCCTGGCAGGATTCCACTCGGCTGATCGGGGAGGCCCTCGGCAAGGAGGACCAGGCCGAAGAGGTCATCGCGGACGTCGAGGGACAGGTCGCCCAGGCCGCGGAGGACTACCCTGCGCTGGCCGGCACCACCTTCCTGACGGGAACGGTGGACCCGGCCGCCGCCGATCAGATCTACCTGTTCACCGCCGCGGACAACCGGCCGAAGTTCCTGAGCTCGCTCGGCATGGAACTGGCCCCCGTGCTCGCGGACAACGAAGAGGCCCAGGACGCCTTCTATCTGACCTGGTCCCCCGAGCGGGCGGACGAGCTCGACTCGGACATCTTCATCACCTCGGCCACCGATGAGTCGGTGACCGAGGCCATCGCCTCCGACCCGCTGCTGTCCAAGATCCCGGCCGTGCAGGATGAGACGCTCGTGGTGCAGACCGACCAGCAGGAGGTCCTGTCCACCTCGGCCGCCTCGCCACTGTCCATCCCGTGGGCCCTGGAGAACGTGGTCCCGGACATCGCCGCCGCGGCCGAGCAGGCCGACAGCGCGGAATAGTCTGGCGAGAACAAGCCCAGTGATCGCCGTCCGATGACAGAAAGCGCATGAGACCCTCCCTCCAGCGCCCCTCCACGGAGCCCCCGCAGTCCGGCGCCAGCACCCCTGGCTCGCTGGAGCGGCGGTCCGCGCCCCCGGCACGACGCCGGCCGGTCACCGCTTCGCCTGTCCTCGCACTCCCGTTCCTCGCCCTCCCGGCACTGGTGCTGGTGTTCGCCTGCCTGGCCGCGCTGGCCTTCGGGGCCCGCCACGTGGACCCGGGCACCACGCTGGAGGCCCTCGGCGCGTTCCTCACCGGCCGGGGTGACGCGGCGGCGGCGGACATCGACGCCGCGGCGGCCCTGTCCCGCATCCCGCGCACCATCACCGCGGTCCTCGTGGGCGCGGCCCTGGCGGTGTCCGGGGTAGCCCTGCAGGGAGCCACCCGCAACCCGCTCGGTGATGCGGGCCTGCTGGGACTGACCGCCGGCGCCTCCCTGGCGGTGGCTCTGGGCCTGGGCATCGGCATCTCGGCCGGCCTGGCGGGGGTGATGGTGCTGGCGATCCTCGGGACGCTCGTGGCCTCCGCGGTGGTCTACACCGTGGCCTCGGCCGCTTCCCGGCTGGGGGGCGGCACGGGCGGCACCCCCGGGCCCCTGTCCCTCGTGTTGGCCGGGGCGGCCGTCACCGCGGGCTGCACCGCCGTCACCAGCGCCCTGTTGATCCTCTCCCCCGCGGTGCTGGAGCGCTTCCGGTTCTGGACCGTCGGCTCCGTGGCCAGGTCGTCGTTGGAAGACGCCGCCTGGCTGGCGCCCGTGATCGCCGTGGGCATCCTGATGGTCTTCGTGGCCGCCCCCGGGCTGGATGCGCTGGCCCTCGGTGACGAGCTGGCCCACGGGCTCGGATCCCGCCCCGAACGCCTGCGCATGGTCCTGCTCAGTGCCACCGTGCTGCTGACCGCCGCCGCGACCGCCCTGGCCGGGCCCGTGGTGTTCGTGGGATTGCTGGTCCCCCATGCCTTGCGCCGGTTCCGCCCGGCCTCCACGCGCGTGCTCGTGCTGGGCTGCGCCCTGTGGGGGGCCGTCCTGCTCGTTCTCGCCGACCTCGCCGGGCGGCTCGTGGTGGCGCCACAGGAGATCCACGTGGGCGTGACCACGGTGGTCATCGGCGTGCCCGTGTTGCTGCTGTTGCTGCGCCGGAAGGCGGTCTCCCTGTGAGCGCGCCATCCCTCGAGACCACGGCCGCCGCTCCCGCCCCTGAAGCAGTGGCCGGGCCCTCCCCGGCCGCGGTGGCCGCCGTGCGGTCCCTGCATTCCCGAGCCCGACGCCGGCTGCTCACCGCCACGCTCTGCCTCGCCGCGGCCTTGGCGCTGGCCATGGGGGTGCGGGTGCTGCTGGGCCACTACACCGTCACCATCCCCGACTTCTTCGCCATCCTCGGCGGGGAGGCCATCCCCGGCGCCTCGTTCATCGTGATGCAGGAGAAGCTGCCCCGGGCCGTGGCCGGAGCCCTGGCCGGGGCGGCGTTCGGCGCCGCCGGCGCCCTCTTCCGGCGCACGCTGCGCAACCCCCTGGCCAGCCCGGACATCATCGGCGTGACCCAGGGTGCCGCCGTCGCCGCCGTGACCGTGCTCGCGTTCGGCGGAGTACGCGGCACGGGCATGGCCGCCGCCGCCCTGATCGGAGGGCTGGTGGCGATCGCCATCGTCCTCGGCTTCTCGATGGCCGGGCGTTCCTCGGCCGGCGCCGGCTCCGGAGGGTTGGCCGGCGCCCTGGGCGGGGCCACCTTCATCGTGGCGGGCATCGCCGTGGCCTCCCTGTGCCAGGCCATCCTGTCCGGGGCGATGCTGGCCCTGTCCCAGCACGACCTGCAGGCCGCGGCCGTGTGGACGGCTGGCTCCCTCAACGCGGTGACGTGGGAGCGGATCACCCTGCTGGCCGTCCTCATGATCGTGCTGGTGCCCCTCGCCAGCATCCTGCATGCCCGGCTGGCCCCGGCCGACCTGGGCGGCGAGCTGGCCCACGGCGTGGGCTCCCGGCCCGGCCGGACGGGCCTCTGGTCCCTCGTGATCGGCGCCCTGCTGGCGGCGGCGGCGACGGCGGCCACCGGCCCGCTCGCGTTCGTCGCCCTGCTCTCCACCCCGCTGGCCCGGGGTCTCACCGGGGGACGGCCCTCGCTGCCGGCGGCGGCCCTGTGCGGCGCGGTCATCGTGGTGGTCGCGGACTTCGCGGCCGCCGAGGCCTTCGGCGGGGTTAGGTTGCCCACCGGCGTACTCACCGGGGCGGCCGGGGCGCCGCTGATGCTGTGGCTCCTGATTCGAAGCGGACGGAAGGCTTGAGATGACAGTAGAACCGGCGATCCGCCTGCGCGGCGCGAGCCTGGCCTATGGCCCGCACACGGTCGTGGGGCAGGAGAAGCCCGTGGACCTGGATGTGCCGGCCGGCCAGACCACGGCCATCATCGGCGCCAACGGCTGCGGCAAGTCGACCCTCCTGAAGGGGTTGACCCGGCAGCTGCCCCTGGTGAGCGGATCCCTCGAGGTCCTCGGCCGGGACGTGGAGGGGTGGAATCCCCGCAGCTACGCCCGCACCGTGGCGTTACTGCCCCAGTCCCCCGTGGTGCCGGAGGGCATGACGGTGGAGCAACTCGTGGACCGCGGGCGCCACCCGCACCGCGGCTGGTTCGGGGCCCGGACGGCCCAGGACACCGTGGCGATCGCCCAGGCCCTCGAGCTGGCCGACCTGGTGGGGCTGGCCGGCCGGGACGTGGCCGAGCTTTCCGGCGGTCAGCGCCAGCGGGCCTGGCTGGCCCTGGTGCTGGCCCAGCAGACGCCCGTGGTGCTCCTCGACGAACCCACCTCCTACCTGGACCTCTCCCACCAGGTGGAGTTGCTGGACCTGGTGCGGGACCTGCCGGACCCCAGGTCAGCCGGTGCCGGCGAGCGGCCCCGGGCCACCGTGGTCGCCGTGCTGCACGAGCTGAACCTCGCCGCCCGCTCCGCCGACCACATCATCGCCATGGCCCACGGTCAGGTCGTGGCCGAGGGGACACCGGAGGAGGTCCTGACCCCGGCGAACCTGGAGGGCATCTACGGACTGGATGCCGACGTCGTGAAGGATCCGCTGCTGGGCCACCCGGTGGTGCTGCCGCGGACGGCGGCGAACCGAGCCGCAGCCGAGAAGGTGGGGACCGGGACCGCGCAGCTGCCCTGACAGCCCGCCCGGCAGCGGTCCGCAGACCGCCAGCGACCACCATGACCAGAGTCCCGTCAGCGCTGGCATGATGGTGCCGTGACACCGGCACCCGACTTCTCCCGCAAGCAGGCACAGGCCGGCGAACTGGTGCGGCTGATTCCGGCCCGGCGGGAGCATGCCGCGGTGCTCCACCCGCTGCTGGCGGACGCCGAGGTGTCCCGGCTGACCGGGACGATGCACTCCTCCACCGGGCCGGCGCACCCGGGGTCAGCGCACCCAGGGCCAGAAGGTGGCGGAGCCCTGGCGGACCCCGGAGGGCAGGTGCCCTGGTCGGTGGACGAGCTCGCCGAGATCTACGCGCGCTGGTCCCGGGCGGAGGACCGGATCGTGTGGGTCATCGAGGAGGTGGCCACCGGCCGGATCGTCGGGGAGTCCGTGCTCAACGACCTCGATGAGGACAACCTCTCCTGTGGCTTCCGGATCTGGATCTCCGGCGCTCGGGACCGTGGCCTCGGCAGCGAGGCCGTGGAACTGATTCTGCGGCACGCCTTCGAGGACCAGGGGCTGCACCGGGTGTCGCTGGAGGGCTACGCTTTCAATCCGCGGGCCCGCCATGTCTACGAGAAGGCCGGTTTCCGCCTGGAGGGCACCCTGCGCGAGGCGCTGCTCTTCGACGGCGGATGGGTGGACGCCCACGTGATGGGGATCTTGGCCGAGCAGTGGCGGTCTCGGCAGGGAGGGGTTCCCACGGACCCGCCTCCTGCCGGACCATAGCTCCATGGCACACGGAGACATCACCCACGTCGACATCCCGGTCACCGACCATCAGCGCGCCACCGAGTTCTACGGCTCGGTCTTCGGCTGGAAGATCGAGACCTACCCCGGCTTCGAGGACTACCCCATGTGGCGGGCCCCCAACGAGGTCAGCGGCGGCGGTCTGGCGCCGCGCAGCGCCGACTTCACCCAACCCCGCTCCACCGTGGAGGTCGACTCGATCGACGAGACCCTGGCCACCGTCACCGCCCTGGGCGGCACCGTGATCGCCCCGAGGTCCCCGATCACCGAGACCAGCTGGTGGGCCGTGTTCCGGGACCTCGATGGCAACGAGATCGGACTCTACGAGGGCGTCACCGACACGTCAGCCACCTGAGTCACCTGCGGCAGCTGAGACACGGAGACGCTCGAGTTTTCCGGCGGATCGATTGCGCCGCCAGCCGAACGCGCTGGCGCGCCCTCCAGGTGCAGTGCAACAGTGGCCGTGGAAGCACTGACACCCGAACGGAAGGACCAGATCCATGGCGAACTACCTGATCATCGGCGGACACGGCAAGGTGGGCCTGCGGACCGCACCCCTGCTGGCGCAGGAGGGGCACACGGTCACCTCGGTCATCCGCAACTCGGAGCAGACGGCGGAAATTGAGGCCGCCGGCGCGAAGGCCCTGGTGCTGGACATCGAGACCGCCTCACTGGAGGAGCTCGTCCGGGCCTTCGAGGGCCAGGATGCCATCGTCTGGTCCGCCGGCGCCGGTGGCGGGAGCCCCGAGCGCACCTATGCCGTGGACCGGGACGCCGCGATCCGCTCCATGGACGCCGCCCTCCAGGCCGGCGTGAAACGCTACGTCATGGTGTCCTACATGGGCGCCACCACCCAGCACGGCATCGCCGAGGACGACCCATTCTTCCCCTATGCGGAGTCCAAGGCCGCCGCGGACGAGTACCTGCGCAACTCCGGGCTCGACTGGACCATCCTCGGCCCGGGGAAGCTCACCCTGGACGAGCCGACCGGCATGATCGCCGTCGGCAGCGGCACCGCGGACGGCTCCAATCGGGATACCTCGCGCGGCAACGTGGCCCAGGCGGTCCGAGTCGCCCTGGCCACCCAGAACTCGATCGGGAAACAGATCGACTTCGTGGACGGTGAGGAGCCGGCCTCCGCCGCCTTCTCCCAGCTCTGAGGGCGTGTCCGGCCAGCTCTGAGCACCTGACTCACCCTCACTGAGGGGCCTTCTCAAACCCGGGCACGACGCGCGGGCCGGCACCTGCCAGCGTAGGTGCCGGCCCGCGCGTCGTGCTCCGGGAAACCGGGCGGCCGGAAGCCGAAACCGGGAGACTAGCGGAACAGGCTGATGAGGATGCCGCCCACGGCGACCACGCCGGCGATGACCACGAAGACGTTCGACGCCTTGCCGCGGAATCGCGCGAGGGCGGGCACCTTGTGAATGGCGTACATCGGCATGAGGTAGAGCACGGCGGCGATCACGGGGCCGGCCAGCGACTCGATCAGCGCCAGGATGCTGGGATTCAGCACACCGGCCAGCCACGTGGTGACGATCAGGAAGACGCTCACGCCGATCGTGATGCCGCGGTCGCTCAGGCGCTTCTGCCGTGGGTCCACCATGGTGCGCACGATCGCCGTGGCCCCCTCGGCGGCGCCGAGCCAGTGGCCGAAGAAGGACGAGGCGATCGCCGTGATGGCCACGGCGGGGCCGAGCCAGGCGATGAGGGGCAGGCCCATCACGTTGGCCAGGTGGGAGAGCACCGGCAGGTTGGCCTCCTTGGCCTCCTGCAGCCCCTCGGGGCCGAGGGCCAGCACACAGGACCAGACGAAGCCCATGGTGAAGACGACCAGCAGAACCGCGGTGATCCGCAGGATGGAGGACGCCTTCTGCATGGATCCGGCACCGTAGCGTTCCCGCAGGGACACGGAGAACTGGGAGATCGCCGGGGAGTGGTTGAACGCGAAGACCAGCACCGGGATCATCAGCCAGAGGGACATCGCGAAGTCGCCGGGAGCGGGCAGCGCACCGAAGCCGTCGAAGGACCACTGGGGGATCAACAGCAACGTGACCGCGAACAGCACCGCGATCAACGGGTAGACCAGCCACTGGGTGACCACGAGCATGACCTTCTTGCCGGCGACCATGACGGCCGACATCGCCAGGACCAGCACCCCGGACAGCAGCCACCGCGGCCAGGGGTCCAGGCCGAGCTGGTTCACCATGAGGCTCTCCACCGTGTTGGTGATGCCCACCCCGTAGATCAGCACGATCGGGTAGATCGCCAGGAAGTACAGGACGGTGACCACTCGGCCGGCGGTCTCGCCGAAGTACTCGCGGACCACGCCGGTGATGTCCTGTTTCGGGTTCGGCGAGGCACACACCATGCGGGACAGCGCCCGGTGGGAGAAGTAGGTCATCGGCCAAATCAGCACGGTGGCGATGAGCAGCGGCCACAGCCCGCCCAGTCCGGCGTTGATCGGCAGGAACAGGATGCCGGCGCCCACGGCTGTGCCGAACAGGCCGATCGTCCAGCTCGCGTCGAACCGGTTCCACCGGGGCGTCGTCGCCGTCGCGGTGGTGGACGCCTGATCTGCGGGCGACTCGGGAGCCTGGTCTGCGGGCGACTCCGGCACAGATCCGGGCGTCGCCTCGGCTGCTGACTCGGGGGAAGGGCGTGAAGTCATGCACATACTCCTGGTTCGGCGCGTCGCGATCGGCTGCGCTGGGTGACCGCCCGGGGGTCTAGCGGTTCTCGGCTGGTCCCAGCCGTCCACCTGGTGCGGTGGCAGAAAGGGCCCGATAGAGTGTAAGCCCGCTCACAGGCTGGCGCGAATCGGGGCAGTGCGGCTCACCGTTCAGTTCACTTTTCAGCTCACCGTTCAGTTCTGTGTGCGGATCTCGACAGGCAGAAGGAGAAGGCCATGCCCGAGTACCTGATTTCCGTGTGGCACTCTCCCGGTGTCCAGCACCGGGAGACTGGTCCCTACGCGTCCGAAGAGGAGATGCAGGCAGCGTTCCAGGCCGTCGGCGAGTTCAACGAGGCACTGCGGGCCGAGGGCGCGTGGGTGTACGCCGGCGGTCTCGTCGCCCCGGAGGAATCCGTGGTGGTGGACGGCACCCGCGGTGCCGAACTGGTCATCACCGACGGCCCGTTCACCCAGGCCCAGCAGCACATGGGCGGGTTCTGGGTGGTGGACGCCGCCGGACCGGAACAGGCCGAGGATCTGGCCGCCCGCGCGTCGAAGGCCTGCGGCAACAAGGTGGAGCTCAGACCGTTCCAGACCTGATTCCGCATCACGAGCACGGTCGATGTCGGCGGGCCCGGCGTTTCTCGACCATCATCGTGCCCGTGACGAGATCAGGCGTGACAGCAGCCGGTCGATGGCCCACATCAGTGCGGCCAGTACGAAGAAGAACCCCAGGATGGCCACCACGTAGACCGCCACCCCGTCATAACCCATGCGTGGCACATCGAGGATGCTGTAGGGGTACCAGTCGAGCGCCGGCCCCCGCGCCAGGGTGAACGCCAGCCAGGCGAGCGGGATGATGGCCGCCAACCCGATCCGCTTCCACGTGACCTGCCCGCGGGGGTCGAACACCAGCCACACCAGCGGTGTCAGGATCGGCGTGATGATGTGCTGGATCGTGTCATTGACGTGCTCCACGGGCGTTCCGGGCGGGGCATCCCGCAGCAGCACGTTGAACACCACGCCGGTGATGACGATGCAGACCACCGCCGCGATCCGCAGCGCGTGGAACAGGTTCGAGGTCCGGTGCGGGCGGATCGCCAGCAGCAGCGAGGTCAGGCCGACGAGGAAGTTGGCCAGGAACGTGAAGTACGTCGGCTGGTTGAGCAGGTGCTCCCAGCCGCCCTCGAACCCGCCGGAGAAGCCCGCGTCGGCCGGCAGGTCGGAGTCCTTCCAGGACCCGATGTAGAAGGAGAGCCCGTTTCCCGTGAAGGACAGCAGCGCGGCGAGGGCGAAGACCACGCGCCCGACGCCGGCCCACCAGCCGGGTGCGCGCCGCGCCGTCGCGTCAGTCGAGTTGGTCGCCTCGGCGCCCGGTTCCCGGGCTGCGCTCTCGGATGCCACTGCCACGGCCGTCAGTCCTGGTGCAGGCAGATGATGTTGCCCACCGTGTCATTGATCAGCGCGTCCGTGCCGCCATACTCCTGCTGCTGCGGCTCGGAGATCACCTCGGCCCCCCGGGCCCGGATCCGCTCGAACTCCTCACTGCCACCGGTCAGGGTCAGGACGAAGGCGGGCTTCCCGGCCAGGCGGGTCTCATTCTGGAAGGCCACCGCCGCACCCTCGGCGCGGCCGAGAACCAGGGCGGCGCCGGCGTCCGGCCCCGGGGCGCGCAGGGCGAGCCAGCGGAAGTCCCCGCTGGCAAAGTCCGTCTCCACCTCGAAGCCGAGGACCTCGGTGTAGAACTCCTTGGCGGCATCCTGGTCATGGACGAACACATGGGCCTGGTCGATCTTCATGGGGGCGCCTTTCGGGAGACGATGAGCTGAGAGGGATGGAGGCGTGGGGGGCGTGTGGGGCGGCGTATGACCGCCCCCTGCCCAGTATGGCCCGGCCCGCCTACGCTGGGGAGGGCCGCGGCCATCTCGCCGCACCTGCCACGAGCACGCACCACTGGAGGGCACCACATGAAGATCGGCATCGTCATCGGATCTGTTCGCGAGGGCCGCCTCGGCGCGTCCATCGGCGCCTGGGTGGCCGAACGGGCCCGGATGCAGGTCGACGCCGCGGACGTGGAGTGGGAGGTCCTGGACGTCAAGGCGTTCAACCTGCCGATCATGGCCGATGAGAACTGGGCCCAGGACGAGAACGGGCCGGCCGAGGTGCACCGGTGGCGGGACGCCGTGGCCGATTGCGAGGGCTTCGTCTTCGTCACCCCCGAGTACAACCGCAACATCCCCGGGGCCTTCAAGAACGCCTTCGACCTGCTGAGCCGGCAGTGGAGGGACAAGACCCTGGCCATCGTGGCCTACGGCGGGCTCGGCGGGGTCCGGGCGAACGAGGCCTGGCGGGTCACCACCGCCGCGTACAACATGCACGTGGTCGGAGACTCGGTGAACCTGATCCGCCGGGTCGATTTCCCCGGCGGGAAGCTGGCGCTGACCGACCACCATGACGCCTCCCTGGCCAAGGTCCTGGCCCGCCTGGTGTCCCTCACCCGCGCGGTCACCACCGAGCGGGACCAGGCAAAGTCCGAGACCAGTACCCCCTGAGCCAGGCTCACTGTCCCGACCGAGGCATCCACGTCACACGAATTACCCCTGTTCCGCCCGGGGCGAGGGCAATTCGTGAGACTCAGTTGCCGACGGCGGGGCGAGCTCCAGCCTCTCGCCCTGCCAACCCTCGCGGAGCCAGCGGTCATGGCTGGCCACGACGACGGCGCCCGGGTACCCCGGGATGGACGCCTCCAGCTGCGTGGAGAGCAGCAGGGAGAAGTGATTGGTCGGCTCGTCCAGCAACAGCACGTCGGGAGGGTCGGCCAGCAGCACGGCCAGGTCCAGTCGACGCCGCTGCCCCACCGAGAGGTCCCGGACACGGCGCTGTTCGTCTCGCCCAGCGATCAGGCCGAAGGTCCCCAACGGCACCCTCTGCGCGGTGGCGTCACCCACCGCCCATCGATATGACTCCGCGGCGGTCTCATCTTCGGCTCCCCGCTCGGCTTCGGTGAGATGCTCCGCGTCCTGACCCAACAGGCCGACCGTGAGCTGGCCGATGGTGGTGACCGAGCCGGCGTCGGGCATCAGGTCCCCGGCCAGGATGCGCAGCAGCGTGGACTTCCCGGCCCCGTTGGGCCCCGTGATGAGCAGGCGCGAGCGCGCGCCGAGCTGCACCGAGACCGGCGCCAACCGGCCGGTCAGGGCGACCTCGGTGGCCACCAGCACCGGCTCCGAATCCGACGCCGGCCGGCCGGTTACCTGCCCGCGTGCCGTGGCCAGCCCGCCGAAGCTCACGACAGCGGGCGGTCTGCGGACCTGTGATTCCTCCAGCCGGGCCAGCGCCGTGGCCGCCTCGTTGACGCGCCGGGAGACGACTTTGGCGTTGCGGTCCGCGTAGAACTTCTGGGCCATCTTGCCCTCCGTGGGAGGCGGGCGGTCTGCGTTGCCCACGGTGTGGTTGTCCTTGGCCTGCCGCCGCAGCCGCTTCAGCTCGGCTTGCTCGTCGCGGTACCGGCGCTCCCACCGTTCCCGCTCGCCGACCCGGTGCAGCAGGTAGTCCGTGTAGCGCCCGCCATAGCGGGTGAGCCCGAAACCGGAGCCCGTGCTGCCGGCGTCCGAGGCGCCGGGAACGTCCCGGTGGAGCTGCGGGGCGGGGTCGAGGTCGAGCAGGGTGGTGGCCACCTCGTCGAGGAACGCCCGGTCATGGCTGGCAATCAACACGGGCCCGGTCCAGCCCTGCAGCAGGTCCACGAGCAGCGCGGTGCCACGGGCGTCGAGGTGGTTGGTGGGCTCGTCCAGCAGCAGGGTGTCCGGGCGCCGCAGCAGCAGCCAGGCGAGGGCGAGCCGGGACAGTTGACCGCCGGAGAGGCTCGAGGCCGGGCGGGTTCGCGGGATACGTGTCAGGTCGAGTCCGTCCACGAGGCGGTCCACCTGCTGTTCCACATCCCACGCGCGGGTGCGGACGGCCTCGGCGAGGGCGCGGTCGTAGGCGGTGGCGACCTCAGAGGGGCTGGCGATGTCGGTCGGGGTGGCGGTGTCGGAGGGGGTGGCGGTGTCGGTCGGGTTGCCGGTGTGAGCGGCGTCGGCCGGGTCGGCGAGCGCCTCCGCGAGCCGGGTCACCTCTTCCGCGACCGCGCGGACCGGGGCTGTGGCCTCGTCCAGCACCTCATGCACGGTGAGGCCCAGGGCGAAGGGTGGCTGCTGGTGGAACAGCCCGACGCTGCCGGGGACGGTGACGCGGCCGCCGTGGTCGTCGTCCAGGCCGGCGATGATGCGCAGCAGGGTGGACTTGCCGGTGCCGTTCTCGCCGATGAGGCAGGCACGTTCGCCGGAGGCCACCGTGCAGGAGACATCGGTCAGCACGCGCCGGTCCGGGAAGGACTTGGAGACGCCATCGAGGGTGAGGTGGTCCGCACCGCCGAGGGCGGAGGCGACCGGGATGAGGGCCCGGCGACGGTCGGACGACAGGCCAGAAGAGCGCAGATCAGCGGAGGGCAAGGAATGGGGTCGGGTCATGAGAGGAGTCCTGGAAAGCACCTGCAGGGCCCCGCCGGGCAGTGCCTCGGGCGCGGGAGGGGCTGGACTCAACGCTTCATGACGTCAAGGCTACCCGGAGCACCGGCTGGATGTCACTGGGCTCTGGCCAGGAGCCGGCAGTGATGACCATGCTGGAGCCATGACTGATTCGACTGCCGACACTGCCTCCACCTCCACCCGGGACCTGACGGCCCTTGCCCTGGTCTGCACGCTGACCCCGTCCCCGGAGCCCTCCAGCAGCGAGCTGATGGCCCGGCACGTCCTGGGCGAGCTGGAGAGGAACGGTGTAACCACCTCCTCCGTCCGGGTGGTGGACCATGACGTGAAGCCCGGGGTCCAGGTCGACATGGGCCCAGGCGACGCCTGGCCCGCGCTTCACCAGCAGGTCCTGGACGCGGACATCCTCGTGCTCGCCACTCCCATCTGGATGGGCCACCCGTGCAGCATCGCCCAGCGGGTGATCGAACGGCTCGACGCGGACCTGTCCGAGACCGACGACCAGGGCCGGCCGATCATGTACGACAAGACGGCGATCGTGGCCGTGGTCGGCAACGAGGACGGCGCCCACAAGACGATCGCCGACATGACCCAGGCCCTCAGCGACATCGGGTTCAGCATCCCGGCCCAGGCCGGAACCTATTGGGTCGGCGAGGCCATGCAGACGGTCGACTATCAGGACCTCGACCAGGTGCCCGAGAACGTCGCCTCAACCACGGCCGGCGCAGCGCGCAACGCGGCGCACCTCGCCCGGCTGCTGCGTGCGGAGCCGTATCCGGCTGGTTCCTGACGCCGTAGTCGCACGATTCGCGGCCGTTTAGCGCGAGCCAGACCACCATCACCACGGCCGCGGTGGGCGGCGTGAAGGACACGGGCCCGTCGTGGCTCAGCCGCCGAGCCAACTGATGGCGGCGGCCAGGAGGAAGCCGGCAGAGGTGATCAAGCCGGTCCAGGCGTGGGTGATCTCGAAGGCCTCGGGGATCATGGTGTCGGCGATCATGGTGAGGATCGCACCGCCCGCGATGGCGGTGATGGCAGCAATCAGCGCGGGCGGGGCCGCGCCGAGTAGCAGGTAGCCAGCGGCTGCAGACAGGGCGCTGATGATCGTGATTCTGCCCCAGACTCCGAACACGTATCCAGGGCCGCGGTCGGCCTTTTTTGGCAGATAGCGTCAGTTGGAACTGCTGGTCTGGGTAGTTGGTACGGGGGTTCCAGGGACCTGGTACCGGCCCTCGTGGGTGTCGCGGAGGGCCGGTACCGAGGTCCCTGGAGAGTCTTACTCCCAGTGACTGGGTTGTGCCCGGGCACTGTCGTCGCGGAGCCTGCACATGTCCACGTCGCCGAGGTTGAGCTGGCGGGCGTTGTTGGCCAGCCGGTTCACGATCGAGTCGGCCGCGACCCGGTCTGGCAGTGCCTCCACCCAGTAGGCCGGTCCGGATTGCGAAGCGATCAGCGTGGGTAGGCGGTGTTCCCGGTTGGCCAACACCGCGAAGAGGTCGTTGGCCGCTTCAGGGTCGATGCCCACGGTGAGGAAATCATCGATGACCAGCAGGTCCACATCCGAGAGCTCGTTGAGGACCTTCTGGTGGCCGATGCCGTCACCGCGGGCGATGACCAGCCGGCGAGCCAGCTCATCCATCCGGGTGAAGGCAACGGTGTGTCCGCTCTGGCAGGCGGCGATCCCGATCGCGCAGGCCAGGTAGGTCTTGCCCCCGCCGGTGGGTGAGATGACCAGCAGGTTCGTGGGGTCCTGGCGCCATTGGTGAGCGGCGTAGCGCTTCATCCGCACCGGGGTGATCCCGCGTCCCTCCTGGTAGTGGATCTCAGCGACCGAAGCCTGCGGGATCGGGAACCTCGCCGCCCGGATCAGCTTCTCGATCCGGTGGGCCCGGCGCTGTTCCAGGGCGTCGTCCACGGCGGTGAGGAAGATCTGCTCCGAGGTGAGCTCGTCATTGGCCTCATCGGTGACGAGTTCCTCGAACCGTACGGCCAGGTGCGCGATACGCAGAGCACGGAACTTCTCATGGTCAACACTGGTGAACATCAGCCCTGAACCTCCTGGCCACCGCTCCGGTAGTGATCGGCCGAACGCACATGTACCGCGGCCTCGATATCAGGTCCGGGATCGACGCCGGAGGCGGGTTTGCGGGTGGCCGCGGCCGGTGACAGTGTTCTGGGTTTCTTGGCGTCGGAGTCGATGGTGGCCATGATCTGACATGCTCTGGAGATTTCGGACAGTGGGCCCTCTTAAAATGAGGGTCTACTGAAAGTAGAGGTCAGCATGGCCGCATCACGCAGACGCTTCACCCAGGAGTTCAAGGACGAGTTGTGCCGGGAGGTCATCTCAACGTCCAAGCCCATCAAGGACGTGGCCCTCGCCTATGGCGTTGGGCCCGAGACCTTGCGGAACTGGTTGGTCAAGTACCGGGAGGCCAACGGAGGAACCGAGACTGAGTTGACGGTCTCTGAACGGGCCCGACTCAAGGAGCTCGAGCGGGAGAACCAGGAGCTGAGGGCGGAGACGGCTTTCCTGAAAAAAGCCAGCTTAGACTCAAACCGTCAACGCAACAGTGCCTCGTATCGTTCGGCCGGTGTGTCGTAGTCAAGAATCTTCCGGGGCCGGTTGTTCAGCTTCTCAGCGATCCGGTTCAAGTCGGTCTGGGAATATCCGTTCATGCTGGTCTTCTTCGGGAAGTACTGACGCAGCCACCGGTTGGTGTTCTCGTTGGTCCCACGTTGCCACGGTGAATGCCGATCGGCGAAGTACACGCTGATCCCCGTAGCGGCGGCGACGTCCTTGTGTCCGGCCAGTTCCATTCCGCGGTCCCACGTCAGGGAACGGGCCATGGCTTCGGGCAGGACCGACAGCTCTCGGCACAGGCCCTCGGTGACTGAGGACGCATGACGCGAGGCGACGTGGACCACGCAGGTGAATCGGCTGGTGCGCTCGACTACCGTGGCGATTTGCGATTGCTGGGACCCGATCATCAGGTCGCCTTCCCAATGACCTGGCACCGTGCGGTCGGCGACTTCGTCAGGACGGTCATGGATCGACACGGCATCCTTGATCTGGGAGCGCCACTGCCCTGTCGTGGTGTTGTTCACTGCCCGCCGGATCGGCCTACCGGTGCGCAGATGCTGCTGCAACGATTTGTCCAGCACGCCCCAGGACTGGATGTACAGCGACCGGTAGATCGCCTCATGCGAGATCTGCATCTGCGATCCGGCGGCATACTGCTTCTTCAGCCGGCCGGCAATCTGCTCCGGTGACCAGTCCTCATCCAGCCGGGCGGCGACATAGCCGCGCAGCACCGGATTCTTGGCCAGTTTGGACTTTTGTGGACGGCGTGCCTTGCGCCAGGCCCGATCATCGGCGTCGATGGCCCGGTAGCGGGCCCGGCCCTTGTTCTGGGCGACCTCCCGGCTGATTGTCGAGGCCGGCCGGCCCAGCTGACGACCGATCTGGCGGTACGAGTCGCCTGCTGCCAGACCGCGGGAGATCTCCTCGCGCTCGACCAAGCTCAGCGATCCACATCGGCGTTGCTGGGGCGGCTGATAGATTCCGCCCTTGGGCCGCAGGATCGAGAACACCGACCCCGGCGGCGAACCGACCGAACGCGAGATCTCGCTGATCGACGAACCCGCTTTCCACATCTCCCAGACCCGCTGCCGTTCCTCCGGCGGCAGACCCGGCCGGCCGATCTTTGCCATCGTCTACCTCCACCACAAAGCCGATTGGTGTTGCGTTGACGGTTTGAGTCTAAGAGCGCTTACTTCGCGAGGGAGCAGCGGTAGTGAGCAAGTATGAGTACATTGAATCCCAGAAGCACGATCCGCAGAACGTCCACCCGGCGGTGAAGATGTGCCGCTGGTTGGCTGTCTCAACGTCCGGTTTCTACCATTGGGCCCAGCGCCCTCAATCGGCCACCGCGGCCCGCAGACAGGCCTTGACGGGGCGAATACGGCACTTCTTCGAAGCCTCTGACGGGACCTACGGGTATCGGCGGATCCACGCCGATCTGGTGGAGGCCGGCACCGAGTGTTCCCCGGAGTTGGTGCGTCAGGTCATGCGCCACGAGTCCCTGGTGGCCTGCCAGCCACGCCCGTTCCGGGTCACGACCCAGGCCGACGCCGACGCGGCAAAAGACATGCCCGACCTGGTCAAGCGGGACTTCACCGCCGAGCGGCCTGGGACGAAGTTCGTCGGCGATATAACCTACATCCACACCTGGCAGGGGTTCATCTACCTGGCCACCGTGATCGACTGTTGCTCGAAGAAGGTCGTGGGGTGGTCGATCGCCGATCACATGCGCACCGAGCTCGTCGAAGACGCCCTGAGGGACGCCGCCGCGACGACCGTGATCGAGCCTAACGCGATCTGGCACTCTGACCGGGGCAGTGTCTATACCTCGGCCGACTTCCGGGCCCTGGTAGCCAGTCTGGGGATGCGTTCCTCGATGGGCAGGACCGGGGTGTGCTGGGACAACAGCATGGCGGAATCGTTCTTCGCGAGCCTGAAGAACGAGCGCGTTTACCGCACCGTCTACGCCACCAAGGCCCAAGCCCGGCGCGATGTCATCGCTTACATCGAGGGGTTTTACAACAGCCGGCGCCGCCACTCAGCGCTCGGCTACCAGCGTCCCAACGAAGTCCACTACAGTTACCAGCAGTCGGCAACGGCAGCGTAGAAATCAATCGAATCCGCTGTCCGAAATCACCACAGCCCCTAGCTGCCAGGATGGTTGTGAACCGGTTGGTTCCCCGACAGATGGAGCAGGTTCATGACTGTGATCATTCCCCCGAGGCAGTATTCACGTGAGGAGCGTCAGCAGCTGGTGCTGGAGTACCTGGAGCAGCCATTCGGTTCCAAGGCGCAGTTCCTCCAGGGCCACCAGATCGCCCAGCACCGGATGTACCGGTGGCGCAAGGCGTTGGCGGACGGTGATCTGGACACCGGGCAGGTGCCCCGGAAGACTGGGGTGATGACCCGCCGTGAAGCCGCCGAGGTGCGCCGCCTGCAGGCCGAGATCGACCGGCTCAACGAGCAGCTGGCCTCCGAGCGCAAGGTGGTCGATGCCTTGGGAAAAGCTATATCGGTCATGCACGATCTTGGCGTGGCCGACGACGCGGAGGACCAGGATGGGACGAGGAAGAACAAGCCCGGCACCAGCAGCTGATCGCCGCTGAGCAGGAACTGGTCGACGAGCTCAAGGCCGCCGGCCGGTCCCAGAACCAGACGCTGGCGCTGATCGGGCTCTCCAAGGCCTCCCATCACTACCGGGCCAAGCCGCGGCCGCCGGTGCCGGATCCGATGGCCCACGCCGATCGAGACCAGCCCCACGCCCTGGATGCCCAGGAGCGCGGCCAGGTGCTCGGGCTGGTGACGGCTGGCCGGGATGCCGGGCTCAGCGTGGAGCAGGTCCACCTGCGCCACCTGGACGCCGGCCCGGTGCTGGCCAGTGCGGCGACGTTCCACCGCCTGGCGGCCACCACGGGGCCACCGCGGCCGAGACCGACCCGCCCGTCGCCGCCGCGTTCGACCAGCACGCCCCAGCTGGTAGCGGTCCGGCCCGATGAGGTGTACTGCTGGGACATCACGTTCTTGCCCGGGTGGCTCTCACGCCAGCACTACGCCCTGTACTCGGTGATCGACCTGTTCTCCAGGGACATCGTGGGGCACACCGTGCAGCCCGGTGAGGACCAGCAGATCGCCGCAAGGCTGCTGGCCGGGGTCATCGACGCCGCCGCCGGAACGGTGCGGAAAGTGCACTCGGACAACGGGGCTGCGATGAAATCACACACGGTGGCCAAGGTCCTGGCCGATCGGGGTGTGGAACGGTCCCTGATCCGGCCCGGAGTGAGCAATGACAACGCCTACATCGAGTCCTGGTTCGGCACTGTGAAGTACTCCCACGCCTACCCCGGGGCCTTCGAAGACCTGGACGAAGCCAGCCAATGGGTCACCGGATGGGTGGAGAACTACAACCACCACCACCGGCACACCGGCATCGGTGGCTACACCCCGGCCAGCGTGCACGACGGGACCTGGACCGAGGTCGCCAGGGCACGCCAGCAACACCTCGACGCCCACTACCAGGCCCACCCCCGACGCTATCGCCGACCGCCGAAGGTGCAGACCCCGCCGCAACGGGCCACGATCAACCTCGCCAACGACGGCAGCCGCCTCGAGATCCCCTCAACCCTTCAAGCACTCATTACCCAGTAGAACGGTTCACAACAGGTTGACAACCGTCGGCAGCTCACTGTTCGTGGGGTGCCTGCCGTATAGCCGGTACTCCTTCGTCGAGCCGACCCTGGACTTGAAGCAGGACACCTGCTGCGCGCCCACGTGGGCATGTTCGAGTACTTCGGCGGCAGCGTGCCCAGGATCGTGCCCGACAACCTCAAGACCGGGGTCATCAAGCACCCGAAGGAGGGCGAGATCGTCCTCAACGACGCCTACCGGGAGATGGCCGCTCACTACTCGGCGGCCGTGCTGCCGGGCAGAATCCGGGCACCGAAGGACAAGGCCAGCGTGGAAAACACGGTCTGGCATGTCGCGATGCGCGTCATCGCCGACCTCCGGGACCAACAGTTCGCCACGTTGCCGCAGCTCAAGGTGGCCGTCACCGACCGCGTTGACGCCTACAACGCCGAACCGTTCCAGAAGCGCGCCGGCTCCCGGCTCAGTGTGTTCGAAGCGGAGGAGAAGGCGCTGCTGCGCCCGCTGCCGGCCGTGGCCTATGAGATCAGCCGGTGGGTCTACGGCCGCAGGGTGGCCCGCAACGGGCACGTGGCCTTCGCCCGGAACTTCTACTCGGTGCCCTACACACACGTCGGGGCCAAGGTCGACCTGCGGGTCACGGACACCATGCTGGCGGTCCACCGCGGCCAGCAGAGACTGGCCAGCCACCTGCTGGTCCCGGAGAACGTGGTCAATGAATACCGCACCCACGACGCCGACCTGCCAGCCGGACCGAAATATCGGGAGTGGGACCAGCACCGAGTCAGAGAATGGGCCGCGCGCGTGGGACCATCGACGGTGACCGTGGTGGACAGGGTCTTCGAATCCGTTCCAGTGGCCGAGCAGGGCCTGAACCCGGCGCTGGCCGTGTTGCGGCTGACCCGCCGGTTCTCCGCCGAACGGGTGGAGGCCGCCTGCAGTATCGCGTTGGCCGGCCCGATCCGCTCCCCGCGATATGCCCACCTGCGACCGATCCTGGACACCGGCCAAGACAGACCAGGAGCGCTCACCAGCAGCCCGCCCGGGACCCCGCCGGCGGAGGAGACCGGTGGTTACGTGCGTGGGGCCTCCTACTACGCGGCAGGAGGCGCCCGGTGACCCGGATCGATACCGAGACCAAACGCAAGCTGCGCGAGATGGGAGCCACCGCCCTGCTGGAGTCCCTCGAAGCCCGGGACGAGACCCTCATGCTCGGACTAGGTGCGTGGGTCAGTAATCGTGGGGTCGATCTTTAAAACGCCGGCGGATTGACCGGGCTGTCTCCTGGCGGGCTGGGAGAATCGGGTGATGG
>NZ_JBFBLI010000013.1:0-14553 GCF_040702545.1 Citricoccus sp. NPDC079358
CGAGGTGACCACCGAACCGGAAACCACCCTCGAACTCAGCGCCTGACAACCCCAACGAAGGATCAGACCGTTACACCACTGCCCGGGACTTGACCCTCGCTCGAGAAGTCGTGGACATGCCGGAAGGAACGGAAGGGGCCGGTGACCTGCGCGTCGACGAACCGCCGAGGACGATCGTGTTCGCTGATCTGGGAGGTCATGGTGAACCAGATCCCGAAGTGCCGGGCCCGCCAGGTGACGGTCTCACCGAGCCCGATCTGCCCCGAGGTCACCCCGTCGATGGCCTGCTCGCCGGAGTCGGCCATCGATCCGAGATGTTCGTCGATGCTCAGGGAGAGATCGAAGAGTCGCTCGGCTGCGTGTGACGACGGGGTCACCACCGTGAATGTGCTCGTCATCGTCCGATCGTCGCACGTCCTGGGACAGATCGGTTTCCGCCCGTCGCCGAGGCGCCCTCCGGAACTCCCACCGGGCCGCGCACCTTGACCGGCCAGGACCCGGTGTCATGGTGAGGGATGTCGGGAAGCCGCGCGGTGGCCCCCACCACCTGGCGCGAGCCCCCGGTGTCCTGCTGTTGGGCGGCTGATGAGGCAGCAGGACCCCACGGCACCGGAGTCGGTGGCGCACCCGCCCGGGTCCGGTCCCGGCGCAGCCAGGCCCGCCATTCGTCCCGCGTGCCATCCAGATAGTCCGGATCAGGCAGGGACTCGGGCCGGTGCAGGTCCCAGGCACGAATGGCCTGCAGGCTGATGGCCTTGGGACCAGTCCGGCGCGTCGTGCCCTCGATCAGCATCAGCCGGGCGGAGAACAGCATCTCACCGGTCTCATGCTGGGCCTCCGTGAAGAACGAGGCGTCCACGCAACCCGTTCCGTCGTCCACGGAGATGAATACCACGCGCTTGCCGCTGCGCATGGGCGGGGTCTGCGTCGCCACCCGCACCCCGGCCACCAGCACCCGTGACTGTGACCGCAACCCGAGGAGGTCCTCCGCCGCCGTCACCCCGAGCGCATCCAGGTATGGCCGGTGCGACTCCATCAAGTGGGCGGTCGTGTCCATGGCGGTCAGATCGAGCTCGGTCCGCACCTGCTGGTCCCGGCTGGGTTCCGGGAACATCGGCACGATCGCCGCCGCCTCGGTATCGGGCAGCTCCAGGGAGAGCTGTCCGTCGACCTGGCGCCCCCCGGACCGCTTCCTCCGCCCCGACAGCCCTTCGATCTGCCCGCCGTGCTGCAGTTCCAGATGGTGCACCAGGTCCGTGCGCGAGGCGCCGCCCGGTGGCAGGAGGCAGTCCAGTGCACCGAGCTGGGCCAGCCGTTCGAGGTTCCTCCGGGTCGGGCGGGCCCGGTCCCGCACATCGGCCAGCGAGGCATAGGGTTGCCCCGCCACGATCCGTTTGCTCTCCGCCTCGCTCAGCCCGGACAGCGCGTTCAGTGCCAGCCGGATCCCCCAGCGCCCCGCGGCAGTGTTCCCCGGCCCGACGCCGGCCGGCCGGCTCCCAGCGGCCGGTACCGCGCCGGCGTCGGGAATCTCCGGGTGGCTGGGCACCCACTCGAGCCTGAACCGATCCGTGGAGGCGTTAATGTCCACGGGCAGCACCGGGATGCCCATGCGGCGGGCCTCGGCGATCATCAGTCGGCGAGGGTACATGCCGGGATCGTGCTCGAAGATCCCGGCCAGGAACGCCTCGGGGTGGTGGGTCTTGAGCCACGCCGAGTGGTAGGTGGGAACGGCGAACGCGGCGCCGTGGGCCTTACAGAAGCCGAAGGAGCCGAAGGCGTGCAGCGTCCCCCAGACCTCGTCCACGACCTTCGGCGGATAGTTCCTCGCCAGCGCCGTCGACCGGAAAAACTCCTCCACCACACCCTCCTGCGGCCCACCGATCTGACGGCGGAACTCATCGGCCTGGGCCAACCCACAGCCGGTCATCACGTCGAAGGTCCGCAGTACCTGTTCGTGGAACACCGTCACCCCGTGCGTCTCGGCCAGCACGGGTTCCAGGTCCGGGTGGGGATACCGTGCCTGAGAGAAACCGTGGCGTTGCTCAAGGAAGGGCCGCACCATGTCCGACTGCATGGGCCCAGGACGGAACAACGAGATGTCGATGGTCAGGTCATTGAATTCGACGGGCGCCAGCTTCCCGATCAGCTCACGCTGACCCGGTGACTCGATCTGGAAGATGCCCAGGGTGTGCGTGGTGCGGATCAGGTCGAAGGTCGGCTCGTCATCGAAGGGCACCAGCTCGAGGTCCACGGTCTCCCCCGTGGTCCGCTCGATCTCGGCCAGGGTGTAGGCGATGGTCGACTGCATCCTGACACCGAGCACGTCGAGCTTGAGCATGCCCATGGGATCCATGTCGTGCTTGTCGAACTGACTCATCGGCAGGTCGATCCCGGAAGGCTGCAGCGGCGTCCGGTCCAGCAGGGTGGCGTCTCCGAGGATCACCCCGCACGGGTGCATGGCGATGTGCCGCGGCAGCCGGTCCAGTCGCTCGGTGAGGTCCACCAGCAGGTCCAATTGCTCCTGTCCGGCGGCCCGGCCTGATTCGACCTGCTCCGCGAAACCGCGCAACTCCGGCATCCGGTCCATGGCCTCACGGAAGCTCGACGCCGAGAACCGCCACAGTTGCTTGGCGATCGTGTCCACCTGCCCCGGTTCCATGCCGAGCGCCATCCCGGCGTCACGCACCGCTCCTCGCGCGCGGTAACCGTTCTGCATGCTCATGAGCGTGGTGCGTTCAGCCCCGAAACGCTCAAACATCGCATGGTAGACGTCGTGACGGCGGGCCGATTCCACATCGATGTCGATGTCCGGCAGAGTCGAGCGGTCATTGGAGAGAAAGCGTTCGAAGATCAGCTCATGCTGCATGGGGTCCACGTTGGAGATCCGCAACAGGTAATTGACCAACGACGAGGCCCCGGATCCGCGCGCCGAGACCCGCACCCCCATCTTCTCGATCATCTCCACCACCTCGGCCACGGTCAGGAAGTAGCTGGCGAAACCGAGCCGGTTGATGATGCCCAACTCATGCTCCAACCGCTTCTCCAGGTCCTGGCCGGCGGTCGACGACGCAAAGCGGGTGCCTCTGTAGAGGTCCGGGAAGCGGTCGGCAACCCTGCCGAAAGTGCGGTCCCGCAGCGCAGTGACCGGGTCCCCGGTGATCCCGATGACCGAGGCCTCCGGCACGGTGGGCCGCATCCAGCCCAGATCCGGACCGGGGTCCATCCGGCAGGCATCGGCGAGGGCATGGGTGTCATCCAGCAGGGCTGTGACCCCCTCGGCACTACCCCCGGCCCGCCCCTCCGTCCCGGACCCCGCCGCCTCGCAGATCTCCAGGGCGATCCGGTGCATGGATCCCGCAGGCTTCAGCCAGCCCTGCCCGTTGGGCTGTAAGTCGGTGAGGGCCTCGAGGGAGCTCAGGGCCCGGGCGGCGTCGAGGACGTCCGCGGTGGCGGCCCCGTCCGGCGTCGCATAGCGCACCGCGTTGGTCAGCACCGCCGGCACCCTGGTCTCCCGTGCGGCGCGCAGCATCTTCACGGCGTGGGCGGCTGACAGCTTCTCCCCCGGTGCAGAGAGATGGCAGACCACCCCCACCCGCAGGGATCCGGAAGGCAGCGCGGCCTTCCACCGGCGCAGCAGCGCCCGGCCGGCCGTGTACTTGCGGGCGGCCATCAGCTGCCCGACGTCGGATCCCGGCCCCAGCAGCACGAACAGTTCCGGTGGGGCACCGTGGTGCCTGCCGGCGGACCACTCGGCCAGTTCGGCCATCGTGACGTACGGCGTTCCCCCGGCAGAGCCACCCGTGGTGTGGGCGTGTGCTGCCGAGATGAGCCGGACCAGGGCCCGGTACCCCGTGCCCTGCGTGCCGCCTCGGGCCAGCACGACCACCCGGCCGGCGGGATTCGACCGCCGTTGACCCCAGGCCACCGCGAGGTCCACCCCGATCACCGGGTCCAGCCCCTGCTCCAGGCAGGCGCTGACATGCTTGGCCATGCCATAGAGCCCGTCCCGGTCAGTGCAGGCCAGCACCTCCGCGCCGTCCGCGGCGGCGGCTGCGGCCAGCTCAGCGGGCCAGGACACCCCGTAATGGGAGCTGAAGGCACTGGCCACGTGCAGATGCGGAAAGCCCGGGGCTGTGCCCATCAAGCACTCTCCTTGAGTCGCACTGCGGCGCCGTCATGGACGCGGACCAGCCGCCAGCGACCGGAGTCGACATGGCGGGAGAGGTCCAAGGTCAGCAGCGGTGCGCTGCGTGCCTTCTCCAGGCGCACCTGGACCCGCCAGACCTCGTGATCCACCAGACCGGCACCGCGGCCCCGCTCGGCCCGGCGCTCCTCGGTCCACCACTTGCGCCGCTCGTACCAGCGCACCGGCTCGGCCGCCAGTGCGTAGATCCGGCCGTTCCATTCCAGGCGCTTCGGGTCCCCTGCCGTGGTGCATTCAACGGCGACCGATTGAGTGAAGATTCCCATGGGACGTGATTCCTACCCTGTTCTTGTCGTGACTTCTCATGCCGTTTCCGCCCTCCGGCACATGACCGGCGGGTTCGTCCGGGAGCAGCCCGGGCCGGCGTCGTGCCCTGCCGTCTGGGAAGGAACGGCGGGCCCGAAACCGGGGCTGTCCGGTGGGGCGGTGGGAAGTGAAACGGCCGACGGGAAGACCCGGCCGCACCCCACCATGGTATTAGGACATGTGTTCTAACACCAAGAATGAGGCTATGAGGAAGGTGGGACGCGATAAGCGTCCGGTCAGAAAACCGTCAGTTGATGGGCTTCACATACTTCGGGAAGGCCAGCGGCTCGTCGAGTTTCTGGGGCTCCGGGTTCATGTCCAGACCCAGATCCTTGGCGAAGACCAGGCGGGTGCCGTCGTACACCCGCTTCGAGTTCTCGTTGAGCTCGAAGACCCGGGCACCGCGCAGGGTGTGCTGGTCCCAGGTACCGTCGTTCAGGCCGTAGGGGCCGAAGCCGGTGCCCGGACCGTAGCCCAGCTCGATGCCGTAGTAGTTGCCCATGTAGGTGTTGATGTGGTCATGGCCGCTGTACATGCCGAGGACGTCGCCGCGCTCGAAGGCGGCCGCGTAGATGCCGGAGTTGAACAGCCCGGTGTACACGCCCTCGTTCTTGACCCCCACGATGCCGTGGCGCTCCGCGGCCGCCGCGTGGCCGGCGTCGTCCGAGGTGAACTGCTGGCCGAACCACATGTGGTGGTGCTCATAGGTCGGGATGTGGAAGTACATCAGGCTCGGCACCTTCTGGCCGTAGCGCTCCTCCGTCTCCTTCGAGAGCTCGTTGTACCAGCGGATCTGCTCGGGGCGGATCCAGTCGTACCCCATGAGCCCCTCATGCGACTGGCCGGCGGGGTTCTCCTCGGCGTAGCGGCCCGAGTCGAGTAGCCAGATGCCGAACCTTGGACTGCGACCGCGGGAGCCGCGGACCAGGAGCTGGCCGTTGGAGGAACCGAACAGCCCGTCCTCGTCGGTGGGGTTCAGGTTGTGCTTGTACTGGCGGATGAACTCCACCATCTGCGGCTCGAACACCGTGGTGCCGGCCTGCTCGGTGGAGTCCTCGTCGTGGTTCCCGAAGGTCAGGGCCCACTTGACGCCCCGGGACTCCATGGGCATCACCACATTGTTGATGGCCTGGTAGACCTCGCGGTTGGTGGTGGGGCCTCCGGTGATCACGTCGCCGTTGATGAGGGCGAAATCCGGCTCCTCCTGGTCCAGTACCTTCCCCATGAAGTCCAGGGTGCGGCGGTCCGTCAGGTGGTCGTCCTGGGTGTCGTTGAACTGGATGATCTTGAACCGGCCGTTGCGGTTGAAGGACAGCGGCATCCGACGGCTGCGCTTCTCCTTGCCCCTGCCGGCCGCGGGCTGCACTCCGGCGGCATGGGCCGCCGTCGGCAAGGAGCCGAGGACCCCGGCGGCGGCCAGCGCCCCGCCGCCGGCCAGCATGCGGCGACGACCGACTCCAGGGGGCTCCGGGGACGGCTGCGTGATGGACGAGTCGGACGGATTCTGCTCGGTCATGGTTCCCCCTCGGGACAAGGCGACGCCGCGGACTGCGGCGCTCCACAAACTAGAGAGCCCTCCTGAACTCCACATGGCGCAGAGCCGAAGCGTGGAACCACTACCTGTGGGTAGAACTTCACCGCATTGTCAGCGAATTCACAGCTGGGAGAGCGAGGGGCGCCGGAAGCCGTCAGATCAGCGTGTCCAGGGGTTCCAGCAGTTCAGGGCCGTTGTTGCGGACGTTGCCGACGGCGGCCCCCACCTCATCCAGCGACCATCCCGAGGCCGTCCTGAAGGCCCGCTCCCGGACGCGGTCCACCAGGGCGCCGGCAGCCTCCGAGGACAGTCTCTCCGGTTCCAGCCACGCGTCCAGGGTGTCCCGGTCCATCGGCAGCGGGAGCCGGTCGTGCAGACCACCCAGCTGCGCCAGGGTCAGGTCGGCATCGTCCGCCTCCGGAGAGGGGCCGGTGAGGATGGTGCAACTCAGCAGCCAGCACCCCGGGGCACCCTCCGGCACGGATTCGTCCTTCCACCACTCATAGAGTCCCGCGAAGTAGGTCGGCGAGCCGTCTGCGGCGTGGATGTAGAAGGGACGCTTCTTCGCAGACTTCGGCGCGCCCGCGTCCAGCTTGAGCCATTCGTAGTAGCCGTCCACGGGCACAGCACAGCGACGGGCCTTCACCGCGGAGCGAAACGTCGGCTTCTCCGTGACGGTCTCAGACCGCGCGTTGAACGCCCGCGAACCGACGGACAGGTCCTTGGCCCACGGCGGAACCAGGCCCCACCGGGCCACGTGGATCTCCCGGCGCGTCCCGGATTCGGAGCCCGACGTCGGCACGGCACGTTCCAGCACCACGGCCACGTCATCGGTGGGAGCCACATTCCAATTCGGCGGCAACACCAGTTCCTCGTCGAGGTCCGCCCCCGCGTCCGCCACCAGGTCACCGATGGCCCTGGCCATCACATACCGTCCGCACATGGTTTCAGTCTGCCGCACTCCCGCATCGGACGGTCAACCGCCGGGGATCAACCCGACGGTCAATCTTCAACGAAGGGACTCCCGCAGGCCCAGCCTTCGGGGTTCTCGTGGCAGTCGTCGGCGACGTTCTTGGACGTGGAGCGCCAGATGTCCGCGGTGACCGGGTCGCTCGGGATCTCGGCGGTGCCCGGGATCGCGATCCATGGACCATCGTTGACGGAGAACTGGCCCCGGTAGGACGTAGTCAGCCCCACCGGGTATTGGCCGGTTTCCTCGTAGACGTGGCTGGTGGTGGTCTCCTGGTTGAACTCCACCTGTGGCCCACCCGGGTATGGATTCGACAGCCTTTCCGAGCCGTCCCCGTAGTCCCAGGTCCACTGCACCGGCACCGCCTGAATCGCCACCTGTTGACCTAGCATCGTGGTGTTCAACGTCTGGTCTTCCTCGGTTGCAAAGAAGTTCGTGTTGCCACGGAGCAGCCCGAAGCCACCGGAGTCAGACTCAATCTTCGAAGGGGCGATGTTCAGACTCCGGAAATCAGCCAATGTCACCACCGGCATCGGCGGAGCATCCGGAGCTTCCGCTCCGGGGTCAGAGACCACCGGCTCCGAAGGATCAGAACAGAACTGCTGCCCCACCCTTTCGAGAGCCTCAAAATCGTTGGCCGGGTACTGGGCCCTGACCATCCACTGACTGCCGGATTCCGCACAGGCAGCCCGCTCAGCTTCCATACAGTCCAACATCGCAACGCCATCGATATTCGTGCAATAGAGCTGAGTGATCGTGATGATTCGGTCCGGATCGTCGATTTCGTTAGGGTTCGTCGATCCGCCTGCCCCGGCATCAGCATCCTCGTTGCCCGATGCTGATTGATTCCCACTCGACGGTTGCTGTGTAGATTCAACTGGGATTTCCCCACCGACTTCAATTTCAGGGTCGTCTTCATAGTCGGAATCACCGCAGAACACGCCGTCACAAGCCTGGTCAGTTGCCTGCCCGGCCGGAACCGCGACAACGGCAAGTAGCAATGTGAGGATAATCGGAATTAGAACAACCCTTTTAACTTCAGTCATTTCTGCAACCTCACCCTTGCGGTTCAAGGCCTTCGAGTTTCCACAGCTGTTCTTCCTCATCAAACACTGCAGAGATTGCCCACGGTCGGTCGTCGGACCCATCCCCAGAACCGCCCGGCGAACCGTTCGGCTGGTAAATCTGACTCGGGGATTCAGAGACAACAATCGCCCCGGTTCCACCCAAACCGCCATTATCGATGTTGGTGAATTGGACCCTTACTTCAGTAGGGCCAGTCTCCGCCCAGCCACCCAGATCGTAGATCTCAGTCCATCTGTTCCGTTGACTCTGACAAAGTTCACAGTCACTCGTGGACACTTCGTCGATATGTGTCGAATCACCCGTAGCACGGAGAAAGTCTCCTGCCTCCCACCAATATTCGACTGCGGCTTCGAGTCCTTCTTGGGTAGGCTCCTTTACCGCTTCCGGCATCTCGGGCACCGGGACGTTCTTCGCCGGCGACGTCTCCGTGGCTGGCTCGTAAGAACCTGAAGCAGTTGCGCTTGGAGACGTGCTTTCTGAATCAGAGCCAGTTGGAGACCCAGAACTGGTCGAGATCTCTGTAGCGCTCGGAGATCCCGACGGCGACCCGCCGTCTCCCCCATCACCGGAACAAGCGGTCAACATCAAGCCCACGGCCATCACACCGGCCAGGCCAGCCAGTCGAACAGGACGATTCACCGGATCGGTCACGCAGACCCCTCCCTCAGGGCCACAGGGCCACCGACCACGAACCCGGAAACCACATCGCAATTGATTCCCAGACGAGGCAGTACGCCGTCCCCACGGCTTGCCAACACGCATCAACATTCATCAACACCGCAGCCGGACAGATCCCGACGGTCCAGCACTGCCCCACAGTCTAGACAGACGCCATGAACCACGTCACAGATATCCACAACGCAAATTCAAGGGACTTCGGATACGTCTCACAGGGAACCCGCCACCCATGCCGCGCCAGATGTGATGGAATGGATCCGAAACCACTCACGAGTCGGAGCCCTGCCCCACCGCGGGCCCCGGAAGGAGCAGCACCGTGCCCCAGAAGGTCCAGGCGGTCGTCGCCACGGCGAAGGACGCCCCCGTCAGCATCGAGACCATCGTCATTCCGGATCCGGGTCCGGGTGAAGCCGTCGTCGACATCCTCACCTGCGGCGTGTGCCACACCGACCTGCACTACGTCCAGGGCGGCATCGGCGACAACTACCCCTACCTGCTCGGCCACGAGGCCACCGGTGTCGTCTCCCAGATCGGTGAGGGCGTCACGGACGTGGCCGTCGGTGACAAGGTCATCCTCAACTGGCGGGCCGTCTGCGGTGAGTGCCGCGCCTGCAAGAAGGGCCAGCTCCAGAACTGCTTCAACACCCACAACGCCACCCAGAAGATGACGCTCGAGGACGGCACCGAGCTCGATCCGGCACTGGGCATCGGCGCCTTCGCCGAGAAGACCCTGGTCGCCGCCGGCCAGTGCACCAAGGTCGAGGGCGTCTCTGACGAGCAGAACGCCGCTGCCGGGCTGCTCGGCTGCGGCATCATGGCCGGCATCGGCGCCGCCATCAACACCGGTGAGGTCAAGCGTGGCGAGTCCGTGGCCGTCATCGGGTGCGGCGGTGTCGGCACGGCCGCCATCGCCGGCGCCAAACTGGCCGGGGCCACCACCATCATCGCCGTGGACCTGGACCAGCGGAAGCTGGACAAGGCGGTTGAGCTCGGAGCCACCCACACGGTCAACTCCCAGGACCAGGACGCCGTCGAGGCCATCCAGGCCCTCACCGGAGGATTCGGTGCCGATCTCGTCATCGACGCCGTCGGCCGCCCCGAGACCTACAAGCAGGCCTTCTACGCCCGCGACCTCGCCGGCCGCGTCGTCCTCGTCGGCGTCCCGACGCCGGAGATGCAGCTGGAACTGCCCCTCGCCGATATCTTCGGTCGCGGCGGATCCCTCAAGTCCTCCTGGTACGGCGACTGCCTGCCCTCCCGCGACTTCCAGATGCTGATCGACCAGTACAACCTGGGCCGCCTCGACCTGGACGCCTTCGTCACCGAGACCATCGGCCTCAGCGACATCGAAGCCGCCTTCTCCAAGATGCATTCCGGAGACGTCCTCCGTTCGGTGGTGGTGCTCTGATGGCTCGCATCAACAAGATCGTCACCTCGGGCACCTTCTCCCTGGACGGCGGCACCTGGGAGGTGGACAACAACGTCTGGATCGTCGGCGACGACGAGACCTGCGTGGTCATCGATCCCGCCCACGACGCCCTTGAGGTCCAGAAGGCCGTCAACGGACGTCAGGTCCTGGCCATCCTGCTGACCCATGGGCATGACGACCACATCCGCGCCGTCCAGATGTTCCGCTCCCTCGTGGACGCCCCCGTGCTGCTGCACGAGGCCGACCGGATGCTGTGGGACACCGTCTACCCGGACCAAGCCCCTGACGGCACCATCTCCGACGGCGAGGCGTTCACCGTGGCCGGCATCCAGCTCACCGCACTGCACACCCCGGGGCACTCCCCCGGCTCGGTCTGTTTCCATTCCCCGGAACTGGTCAGCGAGTCCGGAACCCAGGGCGTCGTCTTCTCCGGCGACACCCTCTTCCAGGGCGGACCGGGTGCCACCGGGCGGTCCTACTCTGACTTCGGTACCATCGTGGAGTCGATCAAGGACCGGCTGCTGACGCTGCCGGATGAGACCACGGTCAATACCGGCCACGGGGACTCCACCACGATCGGCGCCGAAGCCCCGCACCTGCAGGAGTGGATCGACCGCGGTCACTAACCGCCGGACCGGTTTCCCGTCAGGCGCCTTCAGTCTCTGACGGGAACACCGACTCTGTGAGTACCGCATCATCCGAGCACCATTCCGGAGGCCTCGTCCTGTTGGGCGGGGCCTCCGGTTCGGGTAAGTCCTACCTGGCCCGCACCTACGGCCGTCCGCACCTGTTGTTGGACTCCTTCTACCGGGAGATCTCCGAGGACCAGAAGGGTGACCCGGAACGGGCGTTCCCCCGCACCGCCTACGGTGAGATCGACTGGGACCACCCGCTGACGTGGAATGCACGCGCCGCCGTGGACGCAATCATCGAACTCCGGGAGACCGGCCGCACCCGCGTGCCCGACTACTCCATCACCACGTCGTCCATCACCGGCTACGTGGACCTCGAATTGGCCGGAGGACCGATCGTCGCGGAGGGCATCTTCGCCGCAGAGCTTCCCCGCATCCTCACCCGGCTCGGTGTCGACTTCCAGGCCTGGTACATCGACCAGCATCGGCTCACGACGGCGGCCCGCCGGTTGGCGCGCGACCTCGCCGAACGCCGCAAGCCGGTCCCCTTCCTCATCCAGCGAGGCTGGTCCCTCCTCCGTAAGGAACGGGAGATCCGCGACCACTACCTGGACGCCGGCTTCACGCCGGTGCCGAAGCGCGAGCTGCATCGGCGTCTCGCAGCGCGCTGACGGCGCGGCGCCACCGTCGCAGCGGACCACAGCGGTGGCCTACTGGGACGAACCAGGCAAACCAGGCGAGCACCGGACGACCTACCGGGGCGGAACCGCCTGGAGCAGGTCAGCCCAGGGCCGGTCCTCGACGGGCTGGTAGGCCGCGCGCAGTCCGGCGGCGAACGTCTCCACGTCCAGCCCCGGCACGGCGTCCGTGGCCGCTCCCGCCGTCGCCGGATCCCAGTCCAGGCCGAGTGCCTCGTAGACGTCCACGAGCACGGCCCGGATCGGCGCGGGATCCTCCACCACGATCGATGAGGAGAACAACCAGGCCCCCTTGACGACCCGCTGCGCCGTGCCCACCAGCTTCACAGGTCCACGCTCGGTACCGCCCGGCCCGGGCGGCAGCGGCGTGTGCACCGAGAACTCCCCCGGGCAGTACTCCCCGGGGATCTCCCCGACGGCGGCCGGTACCCCGGCGCTCCGGAACACCTGGGCGAACATCTCGCCGAACCCGGCGAAGCGGTCCTGGAACCCCTGCATCGCATCCTGGTCACGCCGAATGTGATCCACCACCACGCTGCCGCCGTGATAGGCCGCGGCACGACCGCCCGCGCGCCGGACCACGGGTGCGAAGCCGTGTGCGCGGCACGCCTGCTGGGCTTGAGCGAAACCGGCCAGCCGGGTATCCCGCTGGCCAAAGGCCACGGTGGGAGCGGGGCGGTAGAGGCGCACCATCGGAGAGCTGATCACCCCGCTCTGGGCGGCACGGAGCAGGGTGATCCCGTAGTCCAGGTCCTCTGCCGGACCCAGAGACGGACCCTGCCGGGTCCACTGCAGCACGACCGGCGAGGCCGCGTGCCGAGCCGACGGCTGGACCATCTCAAGCATCGACGGAGGGGACCTTCCGCACCGTCTGGATCTGCTCGGATCGCCCGAACGGGCCCCGTTCGTCATGGAGGACGGAGGAGGTCAGCCCGATCCCGTCCGAACCCATGTTCGAGGTGGTCGCATAGCCCAGCCATGGACCCACGGGGTCACGGTAGAGGTGGATCTGCAGGTCGACGTTCGGGAATCCGTAGCCGCCAGGACCGGCGTCCAGCACGGGGGCGACCCCGTTGGAGGTGTCCGCCATCCCCATCAGCCGGACGAGGTCACTGGTCGGCTCGCCAGCGATCATGTCCACCTCAGTGGTGGACCAGCAACGCCCGTGCCCAGGGGCATGGTCCGGGGCCACCCGCATCTCCAGCGATTTGATGTAGCCACCGGGCCACCGCTGTTCCATCGCCGGGAACGGTCGGCTCCGGTCCACGGGGGTGAGGGCGGAGTCGTTGGTGACGGCCACGTCGGCCGTGTCTGAGGTGACGAGGCGCCAGGCTCGGGCCACCAGGACGGCGCGCCCCTGGGCCACCAGGGTCGACTCCACCAGTTCGATGGTCCGCCCGGGTCGCACGGTACGGGTGGTGACCGTCAGGGGCCCGTAGTGCAGTGTTCCGAGGATCTCGAAGGACAACCGGGCCAACCGCAGCTCGGGACGCGGATCGTGGGCCAGGATCTCTGCCGTCATCAGTCCGGAGACCGGGGCCATGTGGAGTTCGTCGTCTCGCCACGTGCCCTGGGCGTGGACCAGCGAGTCGAACTCCGAGGTACGCACCCCGTCCACCACGCTGGGAGGCGAGGTCCGCTGGAAGTTGGCGCCGACGTCGTGCCCCTCGATGCCGGAACCGCCGGCCATGGTGGTGGAAGTCATGCCCTCCATCCTGCCAGACCGAGCCGGGCCGGACTCTTGCGGCTAGGCCGAGACCACCGAGCTCACCCAGGCGGACTTGACCCCGGTCCGGGACCGAAACTGGGTACCGGTCAACGTGGAGGTGTCGCCTTGCGACGAGGTCCCGGTGATCCGCGCGATCGCCTGGTCCTCCCCCTTGGTGAACCGGACCGAGACGACGTCCTTCAGGTTGAAGGCCCGGGCCATCGTGGTCTGACTGACCGTGCTGACCCAGGAGGCGTTCGGGTTGCCCGCAGCGGAGCTGACACTGTAGGGATCTCGCTTTGACGTCAGGTAGGAGACGCTGTTCCCCCAGACATCAGCCGCGTCGCGAGTAGATCCACCGGACGACGAGTAATAGGTAGCGTCCGCGACCGAGTTTCCGTACCAGATGCTCTGTGCCTGGGTCGGCGTACCGGAACTGTTCTTCGTCAGAGTGGCATCGACCGCCTTCACCCAGCGGTCGCCCCACCGGGTGCTGCCCGTAGTCTCGGACTCCTTAGCCCATCCGGTGAACTTCTGCGAACGGATCTCGTCCCACACATGGCAGTCGCACTCGGACTTCACCGAGGCGGTCTGGCGCAGGGCGTAAGAACGGCTGGCCAGCGCCTGCGCCTGGAGAGCTTCGGCAGGCCAAGAAGACGGCATTTCGGCGATGCCGTACAGATATTCGTCATTCAGCCGCAGTTCGGTGATCAGGTTGACCTTGCCCGAGACCACGGTCGCGACCAAACGGCCATGGGCCAGGGTGAGCGGTCTCGACCCTCCATCGCCCTGAGGGATCGTCAGGGTGCCCGCGGAGCCACTGAGCCAGTACCGAGTGCCGCCCCACTCCACGTTGGCGGTCTCCATGGCGTGCTTGTCGCCGTTGCCGAGAGTGGCCAGGACCCGGCGTGAGTTGTTGGGATCCACGGTCAGCCTCACGGGTTCCTTCGTCTGCTTGACACCTTGGGCGGTATGGATCCGTACGGTGTTCGACGGCTCCAGTCTGATGGAATCCGCCGAGAGAACGTGAACACGGACATTGTTGCCAGCACGGAGGGAGGAGGTGCGGACCTCTGCCGGACCATAGTAGTGGTCGATAATCTGCTCTGAGCTCTTGCCCCCCGCCGCCATGGCACGGGCGCCGTACTGGCTCATGCCGACGCCGTGGCCCCAGCCGGAGCCCGTCACCGTGAACGAGGTGTTCCGCGCAGCCTTCCGGGTCCAGGTCGCGATGGTCTTGGTGCCGGTCAGCCCGTGGGCGTTCTCCGTCCGCAGACCCCACTGGGTGGTAGTGCCCTCGGCCACATC